>DATMNH010000285.1:0-55867 GCA_035568975.1 Casimicrobiaceae bacterium
CTCGGGTTTGTCTTCCAGTCATTTCAGCTCCTGCCGGCGTTGACGGCGCTGGAGAACGTCATGCTGCCGCTCGAGCTCGCGGGCTCGCTCGATGCCGCGCCGCGAGCGCACGAATGGCTGAAGCGTGTCGGTCTGGCGGCCCGGGTCGGGCACTATCCCAAGCAGCTCTCGGGCGGTGAGCAGCAGCGCGTCGCGATCGCACGTGCCTTTTCGGGAGAGCCTCGCGTGCTGATGGCCGACGAGCCGACCGGAAATCTCGACGGCGCGACCGGATCCGAAGTCGCCGATCTCATGTTTCGTCTCAACCGCGAGCGCGGCACGACGCTGTTGCTGGTGACGCACGACACGATGCTTGCGTCGAGATGCGGCCGCAGGCTCTCGCTCGCCGGGGGCCGTCTGGTCGAGGATGCCGCGCTGGCCGGCGGCTCGTTGACAACGCCGAAATCGGCGACCCCGAACGCATGAATACCCTCAGGCTGGCGCTGCGCATGCTGGGTCGCGACTGGCACGCAGGCGAGTTGCGGGTGCTGATTGCGGCGCTCGTCCTGGCGGTGGCGAGCGTTGGCACGGTCGGGTTCTTCACCGACAGGGTCAAGGTCGCATTGACGCGGCAGGCGAACCTGCTCTTGGGCGGCGATCTGCTCCTTTCCGGCGACCGGCCGCTACCCGACGATTATGCGCGAGAGGCGCGAGCGCGCGGTCTCGCCGTTGTCCCGGCGATCAAGTTCAACAGCATGGTCCAGGCCGCGACCACTGGCAGCGTCGACGCAGTGCTGGCGGACGTCAAAGCGGTCTCGGCGGGCTATCCGCTGCGAGGCGCGATAACACTTGCCGATCCTTCCTCGCCCGAGGGAACCACCGCAGGCGGCATCCCGCCGCCGGGCGAAGCCTGGATCGACGGCCGCCTGGCCGCGAGGCTCAACGTCGGCAAGGGTGGAGCGCTCGCGGTGGGTGACAAGACCCTGACCATCGGTGCGATCGTGCAACAGGAGCCGGAAGTCGCAGGCGGCTTGCTGTCGATGGGGCCGAAGCTGCTGATGAATCTTGACGATGTCCCCGCCACCAAGCTGCTGCAGCCGGGCAATCGTGCGTCGTATCGGCTGCTCGTGGCCGGACCCGCCACGGACGCCTTTCGCGACTGGGCCAAGGCACGACTCGATCGCGGTCAACGCCTGGAGTCGATTAGAGATCTGCGGCCCGAAGTGCGGCAGACGCTCGAGCGTGCGGAAAAATTCCTGGCGCTGGCGGCCCTCGTCGCGGTGATGCTGGCCGCGGTGGCGGTCGCCTTGGCCGCGTCGCGATATCTGCGCCGGCACCTCGACGCCGCGGCCATGATGCGCTGCCTCGGCGCGCCGCAGCGGCAGATGCTCGCGCTGTTCGCGCTGCAGTTCTTGGTACTCGGATTGGCGTCGAGCTTCGTCGGCTGCCTCATAGCGCTGGGCGGCCAACAGTTGCTGGTCATGCTTCTCGGGGCAATGGTCAGCACGAATCTGCCGCCGCCCGGATGGCTGCCCGCGGTCGCCGCCATGGCCACCGGATTGTTGATGCTGCTGGGCTTCGCCCTGCCGCCTCTTTTCGCGCTGTCGAAGGTGCCGCCTCTGCGCGTGTTGCGACGCGACCTCGGCATGCCGCGCGCGGGCGGCTCGTTTGCCTATGTGCTGGGCGCGGCGACGGTCGCGCTGTTGATCGGCTGGCAGGCACAGGACGTAAAGACCGGTGCCATTATGGTCGGCGGTATCGCAGCGTTGCTGGTGGCCGCGGCAGCGCTGGCGTGGAGCATGATCGCTCTCTTGCGTCTCTTGCCGCAGCGCGGCTACAGCTGGCGCTATGGGCTCGCCAACCTGCGGCGCAGGCCGCTCGGATCGAGCCTGCAGATCGGTGCGCTCGGCTTGGGGCTGATGGCGCTGCTTTTGCTGACGCTGGTACGCGGCGATCTGATGCGCAATTGGCGCGCAAGCCTTCCCGTGGACGCGCCCAACGCTTTTCTGATCAACGTGCTGCCGGATCAGGTCGAGGGCGTGCGCGCGATGCTGAAGCGCGAGCTGGGCGTCGATGCTCAAATGTCGCCGATGGTGCGCGGCCGCCTCGTCGCGATCAACGACAAGCCGCTCGATACCACGCGCCTGGCCGACGATGGCGCGCGGCGACTCGGCGAGCGCGAGTTCAACCTCTCGTGGACCGATACGCTGCCGCGCGGCAATCGAGTCGTCGCCGGCCAGTGGTGGAAGCCGGGTGGAAGCGAGGGCGTCTCGCTGGAGGAAGGCATCGCGCAGACGCTCGGCATCAAGCTGGGCGACACGCTCACCTATGACATCGTCGGCACACGCGTCGGCGCCAAGGTGACCAATCTGCGCAAGGTCGATTGGGACAGCTTCCGGGTCAACTTTTTCGCCTTGTTCTCACCGGGCGTGATCGACGGCATGCCTCGAACCTATATTTCCGCGGTGCGCGTCGGCAGCGGAAGCGCCTGGCTGACGGCGCTGCTGCGCGAGTATCCGAACGTCCTGGTGATCGACGTGGGCGCGATCCTGCAGCAGGTCCAGACGATCATCGAGCAGGTGGCGCGCGCGGTCGAGTTCGTGTTCCTCTTCACGCTGCTGGGGGGAGTGCTGGTGCTCGAAGCGGCCATCGCGGCGACGCAGGACGAGCGGCGCGTTGACGCTGCCATTTTGCGCACGCTGGGTGCGAGCCGACGACAGCTCTCCGCGGCGCAGGTGGCGGAATTCGTCGCGCTTGGCGGATTGGCCGGCCTCGTTGCCGCGGCCGGCGCGACGGCGATCGGATACGTACTTGCCGATCGGGTGTTTCTGATTCCGTTCGGGTGGAATCCCTGGGTGTGGCTGGTGGGTGTGGCCGGCGGTACGATTGGTGTCGCCGCTGCGGGCTGGCTCGGTACCCGCGCGACGCTCAGGCAGCCTCCGCTCGCCGTGCTGCGGCAGGTAGCCTAGAGGCACTCATCATCGCTACCCGGACGTGCTAGGAGCGTGCGCCGAGCGCTGTCTCGCGGCCGAGCAGCCGGGCGGTGGCAAGGAGCGCAAGTACAGTCAGCAGCGCTGGCGTGAACGCGCTCTGCAGCCAATCGATGGCCGGTATGGCATCGCCGCGCAAAGCACGGGAGAGCAGCGTGTACTGCGCCGAGATCGGCGCCCAGAGAAGCCATGGAGGCTCTCTTTTCTGCGCCATGAGTTGTACGACCGGCAGCATGGTGAAGAGGAACAGCAGCACGCCGACGTTGGCCTGGGCCTCCTTCAGCGAACGGCCGCGCATCCCGACGTAGAGGAGCAACGCGGGCAATAACGCGATCAGCGGCGCGAGTATCCACAGGAATCGCGCCAGTTCGGTCGCGCCGAAAAGGAACGGCACGCCGATGGCGGGCAGCGGCGCGACATTGAGCGTGAGATAAAACCCGATCAGCGTCAGCACCACCACCACCGCATCGAAGAGGCCGATCGCCGCCCACTTGCCGAGCGCGAGTTGCAGCGGCGTAAGCGGGGTGGCGAGCAAGGGCTCGAGCGAGCCGCGCTCGCGCTCGCCGGCGGTTGCGTCGAGCGCGGGAGGCATGCCGCCCATCATCGATGCGAACAAACCATAGAACGCAACCAGGAACAGCACCAGTGAACCGGATTGCTGCGGTGTCGCGAGATCGACATCCTCGACCTTGAGCGGACGGGCGACTTCCGCCACTATGCCGCGCAGCACCAGCCGCTGGGTGCCCCACAGCCTGTTGTAGGCGCCGAGCAGCGATTCCGCGGAATTGATCGCGGCACGCGCGCGGTCGCGCGACCGATCGTAGACAAGGCGGACGGTTCCCGGCTTGCCGGCCGCAACGTCGCTCTCGAACGCCGGGTCGATCCAGAGCGCGACGTCAAGATCACCGGCGCGTATCTTCGCTTCATAATCTGCGGGCGCTGGTTGAATCACGACCTGCGAGCGTTCCAGAAAAGCCATCAGCGCCGGCGCGTTTTCGCGGCCGACGACGGGAAGCTTGAGCTCGCGTGCCTTGTCAGCCTGATTCGCAGTCATGTTGAAAATGAGCACCAGGAACACGGGGCCTGCGGCGATCGCCGTCAGCAGCGCGACCAGCATGGTCCGCCGATCGCGAATCGTGTCGATGATTTCCTTGCCGGCGACGGTGAGGATGCGCGCGGCGCTCGTCATGCGGCCAGTCCTTCTCCGGAGCCCAGCAGGCTCACGAACGCGTCCTCCAGCGAAGCGCGGCCGGTGCGGCTCATCAATTCCGCCCCGCTGCCGCTGGCGACCACCCGACCGTGGCCCAGGATCACGACGGTGTCGCACAGCGCGGCGACTTCCTGCATCACATGGGTCGAAAACAGGATGCACTTCCCCGCCTGGCGAAGCCCGCGCAAGAGCTCACGGAGGCCGCGTATGCTCATGATATCGAGTCCGTTGGTGGGCTCGTCGAGAAGGATGGTTGCGGGATCGTGCACCAGGGCGCGCGCAATCGCGACCTTCATTCGCTCTCCCTGCGAGAAGCCGTGAGCGCGGCGGTCGGCGAGCGCGGCCAGCCCGAATTGCGCCAGCAAAGTCTCGACGCGCGCGTCGAGCGCCGCACCGCCAAGGCCGTGCAGGCGCCCGTAATAGCGCACGTTCTCGCGCGCGGTGAGCCGCGCATAGAGGCCGCGCGCGTCCGACAGCACGCCGATTCGGCCCCGCACCGCGTACCGGTCGCGCACGACATCGAGCCCGTCGACGGTGGCGCTGCCGGCGTCCGGTGCAATCAGCGTTGCCAGGACGCGCAGCAGCGTGGTCTTGCCGGCACCGTTGGGGCCGAGCAATCCGGTGATCTCGCCATCTTCGGCGCGAAAAGTGGCGCCTGCGACGGCTTTGATCTCGTGGAGCTTCCCGAAGCGCTTCTCGAGGCGGTCGACCTCGATCATTTCGGTTCCAGGAGCGAGGAGAACATCGGCGGTCGCTTGCTCGTCGCGAGGTAATCGAGGCAGGACTGAGGCAGCGTCGCGAAACCGGCCGCGTCGATGAATTTTTCGATCAGCCGAGGCGCGCAGGCGTGCGGCGAAACGATATGGCCGTAACCTGCCGCGATGATGTGCCGGCTGTTCGACAGCGACTTGGAAACGAGCTCGCCGTTGGCCGGTGGCGTGACCGGATCGAGGCCGCCGGAGAGGATCAGTGTTGGAACGTCGCTGGTGAGCGGCGCGTAGAAGTCCGCGGGCAAGGGCGGACGGGGCCAGCCCTCGCACGCCGCAAGATTGCGTGCGGCGAGTGACGGCGCACGCAGCGTCGCGAGTATCCTGCTGCTGTCGCTTGCCGTTACGCGCGGTGCGTCTTCGGCGCACGTCACGGCGTAATGCAGGGCGAGGTTCATGGTTTGTTCCAGATCGCCCGCAAACAGCATCGCGGCGGCGAAGAGCGGTGCAAAATCGCCGGCTTGCGCGCGGCCGAGCAGTGGTGGTATGAGGCTCGCCAGCTCAGGCGCGTACACGAGCCCGTGCAACGCGCCGACCACGGCGTCGAAGCTCAAGGGAACCTCGTGCAGCACACCGGTGCGCGGATCGGCGACGCTCACCCGCTGCGAGGCGCCGAGCGCGGTCTTGATCTCTCCCAGGGTCGCGTTCAGATTGGGATACGCGCGTTTGCAGAACGCGTCTTCGGTGCACGACGCCAGGACTTCGGCGAGCGCGGCGTCGCGGGCGGGCCAGACGTCGAGGGTAATTCTCATCAGTGGCGGAGCGACACCGTCGAGCACCATGCTGCGGACGCGCGAGGGGTAGCGGCGCACGAATTCCTGCGCGACGCGGGTGCCGTAGGAGCCGCCCCAAAGATTGATGCGCTCGTAGCCCAGCGCCACGCGAACGGCGTCGACATCCGCAACGATTTCCGGCGTGATGTAACGCGAGAGGTCGACATTTCCCGACGCATTGATCTCGCTTAGGCAGCGCTGAGCGGCGGTCGCAGCCAAATCGGCGTCGGTCAGCTCATCGAAAGGATCGCGCGGCGCCAGAGCCGCGCACTTCAGCGGGGCCGATTTGCCGCCGCCGCGCGGATCGATCAGCACGATGTCGCGCGTGCGGCGCACACCGGCAAGCGCGACCGCAACGGGAACCAGCGCCTCCGCCGATTGACCGGGTCCGCCGGCGAGCATGACCAAGGGGTCCGCATCGGGGTTGAGCGTGTTGGCGGGCAGCATCGCAACCGACAACGCAAGCGTGCGGCCGCCTGGCCTCGAGCGGTCTTCGGGGACTAGGACGGTGGCGCACTGTGCGGCCGACGCGAGCTTGGCCAAACGGCACTCGTGCAATGCGACGTGCCGAGTCACGGCCTTGTCGCCGCAGCCGCCAAGGAGCAGGACAATCAGCGAAACTGCGCAAGCGCGGCGATTCATCGCGCACGACATCCAGGCGGCCCATTTCGTCATCCGCGGAATGGTAGCAGAGGAGGTGCGGGCGCCCTCCGGGTCGCAACGTACCCGCGCCGTCGTGCATTTGCGCGGTGGACACGCCGCGACCGCGTTCCTATACTCCGCCATCGCAGCCTATTTACCTGCCATGTCGAAGCATCCGCTCGAGCCGGGCATCGTCACCGATTTCAGCGATCGACTATCCTACGCAGGATACCTGCATCTCGACACTCTGCTGTCCTCGCAGCAACCGCTTTCGGGAACCTCGGGAGGATCGCCGCGGCACGATGAAATGCTGTTCATCATTCAGCATCAGGTGTCCGAGCTGTGGATGAAGCTGATGCTGCACGAGCTCAAGGCGGCGATTCGCTTTGTTCGCGTCGACCAGCTCGACGCCAGCTTCAAAATCCTGTCGCGCGTGAAATTGATCCAAAAACAGTTGTTCGAGCAGTGGGCGGTGCCGGAAACGCTGACGCCTTCCGAGTACGAAGGCTTCCGGTCGTCGCTGGGCAGTTCGTCGGGCTTCCAGTCGGCACAATATCGCGCCATCGAGTTTCTGCTTGGCAACAAGCAGCGTGACCTGCTCGATGTCTTTCGCTACGATCCTGCTGTTCATGCCGAGCTCACCGCGCTGCTCGAAGCGCCGTCCTTGTACGACGAATTCCTGCGCCACCTGTCGCGACGTGGGCTAAGCGTGCCCATCGCCTGCGTCGAGCGCGACTGGTCGCGACCGCACCAGCGCAATGCCGATCTGGTGCAGGTCTTCAAGCTCATCTACGATCAACCGGAGAAATACTGGGACGCGTACGAAATGGCGGAAAAGCTGGTCGATGTCGAGGAGAGCTTTCAGCTCTGGCGCTTTCGCCATCTCAAGACGGTCGAGCGTATCATCGGCCACAAGCCCGGAACCGGCGGGTCGTCGGGGGTGAACTTCCTGAAGGGCGTGCTGGAGCACACTTTTTTTCCCGAGCTCATCGACGTGCGCACCGTGATCGGTCCTCGATGAACGCAAACGCGGATACGCCGGCCCGCATCGCGCATGCCATCGCCGCGCTCGGTCCGGGCAACTTGACGGAAGGCGGCATACGGCAGCACATCGCGCCGCTTTTTTCGCGCGTGCTCGACGCCAACCGCGATCGCGCTTATCTCGCCAATCATTCGCTGGGCAGGCCGCTCGATGCCACTGCCGACGACCTGGCGCAGGCTATCGGTCTTTGGCAGTCGAAGCTGGGCGACGCGTGGGACGAATGGCTGGCCGAGATCGGAGCCTACCGCGCGCGCCTCGCGCAACTGCTCGGCGCGCCGCGCGCGGATTGCGTCGTACCGAAAACCAGCGCCGGTCAGGGTCTGCGCGCGATCCTGAACACCTACGATGGCGTTCCGCGCGTGGTCGCAACGCGCGGCGAATTCGACTCGATCGACCTGATTCTGCGACAGTACGCTCGCCGCGGCCGCATTGCGCTCCACATCGTCGAGGCGCGCGATTCGGGCCTGTTCGACGCCGCGGATTTGCTGGCAGCGGTGAGACACGCGGATCTGGTGGTCATTTCGCAGGTTGCCTTCCATACCGGCCAGGTGTTGCCGGAGCTTCCCGCGCTTATCGCCGCCGCACACGCCGGCGGCGCGCGAGTACTGGTCGACGTCTATCATTCGCTGGGCGTATTTCCGGTCGATGTCATGACGCTGGACGCCGACTTCGCGATCGGCGGCTCGTACAAATACCTGCGCGGAGGCCCCGGCGCGGGCTACCTGTATCTGCATCCGCGCCATCTCGACGGCAGCCTGTCGACGCTCGACGTCGGCTGGTTCGGCAAAAAGGAGCCGTTCGCGTATCAACGGCCGGACCCACCGCAATTCGGCGAGGGTGGCGACGCGTTTCTCGAATCGACACCCCCGGTGATGACCTGCTACCAGGCGCGCGCCGGACAAGTTTTTACCCAGGCTATCGGTGTGCAGCGCTTGCGCGATTATTCGCGTGCGCAGCAGCGGCGGCTGGTCTCATCGCTCGCCGAGCGCGGCGTCGACGCGATCGGCGGCAGTGCGGACCGTGGCGCTTTTGTGGTCGTCACCTGCAAGGGCGACGACGCGTCTCGCGCCGCACGTCGCGGCGTGCAAGCCCTGGCCGCGCGCGGAGTCATTGCTGACGCGCGGGGCGCCCGCATCCGTCTGTGCCCCGATGTTTTGACGACAACCGACGAGCTCGACCTCGCCGCGAGGGCCGTGGCGGAGGCGATTCCACCGGTAGCGGGCCCGCGACAACAGAATGGCTAGCCTGGATGGGTGATGACTCGCACCAGAGTCAGCACCGCAGCGGCAAGGATCGCCGCGCCGAGCAGTCCGGCGACAATGACGTGCAAGGGCTTGATCGATGTTGCGTCGCGTTCACCGGCCGCTTTTTTGCGGATGCCGAGGAAGCTCGCGAACACCGCCGCCAGCACGCGCAAAAAACTGGCTCGCGGCGGCGGGTCCGGAGTGCCGACCGGCGGCGGAACAGAACCAGGCTGCGGCATGGGAGTGATGTGTTGCGGGCCTCGACGACGAATCGATCGTAGCACGCTGCCGTTTGTGGCTCGGCCGGCACCGGAGAATGAAGGGTGGGGGGCCTGCGCATCCGGGACCCGCGTCGGCCCGTATATGGGGTGCAGCCGCACGCGCTGCCTCAACGTTGAATGGGAGGGAAACGATGATCTTATTGCTCCGCAGGTTGGCAGTACCGGCCGTGCTCATGGCGACGCTGGTGATAGGCGCCTGTCAGGACATGGGCATGAAGCCGATGCAGCAGAAGTCGCTTTACGACCGGCTCGGAGGTCAGGGCGCGATCACCGCCGTGGTCGACGATTTCGTCGGCAATGTCGCCGCCGACAACCGTATCAACAAATTCTTTGCCAAGACCGATATACCGCGCTTGAAACGGCTGCTGGTCGAGCAAATCTGCGCCGGCACCGGTGGGCCATGCACCTATACCGGCCGCGACATGAAGTCCGCGCATGCAGGCATGGGCATCACCGACGCACAGTTCAACGCGTTGGTCGAGGACTTGGTCAAGTCGCTGGACAAGTTCAAGGTCCCGGAAAAGGAAAAAGGCGAGCTGCTCGGTATCCTCGGGCCCATGAAGGCTTCGATCGTCGGCCAGTAAGCACGAGGACCACGAAAGGAGCTCCGGGCGGGTTTCATGCCGCCCGGATTTTTTTGGGCGTCCGCTCCGGAATCAATCATTTAGGTGCGAAAGCGGCTTGAAATCGCCGCTTTCGCGCCCACTTGCGGAGCAAAGTCCGGGAAGCAGGGGGGGCATCGCCATGCGTTTCGACAAGCTGACAACCAAATTTCAACAGGCCATCGCCGATGCCCAGAGCATGGCGCTTGCCGCCGATAACGGCTACATCGAGCCGCAGCACCTGCTTTTGAGTCTGCTCAACCAGGAAGACAGCGGCATTGGCTCGCTCCTGTCCCGCGCCGGCGTCAACGTCGCGCCGCTCAGGGCTGCACTCGCCAAGGCCATCGATCGATTGCCCAAGGTCGAAGGGCAGGGGGGCGAGATCAGCGCATCGCGCGAGCTCACGAATCTGCTCAATCTCACCGACAAGATCGCGACCAAGCGCGGCGACCAGTTCATTGCCAGCGAGATGTTTCTTCTTGCGCTGGCGGACGACAAAGGCGACACCGGGCGGCTACTCAAGGAATTCGGCCTGACGAAAAAGGCATTGGAGTCGGCGATCGAAGCCGTACGCGGCGGCGGCGCGGTCGATTCGCCGGAAGCGGAAGGGCAGCGCGAGGCACTCAAGAAATACACCGTCGACCTCACCGAGCGCGCGCGTCAGGGCAAGCTCGACCCGGTCATCGGCCGCGACGACGAGATCCGTCGCACCATCCAGATCCTCCAGCGTCGCACCAAGAACAACCCGGTGCTGATCGGTGAGCCGGGCGTGGGCAAGACCGCGATCGTAGAAGGGCTCGCGCAGCGCATCGTCAACGGCGAAGTACCGGAAACGCTCAAGAACAAGCGCGTGCTTTCGCTCGACCTGGCGATGCTGCTCGCGGGCGCCAAGTATCGCGGCGAGTTCGAGGAGAGGCTCAAGGCGGTATTGAAGGATATTGCCGCGGACGAGGGCCGGACCATCGTGTTCATCGATGAGCTGCACACCATGGTCGGCGCCGGCAAGGCGGAAGGTGCGATCGACGCGGGCAACATGTTGAAGCCCGCGCTCGCCCGCGGCGAGCTGCATTGCGTCGGCGCGACCACGCTCGATGAGTACCGGAAGTACATCGAAAAGGACGCCGCGCTCGAACGACGCTTTCAGAAAGTGCTGGTCGACGAACCGTCGGTGGAGTCGACCATCGCGATTCTTCGCGGCTTGCAGGAGCGCTACGAAATCCACCACGGCGTCGAAATCACCGATCCGGCGATCGTCGCCGCGGCCGAGCTGTCGCACCGCTACATCACCGATCGGTTTCTTCCCGACAAGGCCATCGACCTGATCGACGAAGCGGCCGCGCGTATCAAGATGGAGATCGACTCCAAGCCGGAGGCGATGGACCGGCTCGACCGCAGATTGATCCAGCTCAAGATCGAGCGCGAGGCGGTAAAGAAGGAAAAGGACGCGGCGTCGAAAAAGCGCCTGGAGCTGATCGAGCAGGAAATTTCGAAGCTCGAGCGCGAGTACGCAGACTTGGACGAAGTGTGGCGCGCCGAAAAGGCTCAGGTTGCGGTCACGCAGCACATCAAGGAGGAAATCGACAAGGTCAAGCTCGCGATGGAAGACGCCAAGCGCAAAGGCGACTGGCAGGCGATGTCCGAACTGCAATACGGCAAGCTACCTCAGCTGGAAGCGCAGCTCAAGAAGGCCGACACGAAGCTCGCCACCGAGCAGAAGAAAAAGCCGCAGCTTTTGCGTACTCAGGTCGGGGCCGAAGAGATCGCCGAGGTCGTGTCGCGCGCGACCGGGATTCCGGTGTCCAGGATGATGCAGGGCGAGCGCGAAAAGCTGCTGCACATGGAAGACGCGCTCCACCAGCGCGTCGTCGGTCAGGACGAGGCTGTCCGCCTGGTATCCGACGCGATCCGGCGCTCGCGCTCGGGTCTTTCGGATCCCAACCGGCCCTACGGCTCGTTCTTGTTTCTCGGACCGACCGGCGTGGGCAAGACCGAGCTGTGCAAGGCGCTGGCGGAGTTCCTATTCGACAGCGAGTCGTATCTGATCCGGATCGATATGTCCGAGTTCATGGAAAAACACTCGGTCGCGCGGCTGATTGGCGCACCGCCGGGTTATGTGGGATACGAAGAAGGCGGCTATCTGACCGAGGCCGTACGCCGCAAACCGTACAGCGTCATCCTGCTGGACGAAGTCGAAAAAGCGCATCCCGACGTCTTCAACGTCTTGCTGCAGGTGCTCGACGACGGACGCATGACCGACGGTCAGGGGCGTACGGTCGATTTCAAGAACACGGTGATCGTGATGACCTCGAACCTCGGATCGCAAATGATCCAGCAGATGTCAGGCGACGATTATGGGGTGATCAAGCTGGCGGTCATGGCCGAGGTCAAGACCCAGTTTCGACCCGAGTTCGTCAATCGCATCGATGAGATCGTGGTTTTCCATGCGCTATCGGAAGAGAACATCGAGACGATCGCCGGAATTCAGCTGAAAGGACTCAAGGCAAGGCTGGCCAAGATGGACATCTCGCTCGAGGTGACGCCGGACGCGCTCGCCGCGATTGCCAACGTCGGCTTCGACCCGGTCTATGGCGCTCGTCCGCTGAAGCGCGCGATCCAGCAGGAGATCGAGAATCCGCTGGCCAAGGAAATTCTCAGCGGAAAGTTCGTCGCCGGCGATACCGTGCACGTCTCGCACAAAGGCGGCAAGATGGTTTTCGCCAAGCGTTGATGTGAAGGCGCGGCGCGGGAATTGGCCGCAAGCGCGGGCCAGGGTCGCGATTCGTGTCCCCGGCCCGGCGTCAGGCAGGTTCAGTAATAGGGGAGGAAGACTGCCGCCTTTCGCGACGCCCAGCGATCGAGCACGGTGGTAAGCTTGCGCGCCATCGATGCCGCAATACCTTCGGCGCCATCGCCGGCCGTAAGCAGTCGGAAGCGCGAGTTTTCCTCGGCCGCAATGATGGTCCGGCCGCCGCGGTCGACCTCGAAGCGCATGCCGGGCGAGAGGATCACGTCGCGTGGGTCGTTTTCCATGGTCACCCACAGGCAGCCGCTTTCAACCGCGATGACCGTACCTTCCGCGTCGTCGAGCGGCAGGCTCGTCCGGCCGGCTAGAAACCGTTGTGGTGACAGCGCCGGGTCAAAATCGAATGGCATGGTCGGCTCCTTTATGTATGCGTATAATGCATGTGCTGTCGGCCCCTTGCTCCGATGGCCGTGCGTGCAGGGGAATGATCGCTCCCCCGGCACAGCGGAGCAAACGAGATATACGCATGGTACGCATGCGAATTAGGAATGCCTAAACAAGACCTTCCCGCCAGACGCCTGCCCACGCTCGATCTGCTCAAGGGGTTCGACGCGGCGGCGCGGCACCTTAGCTTCACCCGCGCGGGTGAAGAGTTGTTTCTGACTCAGTCGGCGCTGTCGCGCCAGATGCAGACACTCGAAGAGCAACTCGGGGCACCCTTATTCGAGCGCCGGCATCGCGCGCTCCGCTTGACCGAGGCGGGCCAGGTGTTGCAACTCGCGGCGAAGACCGTGCTCGATGAGCTTGCCCGCGCCGTGACCAAGATCCGCCGCGAGCGGTCGGTGGCGCCGCTGACGATCTCCACCGCAATCCCGTTTGCCGCCTTGTGGCTGCTGCCGCGTCTGCCTCGGTTCCGGGAATTGCATCCGGAAGTCGATGTGTTCATCTCCGCCGATAACCGCATTCTCGATCTCGATCGCGAGCGCATCGACCTCGCCGTGCGCTATTGCCCGGAGTCGATTGCGCCGCGCGATGCGCAGCGTCTGTTCGGCGAGCGCTTGCAGCCGGTTTGCAGCCCGGCGCTGGCATCCGATCCGGCGCGCCCTCTGAAGCAGCCCGAAGATCTGGCGCGACACGTGCTGCTCAATCTCGAGGATGATCGCGGCAGGTATCCCTGGCTCAACTGGGCGCAATGGTTTGCCGCGATCGGCATTCCCGAGCCTAGACCGGCCGGTATGGTCCGCTTCAACCAATACGACCTGCTGGTGCGGGCGGCCATCGACGGCCAGGGCGTAGCACTCGGCCGCAGTCCGCTGGTCGATAATCTGGTTGCGCAAGGCAAGCTGGTCGCGCCATTCCGCCGCGAGCATGCAACAAGCCGCGCATATTTCGTCGTACGCGCGGCGCAAGCCGCACGGCGTCCGGAAGCGCAGGCATTCGTCGACTGGCTGTGCGCGGAGGCGCACGAGGAGACGGTCGAGCCGTCTCCAGAGGCGCCTCCGGGGCCGCGGCGGGCGGCCCATCGGAAGTCGACGACGCGGAAGAGAAAGTGAGCGCGCATGAGGCATCGCTCTCGCCGTCTGGCTGGGTCGTGCGTTTTTCCGCGCTCGTTGCGGATGGCGCCAGGGTGCTCGATGTCGCGTGTGGCCAAGGGCGCCACAGCCGATGGTTCGCCGCGCGGGGTTGCCGAGTGGTGGCCGTGGACCGCGACATGGCCGCGCTCGACGGACTCGCCTCGGTCGCCGGCGTCACTCCGGTCCGCGCGGACCTGGAAACGCATCCGTGGCCATTCGACGCAGACAAGTTCGACGCCATCGTCGTGACGCATTACCTGCATCGCGCGTTGTTTCCAAATCTGCTGCATGTACTCGCCGACGACGGTGTGCTGCTCTATGAGACTTTTGCGCGCGGCAACGAGGCATACGGCAAACCGTCGAATCCGGATTTCCTTTTGACCGATGGCGAGCTGCTTACCATCGTCGGTCGTTCGCTGATCGTCGTCGCGTTCGAACAGGGCCGCATCGAATCTGCGCCGCCGACTGTCATGCAGCGGCTGACGGCGGTCGGCCGACGCCGGCCGTGGCCGCCGGACCTTCCGATCTGAGCGGCTCCTGGCATGCTATTCGTGAGATGGAATGTCGCGTGTCGCCGCCGGGCGCTGATTCGCGGCCGCTCGCCCCCCACTCGCTAGCGCAAGCGCGCCGCACGATCGAGAGCTGCTGCGCCGCGCCCGGTCCCGGCGATTGGGGTAAAATGGCGCTTTTGCGGGTTTGAGTCGATGAGGGGAAGTCTCGTCGCGATCGCGACGCCGATGCAGCCGGGAGGTGCTCTCGATCTGCCCGGTCTGTGCAAGCTGATCGATTTTCATGTCGCCAACGGCACCGCTGGAATCGTCGTCGTCGGCACGACCGGCGAATCGCCTACCGTCACCTTCGAAGAACACTGCCTGCTGATCAAGACGGCGGTTGACCACGCCAAAGGCCGCATCCCGGTCATCGCGGGGACCGGCTCGAACTCGACCGCCGAGGCGATCGAGCAGACCCAATACGCAAAAAAGGTGGGCGCGTCGTATGGCCTGTCGGTGGTTCCGTACTACAACAAGCCCTCCCAGGATGGTCTCTATCTTCACTTCAAAAGCATTGCCGACAAAGTCGACCTGCCGCTCATCGTTTACAATGTTCCCGGGCGGACCGTGGCCGATCTGGGAACCGACACGGTGCTCCACCTGGCGGAACTCCCTGGCGTCGTCGGCATCAAGGACGCGACGTCGGATCTTGTGCGGCACGTCGATCTGATGCGGCGCCTGCCCAAGGCAAAATCGTTTACATTGCTCTCCGGCAATGACGACACGGCGCTCGCGTATATGCTGCTCGGCGGCCACGGCGTCATTTCGGTCACTGCCAACGTGGCGCCGCGAGCGATGGCCGACATGTGCGACGCCGCGCTGAGCGGAAGGCTGGAGGAGGCACGCTCGGCGAACGCGAAGCTCATGCCCTTGCATACCAAATTATTTGTCGAGGCCAATCCGATACCCGTCAAGTGGGCGCTGGCCGAGATGGGCCTTATCGGCGGAACGCTGCGGCTGCCGCTTACGCCGCTGGCGGCGCCGTACCACAACACCGTGCGGACAGCGCTGCGTGAGGCTGGCTGCCTGTGAAGATTTTGCGGAGAAATCGAATGCTGAGTACATTGCTGCTGCATCGGATGTCTCGAGCGGGGATGTCCGCCGTCGTGGCCGCGGCCTTGCTTGCCGGCTGCGAGTCCATGACCTTCTCGCTGGGCAAGAAAATTGACTACAAGTCGGCCGGCAGCGCGCCTGCGCTTGAAGTGCCTCCGGATCTCACTACGCCGACGTACGACGATCGCTATCAGGTCAGCACCGCATCGGGCGTTGCCGCTGCGCGTGCGGCAGGCAAGTCAACCGAGATTCTTCCGATAAGTTCGGACGCGCGCCTCGCGCGATCGGGCAGCGAGCGCTGGCTGGTCGTGAAGACGACGCAGGAAGCGGCGTGGGCGACATTGCACGATTTCTGGACCAAGAACGGATTTGCGATTGCAGTCGAGCAACCTGCTCTTGGCATCATGGAAACCGATTGGGCCGAGAATCGCGCCGACCGGCCGAACGATTTTCTCCAGCAATTCACGACCAAGTACATAAGCTTCGGCAACGATACCTACAAGCGCGACAAGTTTCGCAGCCGAATCGAGCGCG
Source organism: Casimicrobiaceae bacterium (assembly GCA_035568975.1). Lineage (GTDB taxonomy): Bacteria > Pseudomonadota > Gammaproteobacteria > Burkholderiales > Casimicrobiaceae > PALSA-1003. Next base: position 15,986 of record DATMNH010000285.1, read on the forward strand.
GCGCGGAGCCAGGCACCGTCGAGATCTTCATCAGCCATCGCGGTGCGGCGCAAGTGCCGACCAAGCTTTCGCAGGGCACGGGTGAAGACTGGCAGTGGACACTCGTGCCTCCGAATCCGGAGCTCGAGGCCGAGTTTCTGGAACGCCTGATGGTCGCCTTCGGCACGCCGGCGCCACAGGCTGCGGAAGCGGTGGCGGCCATGACCAATGCACCCGATCGCGCGCGAATCGAGAAGGGCGGCAACGGCCTCCCGCAGTTGGTCGTCGACGATGCATTCGACCGCGCGTGGCGCCGCGTTGGACTCGCGCTCGATCGCACCGGCTTCACCGTCGTCGATCGCGACCGTTCGAAAGGACTGTATTTTGTCCGCTATTCGGATCCAGATCTTGCCAAAAAAAAACAAGAAGGTTGGCTGGCCGACACGATTACCAAGCTTCAGTTCTGGAAGACCGACAAAGCGGACAAGCCGGAACAGTATCGGGTGGTGGTAACGCAGGCCGATCCTCGCAGCCTGGTGACGGTGGAGGATCCCGCGGGCGTCGCGGACCGTTCGCAGAGCGGCGAGAAGATCCTCGCGTTGCTCAAGGATCAGCTCAAGTAGCGTGCGCTTCGCTTGTCTCGGCAGCGGCAGTGAAGGCAACGGTCTGCTGGTCGAGGCGGGTGAGACGCGAGTGCTCATCGACTGCGGCTTCGGCATTCGCGACGCCGTCGCGAGGCTGGCCCGCGTCGACGTTGCGCCTGAAACGATCACCGCCATCATCGTGACCCACGAGCACAGCGATCATGTAGGCGGCGTTGCAGCATTCGCGACTCGTTACGAAACTCCGGTCTGGCTGACGTTTGGCACGCTCTCCGCGGTTGCGGAGCGCTTCGCCGGCCTGCCCAAGGTGTACGGCTTCGATACCGGTGATGCATTCGCGATCGACGCGATCGAGGTTCGACCGTTTCCGGTACCGCACGACGCTCGCGAACCGGTTCAATTCGTCTGCAGCGACGGCCAATGGCGGCTCGGCCTCCTGACCGATCTCGGTGTCAGCACGCTGCACGTCGAAGCGAGTCTTTCGGGCTGCGACGCCCTGGTCCTCGAGTGCAATCATGACTCCGGAATGCTTGCCAACGGTCACTATCCGCACGCGCTCAAGCAGCGTATCGCGGGCCGCTTCGGCCATCTGGACAACGAAGCGGCGGGCGGACTATTGGCGCGGCTCGACAATTCGAAGCTCAAGCACGTGTTCGCGGCGCATCTTTCCCAGCACAACAATCTGCCGGACCTTGCGCGGGCCGCGCTCGCAACCGCGCTCGGCTGCTCGCTCGACTGGATCGGCATTGCCGACCAGCATGACGGATTCGGCTGGCGCGAATTCGTCTAGGTGGTGCAGGACAACCGAGGAAACAGATGGAAAAGCGGCAGGAGCTCTATCGCGGCAAAGCCAAGACGGTCTATGCGACCGACGATCCCGGATTGCTGGTCATGCATTTCCGGGACGACACCAGCGCATTCGACGGGACCAAGGTTTCCCAACTCGCACAAAAGGGCGAGACCAATAATCGGATCAATGCCTACATCATGGGCAAGCTCGCCGAGGCGGGCGTCGCGACCCATTTCGAGCGGCTCCTCAATGAACGAGATTCGCTGGTCGTCTCGCTGAAAATGATTCCCATCGAATGCGTCGTCCGAAACGTCTGCGCCGGGTCGATGGCCAAGCGATATGGCATCGCCGAAGGCACGCGTTTGCCCGAACCGATTTTCGAATTCTTTTACAAGAGCGACGCATTGCACGATCCGCTGGTCAACGACGATCACATTCGCGTGCTGGGCTGGGCAAACGCGGGTGAAATCGCGGAAATGAAGGCCCTTACACATCGGGTCAACCAGGTGCTGAAGCCGCTCTTCGCCGACGCGGGCATCGAGCTGGTCGACTACAAGCTGGAATTCGGCCACGCCGTTTCCGATCCGGCGGGACCGCTGTTGCTGGGCGACGAATTTACGCCGGACGGGTGTCGTCTGTGGGACATGGCGAGCCAGGAGAAACTGGACAAGGACCGGTTTCGCCGAGACTTGGGTGGCGTCATCGAAAAATATCGCGAGGTCGCCGCGCGGATCGGCGTCGCCCTTTAGCAAAGTCTGACGCGGCCCTTCGCGGCGCCGGCGTCAAAGGAGAGGACAAAGAAAAAGCCGGCCTTCGGGCCGGCTCTTTTTTGTTCGATTGCGAACAGCTTTACTTCTTCATTTCCTTGGAGGTGTCCTTGGCGTCCTTGGCGGCGTCCTTGGCGTCCATGGCAGAGCCCTTGGCATCCTTGGCCGCGTCCATCGCCTTGTCGGCGGCCTTCATGGAGTCCACTGCGCCTGGGGCAGGCGCGGGCGGAGGACTCGGTGTGACCACGACCGGCGGGCTCGGAGCCGGCGGAGGCGTTACGACGACAGGCGCGGGCTTATCGCACGCAGCCAGAACTGCAACGACCGCGACAGCGGCGAAAACGGATTTGTTCATTGTGATTCCCCTTACTCGAGTTGGATCGGCACGTTGCGTGAGAAATCGGCTGGGCGCCTGTGCATGAACCACGGATACGCGCGAAAATAGCACCACCGATGCTCAAATCTTAGCATAAAGGTAGCGGTATTCAACGGGTCGACCATGGTTTTGAGAGCGTTGAACGGTCTGCCGCGGCCGCTGCGCCGGTGAATGTCGGACGGAAGCCTACAGACCGAGTACGGTTGCGTTAATGCCGGACTCGCCAGTCGCCCAGATTTCGGCGAATCGCGCCACCAGCGGCTGCGTTTGCTCCGGTTGAAGGATGCCGAGCGCGGCGCGAGGCTGCTCGAAATGGAACCGGTGCAAATAATGCTGGCTGTCGACGATCAGCAGAGGGTCGGTCGCGACCTTGCCCTCGGCGCCGGTCCGGAGAATCGCCATCGCATAGCCGTAGACGCCCAACAGCTTCAGCATTCGGGGGCACGCGGTTTCCAGATAGCGCGTGTCGTGCACGATGATGTCGAGTCGGCGACCGCGCACGCCGCGCAGAAAAGCAGCGAGACGGTCGGTGCGCGGCGCGCCATTCCAACCCATCTGCGACAGATCCTGATCAAACACCTGGATGTGGTGCCGCGCCAGCGCGATCAGCTGGTCGATGGCCGCGGTCTGCTCGGCGATCGTTACAAGCTCGGCGACACGCGGCTCGGGAGATTCAGCCGAGGTGGAGGAATCCATCACGGTACCATCGATGGAACAGCGCTACGGTGGCGGCGCGAGGCGGGCTCGAATCCGCGAGAGTTGTGCCGCTCAAGTGGCGTGTGTTCGCGAGGCGCTTGATCACGGTGCTATCGTGGCCGGCGGATTCGAGCGCCACACCGTTGAGAAATAGATTGCGACCATCGTATAGCAACAATGTGCGCCGGTCCAAGCTTATCCCTCGCCGGGCCGCCGCGGAACGGAACGCCGCGAGGCTAAGCGGGCGCGATGGCGGCTCGAAAAATACGTTCGGCTTTGGTTCCGACAGGTAGCAGCCAAGAAAACGGCTGACTATGGCACCGCCCCAGCGAACGCCGGCAAGCATCGCGGAATATCGCTTTTGCATGCCGGGGTCGATGCGCGCGGGTTCCATTGCGGGCGCGAGCGAAGGATCCGCGTAACGGCCCTCGAGCGCGATCGAATCACGCATCCAGTCGAGAAAAGCGGTTCCCAGCTCCTGCGCGGACGGAGCGCGGAATCCAATCGAATACGTCGTGCAGGTGCCCACGGCGACCCCATCGTGGGCGTATGCCGGAGGCAGGTAGAGCATGTCGCCGGCGGTGAGCGTGTATTCCGCGTCGGGTCGAAACCGGGTCAGGATCTTGACCGGCAGTGAAGGGTCGACTGCCTGATCGCGCTGCCGGTTCACTGTAGAACTCACTTGCCAGCGGCGGCGGCCTTCTCCCTGCAGTAGGAACACGTCGTAGGAGTCGACGTGCGGACCGACACCGCCGCCGGGGACCGCATAACTCACCATCACGTCATCGAGACGCGCGTATGGGATGAACGCGAAGCGGCGCAATAAGGCGTCGACCGCCGCGACGTGAAGATTGACGCCCTGAACCAGCAGGGTCCAATCGCGCGCCGGAAGGCTCTTCAGATCCGCGGCGCGGAACGGCCCCTGGGCCAGCGTCCAGCGTCCGCGCGCATGCCTGACCAGGCGCGACTCGACATCATCGCGACTGGCAAGCGCGAAGAGCTCGGCGCGGCCGAGCAAATCTCGAAAGCCATCCACGGCCTGCCGCACCAGCAAGGGCTTTTTTTGCCAGTACTTGCGCAGGAATGCCGAGGCGCTCAATCCGCCGAGGAGCCCGTTGATCGCGACGTCGGCCATCAGTCGATTATAGCGGCCGCCGAAGCACCGGCGCGCTGTTGTAAAATGCGGCCCAGCAGATCCCGGTTGCGGCCGCTTGCGGCCGCGGCACTCACATGGCCACTACGAGGCGGCGGCTTGAATATTTTCTCCAACACGGTCGTCACTTTGTCGTACAAGCTCTTTTCCACGAACGGCGAGCTCATCGAGGAATCCGCGGAGCCGATCACCTATCTTCACGGCGGACATCACGGCATCTTTCCCAAGATCGAGGCGGCTTTGGCGCAGAAAAAAGTCGGCGAGAGCTGCTCGGTGCTCCTCGAACCGGAGGATGCCTTCGGCGAATACGACGCGGACCTGGTGCGCGTCGAGCCCCAGGACCGGTTCCCGCCCGAGATCAAGGTCGGGATGCAGTTCGAAGGTTATGCGGGGTCGGACGAGGGCAAGAATGGTGACGACGACGAAGCGCAGGTGTTCACGGTGACCGATATCGCGGACGGCAAAGTGGTCGTCGACGGCAATCACCCGCTCGCCGGGCAGCGACTGCGCTTCGATTGCACGGTGCTGGACATTCGTCCGGCGACCTCGGAAGAAATGGCGCACGGGCACGTGCACGGCCCCGATGGCCACCACCACTGACTGATAGCTCGTGGTGGCCGCGTCGAGTGGAGGCGCAGTTGACTCTTTAGTCGCCGGCAAGCCGTTTCAGCTCGTACAGCGCCGCGTGCGCGTCGCGCGGCGACAGGGCATCGGGGTCCAGCGCCGCGAGGCGATCGAGTACCGGCGATTCGGGCCGCAGCGGTTCCGACTCGGGCGGGCTGGCCGAAAACAGATCGCCCTGTTCATCGCGGCGTGCGCTGAAATGGTCGAGCCGCGACAGATATGCGCGTGCCTGCCGCACGGCCTCCGACGGAACGCCCGCGAGCTTCGCCACTTGCAGGCCATAGCTCTGGCTTGCCGGCCCGTCTTCGACCGCATGCAGGAATACGATGCGATCCTTGTGCTCTACCGCGTCGAAATGGACGTTGGCGCAGCCCTCGAGCTCGGCCGGCAGCGCAGTAAGCTCGAAGTAATGCGTGGCGAACAGGGTCAGGCTGCGGTTGTTGCGCACGAGCTCGCCCGCGATTGCCCATGCCAGTGCCAGCCCATCGAAGGTCGATGTCCCGCGACCAATCTCGTCGATGAGCACCAGGCTCGAGGGCGTCGCCCGATTCAGGATGTACGCCGCCTCCGTCATCTCTACCATGAAGGTCGAGCGGCCGCCGGCGAGGTCGTCGGCTGCGCCGATGCGGGTGTAGATCGCGTCCATCGGGCCAATAAGGGCATCGGCTGCGGGCACAAACAGGCCGCAGTGCGCCAACAGCGCGATCACCGCGATCTGGCGCATGTAGGTCGATTTGCCGCCCATGTTCGGTCCGGTGACGATCAACAGCCGGCGCTCCGGACTCAACGAGACATCGTTGGGAATAAAATGCTCCACCTGCGCTGCGACGACGGGATGCTGGCCACCGTGTATGGAGATGCCCGGCGTCTCGCTGAATATCGGCTGCGTCCAGCGCAGGCTCGTGGCATGGACCGCATGCGTCGCCAGAACGTCGAGCGATGCCAGAGCCCAAGCCGCGCGTTGCAAGGCCGGGACCGCCGGTGCGAGGTCGGTCAGCAGTGCGTCGAAGAGCAGCCGCTCCCGTGCCAGTGCGCGCTCCTGCGCGGAGAGCGCCTTGTCCTCGAATGCCTTCAGCTCCGGGGTGATATAGCGCTCTGCGTTCTTCAATGTTTGCCGGCGGCGAAAATCCGCTGGAATTCTGGCGACGTGTGAGTTCGTCACCTCGATGTAGAAACCGTGGACGCGGTTGTACTCGACCTTCAGCGTGGTAATCCCCGTCCGTTCGCGCTCGCGCGCCTCCAATTCGACCAGGTACGCGCCGCAATCCTTGTCGATCGCGCGAAGCTCGTCGAGCTCCGCATCGCAGCCCGCCGCGATGACGTTGCCGTCGCGTACCATGGCCGAGGGCTCGGCGGCGATGATGCGCTGGAGGAGCGATGTCCACGCGCTGTCGACCGACAGCGCGGCAAAGATGTCCCTCAGCAGCGGCGCTTCGGATCGGGCGAGGAGATCGGCGATCGACGGCAGACACCCGAGCGTGTCGCGCAAGCCGGACAGGTCGCGCGGGCGGGCGCTCTTGAGCGCGATGCGGGCGGCGACGCGTTCGATGTCGACGGTGTTCCTCAGCGCGCGGTTCAGCTCGCGGCATCTCGACGGTGCGACGACGAGCTCGGCGATTGCGCCGTGGCGCGCACGCGCGATTTCAGGATCCCGTCGCGGATTGGACAGCCACTGCCGCAGCAATCGGCTGCCAGCGCTGGTGACGCACGTGTCGAGGAGCGCAAGCAAGGTCGCGCCGCTATCGCCTCGCAAGGTCTCGGTAATTTCAAGATTGCGGCGTGTGGCTGCGTCGAGCGCCAGATGGTCGCCTTCGCGTTCGACGGTCAGGATGCGAACGTGCGGCAATGCCGACTGATGCGTCGCCTGGGCGTAGCCGATGAGCGCGCCCGCGGCACAGACGGCGAGCGGCGCGTCGCCGATGCCATAAGCTGCAAGGTCGAGCGTTCCCAGCTGATCGCGTAAACGGCGCAGCCCGGCGTCGGCGTCGAAATGCCACGGTGGTAGCGCGCGCGCCGGAATGGCGGCGCCTTTTGCGAAGGAGACGGTTTCCCCCTCGGCATACAACAATTCGCTTGAATCCAGCCGGTCGAGAAAGGCGCCTACTTCGGCCGATGCAAGATCGCGCAGGAAAAGCTTGCCCCCGGCGAGATTGAGCATTGCGATGCCGGCCCGAGCGCCGGCAATGTGAACCGAAACGAGCAAGCTATCGCGCTTGGCGTCGAGCAGCCCTGCGTCGGTGATGGTCCCTGGAGTGACTATCCGGGTGACGCGGCGCTCGACGGGACCCTTCGACGTTGCCGGATCACCGATCTGTTCGCAGATCGCAACCGATTCGCCGTGCCGAATGAGCTTCGCCAGATACTGTTCGACCGCGTGATACGGTACGCCCGCCATCGGAATGGGTGCACCGGCGGACTGGCCGCGCGCGGTCAGCGTGATATCGAGGAGCGGCGCCGCGCGCTGCGCGTCGCCGTAGAAGAGCTCGTAAAAATCGCCCATGCGGTAGAACACGAGCTTGTCAGGATGCTCGGCCTTCACCCGAAGGTACTGTTGCATCATCGGGGTGTGGGCCGACGGCGGCGCCTCGGAGGGCAGCGTGGGCGCATTCATCGCCGGCATTATAAGCGCCGGCTTGCTGATCACGACGTCTGACTCTGATCGAGAATCCCGACTCGCTGCGCTGAATCGCGAGCCTCGTTGCCGGGTTCCGCCACCTGCACCCGAGCGTCACATTGTCGCGCGCGACGATGCCTTCAGTACACTTGCCGCAAGTCGTAATCAGTTATCGCCGGTAACGATGCCGGAAAGCGCTGCCTGAGGACCTACGACGTAGATGGTGTAGGTCTTGCCGCCGAAAAGGGCGACTCCGGGCAATTTGAGACTGGCCTGATTGGTCCCCGCGACATTGAAGTCGAACTCGTAACTCGTTCCCGCGACCGGGTCTGCCCCGAATTCGAGCCCCCCTACCGCGGAGTTCATCGCCAGTCCCGAGATCAGCTTGCCGAAATTGACATAGACGTCGAGCGCCGAAATGTCGGTGGTCCCGTTCACGAACCTCACCCGGGCTCGAACCGGCACCGGCGGCAGATTGTTGTCGCTCAAGACCAGCGCCTTCAACGCGCCCGATAGGCCGGTCAGCAGGATCGACGAATCGGTTCCCGGACCGAGCGTGGGCATAAGCGTGAGCAGCGCCGCCCCGGGCGTCGCGGTGGCCTCGACCGAAACCGTCGGAGAGCCCGTGGCGGTCTTCTGATAGCTCGACGCACCACCAAACGGGATGTTCGACAGCAGCAGGTTCTGGTTGACGAATACGTTGATCGGCGACGGCACCGAAGAACCGTTGACGACCTTGAACTGCGCCAGCAGATTGGGACTCGTGGTGCTGGTGCCGCTACTGTCGTTGTTCAGCACCGACACCCCGACGAGCCGGCTGCTGGCGCGGGTGTAAACGACGGCTTCGCCCAGGGAACGTTCGCTGAACGATTGCGGCACTGAATCGTAAATGACTTCCTTGGTGCCGGAGGACGTGACGCGAACTTCTAGGTTGCCCGCCGCCAGCGTTGCAAACGCGCTGGTCGTACCCACGCTCACGCCGGCAATGTTGGGCGCCGCGGCGTTGAGATCCGCGCCCGGCGTGGTCACGTAGACGTCGACCGCGGCCCCAGTAGCAGCGGCGTTGATCACCCGCAGATTGAAATTGCCAGCGCCCGGATCGGTGCAGAGGCCCTGCCCATTCGACGGACAGGCGTCGTTGACCAGAAGGCTGGTCGCCTCCGCGGCAGGCCCGTAAATAACGAGCGTGTAATTGGTAATGCCGGTGAAAGTGAGGGTGGTGCTGATGATGTTACTGGCGCCGCCGGCGACACTCACCTGAATCGCTCGCGTGCCGCTGTCGATTTGCTGGTATTGGGTCAGTGCCTCGAAGTTGAGCCCGGAGACAAAGGTGTTGCCGTCAAGCGTCACATTGATAGGGCCGCCCGCATCCGGAATCAGGTTTACGATGCGCAACATTGCGAACTGGACCGCGGGATCGGTCACGCCTTTGCCCGAGTTGCAGCCGGTCAGAGACACGGCCACCAGGGACAGCCAGAACGCGCCGAGCAGGACACGGTGCATGCGCATGATTTCTCCGCGTTGACAAACTGGTTTCACGGCTGCGTCGGCGTCCATGCCGGCGCCGAAACAGCCCGGCCGCCGCCTTGAGCGTGACCGGCCATGATTTTACATTGCGAGCGCATGCGTCCGGGACGATCGATGCCGATTGACTGCGAATGCGCGGTCGCCCACCGACGCTCGCGTTCGGCTCTCACGCGCGAAGCCGACACCTATCGATCCGGTGCCGGCGCCCGCAGTCGACGGAAGGGTCAGAAATCCTGAGTGACGATGCCCTGCAGCGCGATGCTCGGACCGGCAACGTAGATCGTGTACTTGTGACCCGAGGTAAGCAGTACGCCGGTCAGCTTGAGAGCCGCGGTCGTCGTTCCGGTAACGTTGAAATCGAACTCGTAGGCAGTCCCGGTATTCGCCGCGGCGTTGAAATTCAAGTACGGCGATGCGGAATTCACGCCGAGATTGGACACCTGCTTGCTGAAATTGACGAACACATCAAACGCGGTGCCGGCAGCGGACTGATTGACCACCCGCACCCCCGCGGTCCCGCTCGGTGGCGGGAGATTGTCGTCCTGCAGCACGAGCGCGGCCAGCGCTCCCGCGGTACCGCTCAGCGCGATCGATGTGTCGGTCGCCGGCGCCAGCGTCTGTGACAGCGCCAATAGCGACGCGCCCGGAGTCGACGTTGCTTCGATGCGGAAGCTGTGCGTCCCCGACGAGGTCTTCTGATAATTGGAGACACCGGTATAGGGAATGTTCGACAGCTGTAGCAAGTTATCGACGAAGATGTTGAGCGGCGAAGCCACCAGCGATGCATTGATCACTTTGTACTGGGTGAGCAGGTTGTCGACGATCGTGCCTGTCCCCGCGCTGTCGTGATTCAGCAGCGCCACGTTGACCAGCTTTCCGCTGCCCTTGCTAAAGACCACCAGGTCGGTGCCCGAATGCTCGGCAAAGGTTTTCGGGATCGAATCGAAAAGTATGTCCTTGGTTCCGGTTGTCGTAACGCGGATTTCGAAACTTGTGCCGATGGCAAGCGGGCTGAATACGCTGGTCACGCCATAGGAGATATTGGTGAGACTCGGCGCACTCGAGGCCAGGTCGGCGCCAGGCGCCGTGAGGTACACGTCGACCGCGCCCGAGCCGGGCGCGGCGTTTAGGACCCGCAACGCGAAGAAACCGTTGCCGGGGTCATTGAACGCGTCGTTGCCGAGAATCGCGCCTACGCCGGTAAGGGGGCCATAGATGACGTAGGTGTAATTAGTACCGGAACTGACGTTATACATCGTGTTGATCAAAGTCGTCGTCGCACCCGTGACCCCCACCGTGATCAACGGAGTCCCGCTGCTGACGCTGATGTACTGAGTCAGTCCCTGAAAAGGCAGCCCCGTTACAGCGGGCGTCGAGGCGACGCTGACGTTGAGGGCGGCCGCCTCCGGGAAAGCGTTGACAATCCGCAACTGCGCGTTGCCATTGTTGCTCCCACTGTTGGAGCAGCCAGTGAGGACCAGCAAGGCCATACAGAGCGCCGCAAGCGAGGGACGAAACATACGCATAATGACTCCGGAGATGGCTGCGCCGGCGCGCGGCGCGGTGGCGGACGAAACGTGAGGTGGCGATTCTAGCGCGGTGCGTCCATGTCTGTCGACGTTCGGATCATTGCCGCGCGAGTTGCAACATCCGGTTACAAACGCTCTGGCGCCAGCGCTCACGTCGTAACCGCTCGACCGATTGGGTAACCGCCGCGCCACATTGGCGACAGTGGAAATAAGTGAATAATGAGTCGATAACGCGTCGTGCCATTAACCGAATCGACCGCATAAGATTGGTCGGGGTGAGAGGATTTGAACCTCCGACCTCTACGTCCCGAACGTAGCGCTCTACCAGGCTAAGCTACACCCCGACGATTTGCAGTGACCGTGGAACGGTCGCAAGCGGCGCGAAAACTAGAAGCTGCGCGCCACCGCAAAAGTCGATAATTCTAGCAGAACTTCGCGGTAGCTCGTAGAAGGCAGTGCGGTCAGACATTTGGCCGCTAAATTGCCTTCGGTCTCGGCGCATGTCCGTGCATATTCGAGCGCACCTGTCCGATGAAGAATGGAAAGTACCGCCGCGAATTCGCCGAGATTGCGGTCCTCGAGCGCGCTACGGATAAGAGCAACCTCTGCCGACGTTCCGGTCTTAAGCGCGCGAATCAGGGGCAGGGTCGGTTTGCCCGCGGCCAGATCGTCGCCGGGGTTCTTGCCCATGGCAGCATGGTCGCCGGTGTAATCGAGCACGTCGTCGATGAGCTGGAACGCGGTACCCAGGTGCATGCCGTACCGCGCGAGGGCTTCTTCGAGCTCGGGTCCCGCGCGCCCCAGCACCGCGCCGAGCCGAGCCGCGGCTTCGAACAGCTTGGCCGTCTTGCGCCGGATGACTGCGAGGTAGCGGTGCTCGTCCACGTCGGGGTCGCCGGAGTTGAGGAGCTGCAGCACTTCTCCTTCGGCGATAACGTTGGTCGCATCGGAGAGGATTTTCAGCACTGCAACACTGTCGGCCGTCACCATCAGCTGAAATGCCCGCGAGTAGAGAAAATCGCCGACGAGGACGCTCGCCGCGTTGCCGAACGTGGCATTGGCGGTCGCGTGCCCGCGGCGAAGGGAAGATTCGTCGACCACGTCATCGTGCAGCAAGGTCGCGGTATGGATCATTTCCACCACTGCGGCCAAGGTGTGATGATGCGTCCCCCGGTACCCGCACGCTTGAGCGGTGAGAAGCAGAAGCGCCGGCCGAAGCCTCTTGCCACCTCCGGCAACGATGTGCTTCGCGACCTGGCGAATCAGCGGGACGTCCGAATGCAACGCTTCGCCCAGTACGCGATCGACCGCGTCCATGTCGTCGCGCAGAATCGGCTGCAGCAGGGGAATTGTCACGGAGACGGGCAGATCTTTTGACTTGGGACGCGACCCGGCGCTTGAATCGCGGGTGCGTTGCGTGACAATGAGAGGAGCGGCATTTTACCCGATGCCAGTCGTGCGCCGTCGAAAGCGCTGCCAGGCTTTGACATGACGGTCGTAAGGTCTTAAAATAGCGGTCTTTTTTTGCGACATCCCTTTGGAGCTTCTATGTACGCGGTCATTAGAACCGGCGGCAAGCAATACAAGGTTGCCCCCGGCGAAAAGCTCAAGATTGAACAGATACCGGCGGACGTCGGCGCGGAAGTGATTCTCGATCAGGTATTGATGGTCGGAGACGGCGCAAGCGTGCGTCTGGGACAGCCCGTGGTTGCCGGTGCAAGTGTCAAGGCAACGGTCCTCGCGCACGGGCGCGGCGACAAAGTCACCATCTTCAAGATGCGCCGGCGCAAGCATTACCAGAAACACCAAGGTCATCGACAAGCCTACACCGAGCTGAAAATCGACGGCATCGTGGGCTAGCGCTCGATTCGGCCAAACCAAGAGCGAGGCAAATATCCATGGCACACAAAAAAGCAGGCGGTAGCTCGCGCAACGGCCGCGATTCCCACTCCAAGAGGCTCGGTGTGAAGGCCTACGGCGGCGAGGCGATCACCGCGGGCGCCATTATCGTTCGCCAGCGCGGCACCAAGATACATCCGGGGACCAACGTCGGGGTGGGCAAGGACCACACGCTGTTCGCGCTGGTCGACGGCAAAGTTGCTTTCAGCGTCAAGGGGTCCGAAAAGCGCACCTTCGTCAGCATTCTTCCGCCGCTATAAGCGCACCTTTCGCAGCAAAGGTCGCGCAGCCTTAGGTATGGCAGCAGCGCAGTCCTCGCCTTGGCGGGGATTCTTGTTTGCTTCGCGTCGAAACGAGATTCGAACCGGATCGCCATGACCGAGCGTGGCAGTCGCAGATCGTCGTCAGCGTCGCTCCAGCCACCACAGCATCCCGGCGGCAAAGACGACGAACGCCGCGACCGGGAATGCGGCGGAAAACAGGGGAGGCCAGTCGTTGATCACGCCCAGATATGAAAAGAGGCGGCCAAGAAGGAAGAACACCAGCCCGAGCATCGTCCCCGCGAAAACGCGAAAGCCTACCCCGCCTGCGCGGCGCTGGAAATAGGCGAAGGGAAGCGCCAGAACCATCATCACCAGCACGGCCGCCGGATAGAAGACCTTGTTCCAGAGGGCGATTTCAAAACGCGAGGTCTTCTGCTGATTGTTGCCGAGCACGCGTATGTTGTCGTAGAGCGAGGTCATTTCCAGCTTCTCCGGCGCGACCTGGTAAACGGTCAGGATCGATGGTTTGAGCACCGTTTCCCAGGCGAGTTCGTCGACGCGGGTGAGCTTCGCGCCCTCCTGCGAAAGCTCGGTCGTTTGCACGTTCTTGAGCAACCACCGCCCATCATTGGTAAAAGTTCCGGTGTCGGCGACTCGCAGCGCTTTGAGGCGCAGGTCGGAATCGAACTCGTACACGCGTATGTCGATAAGCTTGGCGTCGCCGGAATCGTCCACGACGCTCTTGATATTCACGAAGGTCGACAGAGGCAGCTGCTGCCGGAACCAGAATCCCGACTGGAACTGCTGCGCCACGATACGTGTGGCCTGATCCTGTGCCTGTATACGCACCTGTTGCGCCAGCCGCTCCGCGGGCGGGGCGAAGAATTCGCCCGCCAGAAACGTGGCGATAGCAAGCGGGACGCCGACGCGCATTATGGCAAGGGTAATTTGCGTGAGCGATGCGCCCGAGGTGCGCATGACCGTATATTCCGAATTGCCAACCAGCTGGGCGATCGCAAAAAGCGTCCCGATCAGAGCAGCCGTTGGCATGAGCTCGTAAACGTGACCCGGAAGGCTCAAGCCCACAAACAGCAGCCCTCGGCCAAGCGTGTACCCTTCCTTGCCGACATTCCCGAGCTCGTGAATCAGGTCGAACAATGCAAAGAGCATCAGCAGCGCGACAAAAATCAGCAGCGTCGAGTAAAAAACTTCCCGTCCGATGTAGCGATTCAGCGTTTTCATACCGCTCGACGGCGCGAAAACCACCCGAAAACCGAAAGCCGTCGGTGAAACAATGCGACGACGACGCTTGCGGCGATGGTGTGAATCAACAGAAGGCCGGTCACGAATGACAAACGGCCCTGGGCGACGAAGCTTTGGACGATGTTCAGGCAGTTGAAGTAGAGCATGTAGGCCAATACCGCCGCAAACAGGTTGAATGATCGTCCCACCCGCGGATTGACATAGGAAAGCGGGATGGCCAACAGCACCAGCAAAAACGCGCTGATCGGTACCGAGATGCGCCAGAAAAGCTCGGCGCGCTCGGTCGCACCCCCGCTGAAGATCAGTACCGCGGTAGGAACTGCCTTGAGCGATGCGGGCAGCGCCCGGGCCTCGGCTGGCTCGATTCTCCGGCCGAGGTGGCCGAACTCCGCAACGCGGAAATCAGCGGTGCCCGCTTTGCCCTCGTAACGACGTCCGTCTTCGAGCACGATAAAGCGGTCGCCGTTGGGTTTATCTTCGAGCCGGCCGGAACGCGCAACGGTGGTGGTGTCCTTATCGCTATCGATCGAATGCAGAAAAATATTGCGGATGGTGCCGTCGAAGGAATTGATGCTTTCGATGAACACGACCAGCTTGGCTCGCTGGAACTCCTTGAACAGTCCGGGCGCCAGCAGCGACAGTTCTTCGCGTGACTCGAGCTGGCGCTCATACTCGAGGCGGCGCTGTTCCGCCCACGGCGACAGCCAGAGGGAGAGCACCGCGATCGCGAGCAGGAACGGGCTCGCGAACCAGAGGATGGGCTTGAGCCACGCCGTCAGGCCCTGGCCCGAGGTGAACCAGACGATCATCTCGCTGTCCCGATACCAGCGCGACAAAGTGAGTACTACAGTCCCCAGGAGCGCGACCGAGAGCAGGATGTTGAAGTAGAAGAGGGCATTGAAACCCAAAAGGGCAAGAATGCCCTCCGGAGCAACGGTTCCGCCCGCCGCCCGGGCCAGCAGACGCAGTACCAAATTGGTGAAGAGGATACCCATCAGGACGAGAAACAACGCGATTGCGGTCGCGGTCAGCTCTCGCACGAGGCTGCGGCGGAACACCATGACGACGGAAATATTTTGACTTTTTAGGGCTGATTTGCCGATAATGCGGTTCGTGCCGCCAAAAGGCAAATTTTTCGTTTGGGAAAACGGCGATGGAATTTACCATAAAAAGCGGCAGCCCGGAGAAGCAGCGCAGCGCCTGCGTAGTCGTCGGCGTCTTCGACAACCGCAAGCCGAGCCTCTCCGCGGATCTGATCGACCGTGCCTCCGGCGGCTATATCAGCGAAATCATTCGTCGCGGCGACATGGAGGGAAAGCTCGGCAGCACGCTGCTGCTTCACAACGTCAAGGGTACGCTCGCCGACCGCGTGCTTCTCGTGGGACTGGGAAAGGAGCGCGATTTTCGCGAGCGCGAGTTTCGCAGCGCGATCCGCGCTGCGGTGCGCTTGCTGAACGAAACCGGTTCCTACGAAGCGGTCGTCTATCTCACCGAGGAAAAGGTGAAGCGCCGCGAGGTGGCATGGCGCGTCGAGCACGCGGTGGTCGTGGCTATGGAAGCAGTTTACCGGTTCGATCAGATGAAAAGCCAGCCGGCGGAGGTTCGCCGGCCGTTGCGCAAACTTACCTTGTCGGTGCCTCAACGCAGCGACCTCACGTCCGGCGAAGCGGCGGCAGCCCGCGGCCTCGCCATTGCCCATGGCATGGACCTGGCGCGGGACCTGGGCAACCTGCCCGGCAATATCTGTACTCCCACCCATCTCGCCGAGCGCGCCCAGGCGCTGGCGCACGAGCTCGGGTTCAAATGCGAGGTTTTTGACCGGGAAAAGCTCGAAGAGCTCAAAATGGGCTCATTCCTGTCGGTGACCAACGGCAGCGACCAACCGCCGAAATTTATCGTGCTCGAGTATTGGGGCGCCGGAAAGAAGCAAAAGCCTCTGGTCTTGGTCGGCAAGGGCATAACCTTCGACACCGGCGGGATTTCGCTGAAGCCCGGGCTCGACATGGATCAGATGAAATTCGACATGTGCGGCGCGGCGAGCGTCTTTGGCGCACTTTGTGCCATCGGAGAGCTTAAAGCCAAGATCAACGTCATCGGTCTGGTGCCGACCTGCGAGAACATGCCGAGCGGACGCGCAACCAAGCCAGGCGATATCGTGAAGAGCATGTCGGGGCAGACGATCGAAGTGCTGAACACCGATGCCGAGGGACGGCTGATTCTGTGCGATGCGCTCACCTATGCCGAGCGCTACGAGCCTGCAGCGGTCGTCGACATCGCTACGCTGACTGGCGCCATGGTCATTTCCCTCGGTCACATCGCAAGCGGCATGTTCAGCAATAGCGATAGCCTGGCACGCGCGCTGCTCAATGCCGGCGAGGAATCGTTCGACCGCAGCTGGCAGCTGCCGCTTTGGGACGACTACCATGAGGGGCTCGCCAGCAACTTTGCCGATTTCGCCAACATCGCCGGGCGAGCGGGCGGCGCCATTACCGCAGCGTGTTTCCTGTCGAAGTTCACCAAAAAGTACGACTGGGCGCACCTGGATATCGCGGGTGTCGCGTGGAACGAAGGCAAGGAGAAAGGCGCGACAGGCCGGCCGGTACCGTTGTTGACAACCTGGCTCTTGGCACAGGAGTCCCCCGGCTGACCGACGCTTTCGCCGTCCGGGACGCGGAAATGACCTCGATCGATTTTTACACCCACGTGACCGATCCTCTCGCGGTCGCCGGGAAACTTGTTGCCAAGGCGCTCGCGCAGCATAGCCACGTCCGCGTCCTGACGCCGGATTCCGCGACCACGGACGCTCTCGACCGCCTGCTCTGGCTGCAGCCCGCGACCGGTTTCTTGCCGCATTGCCGCGTAACGAGCCCTCTCGCCTCGCAGACGCCCGTCTGGATCGACCACGCCATGGAGCACCAGGGTCCCGCCGCGGTGCTCATCAATCTGCACGAGTTGCCACCGCCATTCTTTTCGCGCTTCGAGCGCCTTGCCGAGATCGTCAGCGTCGATGGAGCCGCAGCCGCACGCGAGCGTTTCCGGTTCTATCGCGAGCGCGGCTACGATTTGCGCACCCACAACCTGTCCGAGCGCGGCTGATGCCGAGCGCACGCGAACTGCTGGAGCAGGCCGACGCGTTGATGCGCAAGAACCGGAGCCGCGGCAACAGCGACATCCCGTTGCTCACAGACGCGGTTGCGATTGCCGCTGCACCTGAATCTTCACCTGCACCCGCGTCGGCGCCGGTATTGGCGACGGTGGTGCCGCATGTGGTGGCGCCGACGAATGTGTCGCACACGAATTTGCCCGACGCGGATGTGCCGCTGCTCACCGATGAAGTGGAAGAAATCGTCGTCGATTTCGAGCCGCTGCCGGAGCAGCCGATACCCCGTCGCGCGATCATGGAAGGCGATCCGTCGGATTGGCTGGTGATGGACACGATCGATCCGGCGATGCACAGTATCACCGGACGTGCGCCCGATACGCTGGCGGTGGTGCCGCCAATGACTCTCAAAGCCGCCGGATCGGCTGCCACGCCCCCGCCCTTGGGTTCGCAGGCGCGTGAGCAGACCCCCGCCGCCGTCGAACAGTCGCCGGCAAGCCCGCCTATGGCTCCAGTGGATACGCCAGAGGAGAGCGCAACCGCGGCGGCCGACCAGGAGCTTTGGCGCGAGCTGGCCGAGCAGATTTCCATGCAGGTCCTGCAACGGCTGGATTTATTCACCGACACCGGCCTAAAGGAGCAGCTCGCGCAGCGTCTGGAGCCGATTGTCGAGCGTGCAAGCGCCGAGCTGGTCGTCGCAATCACCGAGCATGTCGGCCGGCTGCTGCGCACCTACGTCTCCGAGGCCATCGAGCGCGAGATCGCACAGTGGAAACGCGACCAGCACTGAACCAGGAAATGGTGCCCGGCGCGTCGTGGCGGGAACTGAAGTTCGTGATAGACTGGATCTCATGAACAGGTGCAGAACGCGGGCGATATGCCGTTTCGGCGCGACCGGCGCATGGGCGCGGTATGGCTACACCTACAGCCTTTATTTCGGCAGGACCGCCGAGGGCCGCGATCGCCGATAGATTCACCAAGAGTTTAAGCAACGATCGGGCGGCCCAGAGGCCGCCCGATTTTTTTCCAGGAGACGAATCATGATCATCGTTATGCAACCCGATGCAGGCGCGGACCAGATCGAGGCGGTGGAGGCGAAGATCCGCGCGCACGGCCTGGCGGTACACGTTTCGCGCGGAACCGAGCGGACACTGATCGGAGCGGTCGGTGACGAGCGCGCGCTGGAGCCGGAAATGTTCGACCCGATGCCGGGCGTCGAAAAATCGATGCACATCGTCAAGCAGTACAAGATGGTCGCCCGCGAATGGCATAAGGCGAATACCGTCATCGACGTGGCCGGCATTCCGATCGGAGGCAGCACCGTCCAGGTCATCGCCGGTCCCTGCTCGGTGGAAACCATGCCGCAGATGGAAGCCGCTGCGGCGGGAGCCAAAGCCGGCGGCGCGCGGTTGATGCGTGGCGGTGCTTTCAAGCCTCGGACCAGCCCTTACGCGTTCCAGGGAAAAGGTATCGAGGGGCTCGAAATGCTGCGCTCCTCGGCCGACGCGCACGGACTGCCGATCGTCACCGAGCTCATGGACGTGCGAATGCTCGAGACGTTTCTTGAGTACGACGTCGACGTCATCCAGATCGGTACCCGAAACATGCAGAACTTCGACTTGCTGAAAGAGGTGGGACGGATCAAGAAGCCGGTCATCCTCAAGCGCGGCATGTCGGCCACCATCAACGAATGGCTGATGGCTGCCGAGTACATTGCCGCGGGCGGCAATCACGACATCATTTTCTGCGAGCGGGGCATACGGACCTTCGAAACCGCATATCGCAATGTGCTCGACGTCACCGCGATTCCGGTCCTCAAACGCGAGACGCATCTGCCGGTCATCGTCGATCCCTCGCATGCCGGCGGCAAGGCGTGGATGGTCCCGGCGCTCAGCTGCGCCGCGGTTGCCGCCGGCGCCGACGGTCTGTTGATCGAGATTCATCCCAATCCCTGCGAAGCGCTCTGCGATGCCGACCAGGCGTTGACGCCAGCGGAGTTCGCAGCTCTGATGGGACAGCTAGGCGCGATTGCGCGCGCGATCGGACGCGATATCTGAGCAGTGGCGGAGCATTCGCGACCGCGCACGCATCAGGCGTCGGTGCGCAAGCGGGTTCCGCTATAATCTCCGGCCTTTGCACATTACGCTTCCGCCAGGCGCCGATGGAGCTCGACAAGAGTCTTGAACCCGCCGCCATCGAGGCGAAGTGGTACCCGTTCTGGGAATCGCGCGGTCTGTTCAAGCCTTCGATGAAAAGTGGCGCGCCGGCGTTCTGCATTCAACTGCCGCCGCCGAATGTCACCGGAACGCTGCATATGGGGCACGCGTTTCAGCACACGCTGATGGACGTCCTGATCCGCTATCACCGTATGCTGGGCGACAACACCTTGTGGCAAGTCGGAACCGACCACGCCGGGATCGCGACGCAGATCGTCGTCGAAAACCAGCTCAAGGCGGAGGGAAAATCGCGCCTGGAACTGGGACGTGACAAATTCGTCGAGCGCGTGTGGGCATGGAAGGAAGAGTCCGGCTCGACGATCACCCATCAGATGCGCAGGCTCGGCTCGTCATGCGACTGGTCGCGCGAGCGCTTCACCATGGACGCGGGACTGTCGAACGCGGTCATCGAAACCTTTGTTCGTCTCTACGACGATGGTCTGATCTATCGCGGCAAGCGGCTCGTCAACTGGGATCCGAAACTAGGCACTGCGGTGTCCGACCTGGAAGTGGAAAGCGAAGAGGAGACCGGCACGCTATGGGAAATCCGCTATCCCCTGGCCGACGGAAGCGGCGACGTAACCGTGGCGACGACGCGGCCCGAGACCATGCTCGGAGACGTCGCGGTGGCGGTCAATCCCGACGACGCACGCTACACGCACCTGGTCGGCAAGGAAGTCGCGTTGCCGTTGACCGGACGCCGCATTCCGGTGATTGCCGACGCCTACGTCGACAAGGAATTCGGCACCGGTGCGGTGAAGATCACCCCGGCGCACGACGTCAATGACTGGGAGATCGGCCAGCGTCACGGTCTGACCCCGCTGACGATCTTCAATCTCGACGCCACGCTCAACGACAATGTGCCGAAGAAGTATCGCGGCCTGGATCGCTACCTCGCGCGCGAGGCGGTTATTGCCGACTTGAGGAGCGCCGGCCTCCTGCATCGCGAGAAGTCTCACAAGATGGTCGTGCCGCGCTGCGGCCGAACCGGCGAAGTCATCGAGCCGATGCTCACCGATCAGTGGTTCGTGGCGATGAACGAACCCGCGCCGTCTTCGCACCCTTTCTTCGCCAACAAGTCATTCAAGGATATCTGCCTGCAAGCGGTGAATGCGGGCCTGGCGAGCTCCGGAGCGCAAGAGAGCGGTCCGATCCGCTTCGTCCCCGATCACTGGACGTCTACCTACAACCACTGGCTAGCAAACGTTTACGACTGGTGCATCTCGCGCCAGCTCTGGTGGGGACATCGGATTCCGGCGTGGTACGACGAGCAGGGCAACGTCGTCGTGGCGCGCAACGTCGATGAAGCATCGCGGAAGTGCGGAAAACCGGCCGCCGCGTTGCGACAGGATGCTGATGTACTGGATACGTGGTTCTCGTCCGCCTTGTGGTGCCATTCGACGCTGGGCTGGCCGGAGAATACGCGCGAGCTCGAAATGTTTCTGCCGAGCTCGGTACTCGTCACCGGCTTCGATATCATTTTTTTCTGGGTCGTGCGCATGATCATGATGACGACCTATTTCACCGGAAAGCTGCCTTTCCGCGACGTGTACATCAATTCGATCGTGCGCGACGAGGACGGTCAGAAAATGTCCAAGTCCAAGGGCAATGTGCTCGATCCTCTGGATTTGATCGGCGGCACCAGCCTCGAGGATCTTCTCGCCAAGCAGGTCCAGGGGCTGGTGCTGGAGAAGCAACGTGCCGCGATCGAGAAGCGGATCAGGAAACAGTTTCCAAACGGTATCCCGGCTTACGGCGCCGACGCGGTGCGTTTCACATTCGCCAGCCTCGCGACCTTTGGCCGGACGCTCAACTTCGATCTTTCGCGCTGCGAAGGTTATCGCAATTTCTGCAACAAGCTTTGGAACGCGGCGCGATTCGTGCTCATGAACGTCGACGGCAAGGATGTGGGCCTCGACCCGTCCAGGCCGACGCGACTGTCAGTCGCCGATCGATGGATCCGAGGCCGTGTGCAGCGAGCGCAAGCGGAGATTGCAACCCACCTCGCCGCTTACCGCTTCGACTTGGCCGCCAAATCGATCTACGAGCTGGTGTGGGACGAGTATTGCGACTGGTACGTCGAGCTCGCCAAAGTGCAATTGCAAAATGGCGTGCAACACGAAAACGAGGCCGAGCAGCGCGCCACCCGGCAAACCCTGGTTCGCGTGCTGGAGACCATGCTGCGCCTGGCGCATCCTTTCATCCCGTTCATCACCGAAGAGTTGTGGCAGAAAGTCGCGCCGCTTGCCGGGACGAGCGGCGAATCGATTTCGATCCAGCCGTATCCTGCTTCCGGCGCCGCATGGCCCGATGCCGAAGCCGAGCGCGAAGTAACGCGCATCAAGGACCGAACGATCGCGTTGCGGACGCTGCGCAGCAAAATGGGAGTGTCCCCGGCGCAGCGCATCGCGGCGTTTGCCTCGGGGGACAAGGTGTCGTTAAGCGCCACCTCCGCTTACGTGGTGGCGCTTGCCAAGCTGTCCGGGTTGGAGATCGTCGACGAGCTTCCGAGGCACGACGCACCGGTCGAAGTCGTCGGCGGCGACAGGCTCATGCTCCATATCGAGGTTGACCTTGTCGCGGAGCGGGGCCGCCTTGCCAAGGAGCGCGCGCGACTGGAAAACGATATCGCCAAGGCCAGGGAAAAGCTCGCCAACGCGTCTTTTGTCGGGCGGGCGCCCGCCGCGGTGGTGGCGGAAGTGCGTGCGCGGCTGCAGGCGGACGAGGCCACACTGGACAAGGTGAGGACGCAGCTCGATCGCCTTTCGGGCTCCACTTAAGGCGCGTGGAGCCCGGGTCCTAAGCGACGAAACCTGCGCTCGGATTTTGAGTCTGCGTGCACCCGCTGCCGTCCGGTGGTTCGCGAAACGTCAGACCTTTTCCGGCTCGCGCAGGGAGCGCTTCATCAACAGCGCGGGGATCGGATGCTTGCGGTGCAGCGAGGGCCGTCCCGCGGTGCCCGTCAAGACCGGCGCTGACGGCGCGCGGGTGCGATCGGGTGCGCGAGACACGGGCGCCTGATCGGGATTGCGGTCGTCTGTGTCGGCCGCGCGCTCGCGGCGCGGCGCGTGTGAGTCGGTATGCGACGCACGCGAGTCGGTATGCGACGCGCGCGTCGCGGCGTGCGGTGGGCGTTTTGCGCTACGGGTTTCCCGCACCTCGCGCGTCGGGCGCTGTGCGGACGGCCGCGGGCTGGACAAAGCTTTGTGGTGCGGAGCAAACCCGTCCGGGGTTGCCACGGGGATGGCCCGCTTCAGCATGCGCTCGATTTCAGAGAGCAGCTTCTCTTCCTCGGGCGCGCAGAGCGAAATTGCCTGGCCGGTCGCGCCGGCGCGACCAGTGCGACCGATACGATGTATGTAGTCCTCGGGAACATAGGGCAGCTCGTAATTGATGACCAGGGGCAGATCGTCGATGTCGAGCCCACGCGCAGCGACGTCGGTCGCGACCATGACCTGGACCTTGGCGGCTTTGAAATCGTCGAGCGCTTCCAGTCGGGCGACCTGACTCCTGTCGCCATGGATAGAGGTGGTCTTGAGGCCGTCCTTCTCCAGCTGGCGTGCCAGGCGCGATGCACCGTGCTTGGTGCGGACGAAGCAGAGCACCTGCCACAGATTGCGCGAGGTTACGATATGCGCCAACAGTGCGCGCTTCTGGTCCGATGGAAGCTTGTAGACGCTCTGCGCCACCGTTTCGGCGGCGGTATTGCGAAGCGCGACCTCGATCAGCGTCGGCGCATTGAGCAGTTGATCGGCGAGCTTCTTGATCTCGTTCGAGATCGTCGCCGAAAAGAGCAGGTTCTGCCGCTTGGCCGTCGCCGGCAGCAGCGCCATGATCCGCTTGATGTCGGGAATAAAACCCATGTCCAGCATGCGATCGGCCTCGTCGAGTACGAAGATCTCGACCTGGCTTAAGTTCACGGACTTTTGCTCGATATGGTCCAGCAGGCGCCCCGGGGTCGCCACCAGTATCTCGATGCCGCCGCGGACGATCGGCAGCTGCTGCCGGATGTCGACCCCGCCATAGACGACGGTCGAGCGAATGCCGGTGTACTTGCCGTAAGCTCTTACGGCTTCCTCGACCTGGATCGCGAGCTCGCGCGTCGGCGTGAGTATGAGCGCACGCACGGGATGGCGCGCCGGCGATGGGCTGCTGTTGGCCATGGGCAGCAGCTTCTGCAGAATCGGCAGCGCAAATCCGGCGGTCTTGCCGGTGCCGGTCTGGGCGCCACCCATGACGTCGAGGCCTTGCAATATGGTCGGAATCGCCTGTGTCTGAATCGGCGTGGGTGTGGTGTAGCCAGCTTCGGCGACGGCGCGGAGCAATTCCGGCCGCAAGCCGAGCTCGTCGAAGCTCGGGGTACTGCTCATCGGTATTCATGCTCCTGGCGCGGCCCACTCGCACGTACTGTGAGTTCCGGTCCAGGCTGCGGACATTCTGATTGATCGACGGGGCGGGCCGCGAGAGGCGGCGCTCCCCGAGGGGGAGTCGGCGGTGACCGGAGCGGCCGCCGATTGGTCTGCATTATAGAGCTAAATACCGGATTTTGCAAATTATTTCCGGACTTAGGGCCTTGGTTTGGTACAATTACCGGTTTTGGTCTTGCAACGCACCATGACTGCCGTCCGCCAGCTCCGCAACATCGCCATCATCGCCCACGTCGACCACGGGAAGACGACCCTGGTCGACAAGCTGCTAGGCCAGGCGGGGACGTTCGCGGCACACCAGCACATCGCCGAACGGGTAATGGACAGCAACGACCTCGAGCGCGAGCGCGGCATCACGATCGTCGCCAAGAACTGCGCCATCGAGTACGGCAATACGCATATCAACATCGTCGATACGCCGGGGCACGCCGATTTCGGCGGCGAGGTCGAGCGCGTCCTGTCGATGGTCGACGGTGTTCTGTTGCTGGTCGACGCGGTCGAAGGCCCGATGCCGCAGACCCGCTTTGTCACCCGCAAGGCGCTGGCGCTTGGACTCAAGCCGATCGTGGTGGTCAACAAGGTCGATCGCCCCGGCGCGCGTTCGCAGTGGGTCGTCAACCAAACCTTCGAGCTGTTCGACAAGCTCGGCGCGAGCGAGGATCAGCTCGACTTCCCCGTCGTCTACGCCTCGGCGCTGCATGGCTATGCATCGCTCGATCCGGCGACCCAGGGCACCGATATGCGGCCGTTGTTCGAGACGATTTTGTCGCGGATTCCGGCGCCGGGCGGCGATCCCGACGGACCGCTGCAGCTGCAAATCAGCGCGCTCGATTATTCCAGCTACGTCGGTCGGCTCGGTATCGGTCGCATCCGCCGCGGTCGGCTGGTGCCGGGGCAGGAAGTGTTGGTTCTTCACGGCAGCGAAGCCGGAACGCGGGCCAGGATCGGCCAGGTGCTTGGTTTTTCCGGCCTGGAGCGCGTGCCGGTCGAGTCGGCTGCGGCTGGCGACATCGTTCTGCTCACCGGCGTCGATGACCTGAACATCGGCACCACGATCACCGCGGTCGATGTGCCCGAGGCATTGCCGACGATCTCCGTCGACGAGCCGACGCTATCGATGCAATTCCAGGTCAACACGTCGCCGCTGGCGGGCAGAGAAGGCAAGTACGTCACCAGCCGGAACCTGCGCGAACGGCTCGCCAAGGAGCTCTTGACGAATGTAGCCCTTCGGGTCGAGGACACCACCGATACCGATGTGTTCGTGGTGTTCGGGCGCGGCGAGCTTCACCTTACGATCCTGCTCGAAAACATGCGGCGAGAAGGCTTCGAGCTGGCTGTTTCGCGCCCTCGCGTCGTCGTCCGCCAGATCGATGGCGTGCAATGCGAGCCGTTCGAGCAACTCTCGGTCGACGTCGAAGACGCGCATCAAGGCGCCGTCATGGAGTCGCTGGGCGTGCGCCGCGGCGACCTCGTGCACATGGAATCCGACAGCCGGGGGCGCACCCGGCTCGAATATCGAATTCCCGCCCGCGGACTCATCGGCTTTCAGGGCGAGTTCATGAACCTCACCCGCGGCACCGGGCTCGCGAGCCACGTGTTCGACGGCTTTTCACCGGTTTCCGGCGACATTCCCGAGCGGCGCAACGGTGTGCTGATCTCCGCCGAGGGCGGCGAGGCGGTGGCCTACGCGCTCTGGAAGCTGCAGGAGCGGGGGCGCATGTTCGTGTCGCCCGGCGACAAGCTCTACGAGGGCATGGTCATCGGGATTCACAGTCGCGACAACGATCTGGTCGTCAATCCGATCAAGGGCAAGCAGCTCACCAACGTGCGTGCGTCCGGCAAGGACGAAGCCATCGCACTGACGCCGCCGATCCAGCTCACGCTCGAATACGCGGTTGAATTCATCGCCGACGACGAGCTGGTGGAGATCACGCCCAAGTGCATCCGCATCCGCAAGCGTCACCTTATCGCCCACGAACGAAAGCGGGCGAGCCGCGAGGCGGCTTGACAGCCTTCGTGGCGATGCGTCGGCGGATGGCGTCAATGCTGCCATTCCGGACCCAGCCACGCCAGATTGCCGTTCATGTAGAACGCCAGCAGACCCAGGACCATGGACATCAGGCCGCAGAAGATTTGCAGCGCGATGACGGTCAACTCACGCGTTCGATCGATGACGATTGCATTGGCGGGATTGCTTCGATCGTATCCGACGCTCACCGTCTGTCCGGTATCGTACTGTAAGGGGCCGGTCCGGATTTCGGAGCTTGCGACGTCGCCGACAAAGCTCGTGCGCGTAGTCGAGGGCTGCATCGAATAGGGTCCCCGGACTTGATAGCGCTGACCGTCGACGGTATACGCGACAAGAGGACAGTAATAGCGTGGTGACGCGTGGTCGGCCGCAGGGGCGTCGGCCGCCTTGGCAATCGCATGCGTGCCTTCGGCCGCGGAGACGGTGTCGATCGCGACGATGCTGCCCGTTGCCCGACCGCGCCAGCGCATGCGCTGCCAAAGGTATTGAAGCAGGCTCAGGATCAGCAATGCACCGAGGCCGAAAAAAATGCATCCCGCGATGAAGGGAAACGTCTCTCCGTTCATCGGTCGTCAGTGTCTTTCGAAGAGCCGCATGCCATCGTTACAATACGCGCGTTTGCGACGGCGGTAAACGCGCTCCTGGAGCCGCGGCGCGAACGTCGCGCGATCGGCAATCTGCCGCAAGCAATGCCAGCTACGCTTACACTTCCTGACGCCAGCTACTATGCGCGGATCGCGCTTGCGAACATCGAGCGCGAGTTTCCAGCCAAGCTCGACCACGTCATCGGCGATGCCGCCGCCTTGGCGCCGCCGCGTGTGCTGCATCCCGCGTTCTTCGGCAGTTTCGATTGGCATTCGTGCGTGCACGCCCACTGGTTGCTGGCGCGCGTGATGAAGCTCCATCCGCGGCTGCCGGAGGCATCGGCCATTCGCAGCTTGTTCGATGCGCGTCTGGCTTCCGCGAACATCGACGCCGAGCGGGCCTACCTCGAGCGGCCGGAAAGCCGTTCATTCGAGCGGACCTACGGGTGGGCGTGGCTATTGAAGCTCGCTGAGGAGCTCGCCTGCTGGAGCGACCCCGATGGGCATCGATGGTCGCGGGACCTGGTGCCGCTGGCATCGGCATTGGTGCAGCGCTACCTGGCGTATCTACCGGATGCAAGCTACCCGATCCGCCACGGCGTGCATTCGAACAGCGCGTTCGGGCTCGCGTTCGCACTCGATTTTGCGCGTTCCTGCGACGTCCGTTCACTGACCGACTTATGTCTGGCCAAGGCACGGCAATGGTATCTGCCCGATCGCGATGCGGCGGCGCACTGGGAGCCCTCCGGCGCGGATTTCCTGTCTCCGTGCCTGATCGAGGCCGATCTGATGCGCCGGGTGCTCGACGCGGATGCCTTCGCGTCGTGGCTCGATGGCTTCCTGCCGGACATCGAACAGCGTGAGCCGGCGACCTTATTCACACCGGCAATCGTCAGCGATCGCAGCGACCCATATATCGTGCATCTGGATGGTCTCAATCTGTCACGCGCATGGTGTTGGCGCGCGATTCGCACCGCGCTACCCGCCGGCGATCCGCGCATCTGCGTCGCCGCCGCGGCGGCAAGCGCGCATTTGAGTGCGGGCCTTGAAGGCATCGGCAGCGGCGAGTATGCGGGCGATCATTGGCTAGCCACTTTTGCAGTCCTTGCACTGACAACGTAGACTTCCCGCGTGGATTCCATCTGGTTTCTGGCGGCACTTGCCGTCGGCATTGCGATGCTCGCGGTTCTTCTGGCGATTGTCTTGCTGCGCCTGGCGGCGCTCGCACGGAACGCCGGCGACGGCGCTGAAACCCGAACTCGGCTCGAGACGATCTTGCTTCAAAACGAGCGCCTCGAGCGCGAGCTTCGAACCGAGCTTGCCAACGCCCGCGCGGAGACGGCGCAAAACGCAAAGAGCGCGCGCAACGAGCTCGCGAGCAATTTCGCGCAGTTCACGCAGACGGTTCAGAACCAGCTCGCCAGCATCGCGAGCCTGCAGAACGACAGACTTTCCACACTCACCCAGAGCAACGAGCAGCGCCTCGAGGCGGTCCGCGCGACGGTCGAGAACCGGCTGGAGCTGTTGCGGACCGACAATGCGCAAAAGCTCGAGCAGATGCGCACGACCGTCGACGAAAAGCTGCAGACAACGCTCGATTCGCGCCTCGGCGAATCGTTCAAGATGGTGTCCGAACGCCTCGAGCAGGTGCACAAGGGCCTGGGCGAGATGCAGTCGCTCGCTACCGGCGTGGGCGATCTGAAAAAAGTGTTGACCAACGTCAAGTCCCGGGGAGGCTGGGGTGAGGTGCAGCTCGGTGCGCTGCTCGATGAAATGCTTCCGCCGGGCCAGTACGCGAAGAACTTGGCGATTCGGCCGGGAACAAGGGAAAGCGTGGAATACGCGGTCAAGCTTCCCGGACGCAGCGAGGACGGCGCGCCGTGCTGGCTGCCGATCGATTGCAAGTTTCCGCTGGAAGACTATCGGCGCCTGCAGGACGCGATCGATCGCGCCGATGTTGGGATGGTCGAGCAAAGCCGCAAGGCGCTGGAGGACTTCTTCAAGGTCGAGGCCCGAAAGATCCGCGACAAATATATCGAGCCGCCGCATACGACCGATTTCGCGATCCTGTTTATTCCGACTGAGAGCTTGTACGCGGAAGCCGTTTCCCGGCCGGGGTTGGCGGAAACCCTGCAGCGGGACTACCGGGTGATGCTGGCGGGGCCAATGAATCTCGCCGCATTGCTGAACAGCCTCCAGCTCGGATTTCGCACGCTGGCCATCCAGAACAGCTCGGCCGAAGTCTGGCGCGTGCTCGGCGCCGTGAAGACCGAATTCGGTAAGTTCGGAGAGCTGCTGGCGAAGACCAAAGAAAGGCTGGACGCGGTCGGCAAGACGCTCGACGATGCGAGCAGAAAAAGCACGACCATCGCGCGCAAGCTCCGTGACGTCGAGACGCTTCCTCAGCCTGAGGCAGACCGGATCCTGATCGGTGGAGAGGACGACCTCTTCGATGTCGATGCCGAGTTCGATCGCGAAGCGGTGTCGCCGGCTCCGTCCGATTGATCGCGTCGAAGGGTCCACGCCGATGAGCGTGCTCGACAGCATTCGAAAATGGAAACGCAAGCGCCTGCTCGCGTCGTCGGCGATACCCGAGCCCTTGTGGCGCGAGGCGCTGGAAACGCTTTCATTCGTCGCGATCTATACCGACGCCGAGATTGCTCGGCTGCGCGAACTTGCGGTGATGTTTCTCTCCGAAAAAAGCATCGTCGGCGGCGGCGGCTTCGAAGTTACTCCTGTGATGCGGGTGGCCATCGCGGTTCAGGCTTGCGTGCTCATCCTCAATCTGGACCCGGGCTATCTCGATGGGTGGGAAAACGTCATCGTCTATCCCGACGAATTCGTCACCGATCTGGAGTTCGAGGACGACGCGGGCGTCGTGCATCAGCGAAGAGAATCGCTGGCCGGCGAGGCGGTCCTCGGCGGCCCCGTCGTCCTGTCCTGGCCCGATGTCGAAGCCGGCGCCGACTGGGCGAGCGCCGGCATGAATCTGGTTATCCACGAGTTCGCGCACAAGCTCGACATGAGAAGCGGTGACGCCAACGGCTGCCCTCCGCTTCCCGCCGAGATGCCGCCACGTTCGTGGCAGAAGGCGATGAGTGCCGCGTTCGAGCACTTCAGGGCAAGGGTCGAGAAGGGCGAGGAGACCGCGATCGATCCCTACGCGGCGGATAGTCCTGCCGAGTTCTTTGCCGTTCTGTCCGAAGTCTTCTTTGCCGATCCAACGCTGCTGCTACACGAGTACCCGAAAATCTACGAGCTCTTTTCGTGGTTCTACAAGCAGGATCCCGCGAGCCGGACCGAGTTGCTGCTCGAGGAGTAAGCGAGCCAAAGCGCGAGGGCGAGCGTTCATGCCGAAGCTTGCGCGATGATCTCCGCGCATCCTGATCCCGGCGGCAGCGTGCCCAGCGCTCCGCTGCCAAAGCGATCCAGGCGCGACGCGCAATACGCATCGGCAAGCGTCGCCGGGGCATGGCGCACCATCAGCGAGCCCGCCAGCGCCACCGCGATGCCGCCGGCGAGGCGGCGCGCCCCGCTTTCGCCGCCATCTGCGTCACTGAGCGCCGCTGCCAATGCCGCAACGTGGGTGTCCAGGCGGGAATTGCCGCCACGGGCAAGGGCCAACTCGGCGAGCAGTGCCTCGACTCCTGCGGGCTCGCGTCGTGTCGCACGCAATACGTCGAGGCACATCACGTTGCCAGATCCCTCCCAGATCGAATTGAGCGGAGCCTCGCGATAGAGTCGCGGCAGCGCGCTTTCCTCGACATAGCCGTTGCCTCCGAGCACTTCCATCGCCTCGGCCACGACTGAAGGCGCGCGTTTGCACAGCCAATACTTCAATGCCGGCGTTGCCACGCGCGCGAGCGCCCGTTCGGCGTCGCTCGCATCGGCCTCGAAGGTCCGAGCGAGCCGCAGCGTCAGTGCGATCGCGGCCTCGGTTTCGACCGCGAGATCGGCCAGGACATTCTGCATCAGCGGCGCTTCGACGAGTCGTTTGCCGAACGCGGACCGGTACGCGGCGTGATGAAGCGCCTGCGCTGCCGCGCCGCGCATCAGCCCGCTGCTGCCGATGATGCAGTCGAGGCGCGTGTGCTGCACCATCTCGATGATCACCGCTACGCCGCGTCCCTCGTCGCCGAGCAGCCACGCCGACGCGGCATCGAATTCGACCTCGGACGAGGCGTTCGATCGGTTGCCGAGCTTGTCTTTCAACCGGTTGATGCGTACCGCGTTGCGGGTGCCGTCGGGCAGAACGCGGGGAAGCAAAAAACACGAAAGTCCGCCCGGCGCTTGCGCGAGCACCAGGTGCGCATCGCACATCGGCGCCGAGAAAAACCACTTGTGGCCGGTGAGGCGATACTCGCCCTCGCTTAGCCGGATCGCGCGGGTCGTATTGGCGCGAACATCGGAGCCGCCCTGACGCTCGGTCATTCCCATGCCGATCAGCGCCGATGTCTTGTCCTCCAGCGGCAGCGCGCGCGGATCGTAGCCGCGGGCGAGCATACGCGGAACCAACAATTGCGCGAGCCACGGCAATGCCTGCTGATGACGACGAAGAACAGGAAATGCTGCATAGGTCATGGTCAACGGGCACTGCGTGCCGTTCTCCACCTCGGCGTGCATCAAGTACGCCGCCGCGCGCGCAACCTGCGCTCCGGCGCGGGGCTCGGCCCAAGGCGAGCAGTGCTCGCCTTCACGCATTGCCGAGGCCATCAGCAGATGCCATGCCGGATCGAAGACGACCTCGTCGATTCGGTTGCCGAACCGATCGTGCGTCTTGAGCTCCGGCCCGAATCGGTTGGCACGCGCGGCGAGCGAATAGGTTTCGGCGCTGCCCATCACCGCGCCCCAGGCTGCCAGCCGCTCTTGTGCCCACGTCGCGCCTTCGCGCTCGACGGCGCTTTGGAGCGCTCGATCGGTCAGGTACAGATTGCGCCCTTCAAACGCCGGAGGCTGGTTGGTATCCGAGCCTCCCAACTCCGGGGCACTTGCGCGCGCCGGGGACGCGGTGTCCACAGCCTCCTTGGTCTTGAGTCGTTTCATCCTCGATCGACTGTCGGCTTCACGTTCGCGATGCAAATGGTCGCGATCCCGTTAGGCGGGACCTGCCCTTGGCCTTGCAGGGGCCGATTTCGGCCGAAAGGCTTTGCACACGCCGTCGTGCGTTTCGATGTACGGGCCGCCGATCAGATCGATGCAATACGGCACTGCCGGGAAGACTCCGTCGAGTGTTTCCTTGATGGCTTTGGGCTGTCCCGGCAGATTCAGTATCAGCGCGCGGCCGCGAATCGCGCCCACCTGCCGCGAAAGTATAGCCGTCGGCACATACTGCAGACTGAGTCGACGCATCTGCTCGCCGAAGCCCGGAAGCACCTTGTGCGCGACAGCGACGGTCGCCTCGGGAGTGACATCGCGGCGTGCGGGTCCCGTTCCTCCGGTGGTCAATACGAGCTCGCAGCCTACCGCGTCGATCAGCTCGATCAACGTGCGCTCGATCAACGGCTGCTCGTCCGGGATCAAGCGAGTCTCCATTCGCCACGGCGACCTCAGCGCCGCGGTAAACCACTCGACAAGGCCGGGGATGCCTTTGTCCTCATAAACACCCGCCGACGCGCGGTCGCTGATCGAGACAAGACCGATGGTGAGCGAGTCCGATGGCGCCTCCGGGTCGCCCATCGGCGGCGATGATGGAGAAACGGAGGACACTTAAACGGTGGCAAACAAGGCGTTGAGCGTCCGAAACAGTTCCCTGTACGCGTGGGGTGGCTCTCCATGCGCGCGCTCATCGCGAACCCGCGCCACCAGCGCCGCCAAGCGTGGTCGATCCGCGCGGGCGTTTTCGGCGCAAAGGCGATCAAGCGCGTCACCGTCACTCAACAGGCGCGTGCGCCAGCGTTCGACATGGGCCAGCCGCGCCTTTTCGGCCGCGGGCGCGCCTGCCCACTGCTCGAGCCTGGCCTGGATCGGCAACGGATCGACATCGCGCATCAGCCGCCCGATGAATTGCATTTGACGTCGGCGGGCCTCCCACCGGGTGATGTGACGAGCTTGGAGAATCGCATCGGCCAGCCGTTCCGGCAGCGCGAGTGCGGCGAGCCGTGCCGGCGTCAGAAGCACCATCGCTTCACCAAGATCCTGCAGCGCATGCATCGCCGCCTTGCGACGGGACTTGGATGGAAGAAGCTCAGTCGGGGGAAGCGACTCCTCCACCGCAGCATCCCGCGGGCTTGCTTGATGCGCGTGATCGGTGTGTTTGGCGAGCTTGCCCACGGATTGCGTTCCTCCTGTCCCGCTCGCCGGGGTGCTTCGTCAGTTCGTCGCATGGGGCGCGCGTGCCTGGCGTGGGGGGTTTGTTATGATAACCGATTCGAGCAGTCCCTCTTCTTCTTCTCCCAGAGTCGGTCGATGACCGTCCCCGCAACCCGCTTTCCGCTCGCCAGCGACGCGCTTGCCGCCGTTGCAGGCGAGCTGCTGCGCGAAGCCAAGGCTGCAGGCGCGACCGCAGCCGAAACCGAGGTATCGCAGGGCTTCGGCCAAAGCGTCACCGTGCGCAAGGGAGACGTCGAGACCATCGCCTATAACCGCGACAAGGGGATCGGAGTCACCGTCTACGTCGGCGCGCGAAGAGGACACGCGAGCACGGCGGACTTCGCCCCGGATGCGATCAAGGATACCGTGGCCAAGGCGGTCACCATCGCGCGCTACACCGCCGACGACGCCTGCGCGGGACTGGCCGATCCCGAGCTTCTCGCCCACGCTTGGGGTGACCTCGACCTCTATCACCCCTGGGACTTGAGCGTCGACGAGGCGATCGCACTGGGTCGCGAATGCGAGTCGGCGGCGCTTGGCGTCGACCGACGCCTGGTCAACTCCGAAGGCGCCACCGTATCGCTGCACGAAGCGCAGTTTGTTTACGCCAACAGCAATGGCTTTAGCGGCGGATACGCAAGTTCCCGCCACGGTATCTATTGCGCAGTGATCGGCGAAGAGGACGGCGCGATGCAACGCGACGACTGGTATGCGACCGCCCGTTCCGCTGGGGACCTCGAGACCGTGAGCGAAGTCGGCCGGCAAGCGGGCTTACGCACGGTGCGCCGACTGGGCGCGCGCCAGCTCGCGACGATGGACTGCCCGGTTCTGTACGAGGCGCCCATCGCCACGGGATTGATCGGCCATTTTGTCAGCGCCGTCAGCGGAGGAAACCTCTACCGCAAATCGTCTTTTCTGATCGACAGTCTCGGCACCCAGGTCTTTACGCCGGCGATCACGATCCGGGAGGAGCCGCACTTGAAGCGGGGCCCGGCGTCGGCGCCGTTCGACGACGAAGGAGTCGCGACGCAGCCGCGCGACGTCGTGCGCGACGGGGTCGTGCAAGGTTATTTCCTTGGCAGCTACTCGGCGCGCAAGCTCGGTCTTGCGTCGACGGCCAACGCCGGCGGCAATCACAATCTGGTCGTCAGTCACGGCGACGACGACCTTGCCGCGATGCTCAAACGCATGGGCAGAGGTCTGATGGTGACCGAATTGCTCGGACAGGGAGTCAATCCGGTAAGTGGCGATTATTCCCGCGGCGCAGCGGGGTACTGGATCGAAGACGGCGAGATCGCCTACCCGGTCGAGGAAATCACGATCGCCGGAAATCTTTCGCACATGTATCGCGACATCGTCGCCGTCGGCAACGATGTCGACCGACGCGGATCGCGCCATTGTGGATCGATTCTGATCGGTGCCATGACGGTAGCCGGGAACTAGGCGCACAAGTGGCAGAGCGCAAATTGCGGGAGCGGCTTTCGTCATGGCGGCGGTCGCTCGCCGACCCGTTGAGAAGCGCCAAGGCCGCCAACCGATGGATCGCAAGCCTGCCGGTGGTCGAAGCATTGCAGTTGCAGCGCGAGGCGCTCGATCTCGTTTCATCGTTCCCAGGGGGACGCCGGGCGATCTCGCCTGCTCAGGCCGAGGCGCTGATGCGCATCGACGCGCGATTCGAGCCGATCATCAGTCAGCTCACCGCGCAATACTCGGCCAACTACCAGCGTTCCAGCGCCGTCGAAACACGCCTCTGGCACGGCGTGTTCGACCTGGTCAAGGCGTTTACCGCCGCCTATAACGCGGCGCTGAAGACAGGCTATGCCGGCGAGCAGCGACGCTGGAAAGCGATACTGCCGAAAATCGTGGTCCGGCTCGCGCACTACAAGGGCCTCGACGGCAAGTTCCGGTTATTCCGGTATGGTCACTGGATACCCGCGCAGTGGCGCGAACTTCACGAACTCTACGAATTTGCGCGGATGCGCGGCTGGCAGCTCGAGACGCTGACGCTCGACGTCGACGGTTTCAGCCGCTCCGCGACGTCGGTCGAGCAGGAGTACATTCGATCGCTGTTGTTGATGCGCCTCGACAGCGGAAACTTCACGCCCGACCAGGTCGACTGGGTGGCGCGTGCGCTCGACAAGTGGGTAGCGCCGCTGTCCTTGTCCCCACCGCCTGGGACCGGCGCGAATTTCTATGTCGACCTGTCGGGAACCCAAGGCCTGAAGCGGCAGGAAAAGCCGCGCGCCGGTGGCCGACTGATGTTCCTCGACGCGACGGCTGTCTACGCGCGCGTCGTCGAGCGCATGCGCTGGCTGCCGGATCGCGACGAGGACTCCGCGGCGGAGGGAGATCTGCCGCCTCGCGAGCAAAAGCTGCTGCTGATGCGGCTGGCCGCGTTGTACGGTCCCGATGCGCTCGCCTTCTCGCCACGCGCACCCCGCAAAACCGCTGACAAGGAAGTTCGCGTCGTCGTCGGCCTGCAGGCGCTCACGCGCGCGGTCGCCGAGGTCGAGCGCCTGTCGTCGGAGGCAAAGTCGGCCGGCGCGCGGCACAGTTACGACGAAATCACGCAGATGGTGAACCCGACCGCGAATCCGGACTCGGTCGCGCGGCACGTCAAAGGCTCGCACTGGCGCATGATCGAGCGCAGTGATTCGGGTTGCCGATTGGCGGCGCCGGCCAAGGACGCGCCGACGCGCCTGGGTGAGATGATCGCGTTTCGGGACGGCGAGAGCTGGGCCCTCGCGATCGTTCGTCGCATGCAGCGGCAGCAGGTGGACGAGGTGATTTGCGGTGTCGAGGTCATCGCCAGACGTATCGTCCGTGTGTTGCTGCGCAGTTGGACCGCGCCGCTGGAAGCGACCGCACGCGCCGCGGTCGAACGCCCTTTTTTCGGTATCTACCTGCCGGCGCATCCGGATAACCGTCAGGCGTCGCAGCGCAGTCTTATCGGCTCCGACGAGCGCTTCATCACCGGCGGCATGGTCGAGCTCGACACCGGCAACGCACGCTATCTGGTCCGTTTTACCGAGACCATCGAGCGTCAGGCAGGCTGGGCCTGGGCCTTGTTCAACGCGGTGCGCAAGCTCTCCTAGCGGGGAGGGCAGGGTCGGATGGGTTAGAATCGCGCTCGGCAGCAAGCTGAGCCGGGCGGCGCACCGGGCCTCGGGTACGAGGTGGCTTCGTTTGCCGGATGCAAAACATCGCGTCGCGCTTGCGCTGCATTGATCAAGGCGGATCGACACGCCGTTATTTTTCAAACTGGAGGGATCATGGAACGTCGTTCATTTCTGAAGCAAGCCGGGGCCGGACTGGCTGCCGGCGCCGTCGCAGCACCGGCCATCGGCCAGGGTACTCAGCTCGAGGTCAAGTGGCGACTCGCGTCGAGTTTCCCGAAGAGTCTCGATACCATCTTTGGAGGCGCCGAGGTGATTTCGAAGCGGGTGTCCGCCGGCACCAACGGCAAGTTCCAGATCCAGGTTTTTGCGGCGGGTGAAATCGTCCCCGGCTTGCAGGTCCTCGATGCCGTGCAAAATGCGACCGTCCAGTGCTGCCATACCGCGCCCTATTATTTCTTCGGCAAGGACCCGACCTTCGCGTTCGCGTGCGCGATTCCGTTCGGACTCAACGCGCGAATGCAAAACGCCTGGATGTACCACGGAGGCGGGATGGAACTGATGCGCGAGTTCATGAAGGACTACAACGTCTACAACATCCCGGCCGGAAACACGGGCGCGCAGATGGGCGGGTTTTTCCGCAAGGAGCTCAAGACCGTCGCCGACATGAAGGGCCTGAAAATGCGCATCGGGGGTTCCGCAGGCGTCGTCATGAGTAAGCTCGGTCTGGTGCCGCAGCAGATCGCAGGCGGCGACATCTATCCGGCGCTGGAAAAAGGCACGATCGACGCCGCCGAATGGGTGGGACCGTACGACGACGAGAAGCTCGGCCTCTACAAGATCGCCAAGTTCTACTACTACCCCGGCTGGTGGGAAGGCGGTCCCGAGCTCGACCTGTTCGTGAACACCAAGGCGTGGGAAGCGCTGCCCAAGGATTATCAGTCGATACTGGAATCGGCTTGCGCCGAGGCTAATGTCGACATGGTCGCGAAGTACGACGCGCTGAATCCGGCAGCGTTGCGCCGGCTCGTTGCCGCCGGCGTGCAGCTGCGGCCGTTCCCGCGCGAGATCATGCAGGCATCATATAAGGCGGCGGTCGAGGTTTACGACGAGTTCGCGGCTACCAACCCGAAGTTCAAGAAGGTCTACGAGCCCTGGAAGAAGTTTCGCGACGAGGAGATCCTTTGGTTCCGCGTCGCCGAGCAGAATTTCGACCAGTTCATGGCCACCGCCAGTCAGCAAAGCGCGGCGCCGGCAAAGAAGGGCTAAAGCCGCGCTGCCGTCGACGACGCTCCATCGTCTCCGACAACAAAAAGCCCCGCGCTGCGGGGCTTTTTTTAACGCCCGCCATCCGTTTATTTTTTCGTTTCCGGCGTCGACGGCGGTGCTGCCTTGAGTTGGTCCTCGAGCGACTTGGACGCCTCGTCCTCGCTCTTCTGCTCCTGCTGCTCGGTTGGCGCGGCGCCTGGTTGTCCCGCGCTCTCCGGCGTCATTTCCGTCGGGGGCAGCAGTATCTCGATCTTGGTCGGATCGACGGTGCTCTCCTTTGCCTTGTACACCATCACCATCTGCGGGAAGCTGATGACCAGCGCGACCATGACGATCTGGATCAGCACGAAAGGCACCGCGCCCCAGTAGATCTGCCCGGTGGTGACGGGCGCGGTGAGCCTGCCGGTGAGCTTGTCGAGGTAGTCCTTGGCCGGTGCGACGCTGCGCAGGTAGAACAGCGCGAATCCGAACGGCGGATGCATGAACGACGTTTGCATGTTGACGCCGAGCAGCACGCCGAACCATATCAGGTCGATTCCCAGCTTGTCCGCAACCGGTCCCACAAGCGGAATAACGATGAACGAGAGTTCGAAGAAATCGAGAAAGAACGCGAGTACGAAAATCAGGATGTTGACGACGATCAAGAAGCCGAGCTGGCCGCCGGGCAGATGGAGCAGAAGGTGCTCGACCCACACGTGGCCGTTGACGCCGTAGAACGTGAGGCTGAACACCCGCGCGCCGAGGAGAATGAACACGACGAATGTCGACAGTTTTGCAGTCGTATCCATCGCCTGCTTGAGAAGCTTCCAAGAAATCCGTCCGCGTGCAAGCGCCATCATCAGCGCGCCGGTGGCGCCCATGGCGCCGCCCTCGGTCGGCGTGGCGATGCCGAGAAAGATCGTGCCCAACACCAGGAAGATCAAGGCGAGCGGCGGGATCAGAACAAAGACAACGCGCTCCGCGAGCCGCGACAGGAGCCCGAATTTGAAGATCCGATTCAGCACCGCGGCAAAGAATGCAACGCCGACGCCGACGCTGGTCGCGACGACCAGCATCTCGTCGGTCGGATCGTCGGGTCCGTACTTCCAGTGCGCAAATGCGACTGCGCTGACGGCGGCGATGATGGTCAACACAAGGAGAGAGCGCGTCCCGCCGGAGCCGTCTGGTTCGCGCAAGGTGCGGGCTTCGAGCGGTAGCGCCGGCGCCCAACGCGGTTTCACGACACAAACGCCGGTCGTGTACAAGGCATAAAGACCGGCCAGGGTGATTCCCGGAATGAACGCTCCGGCGTACATGTCGCCGACCGACTTGCCGAGCTGGTCGGCCATGATGATGAGCACCAGCGAAGGCGGGATGATCTGCGCCAGCGTTCCTGACGCGGCAATGACGCCCGAGGCGAAGCGGCGGTCGTACCCATAGCGCAACATGATCGGCAGCGAGATCAGCCCCATGGAAATCACCGACGCGGCGACCACTCCGGTTGTCGCCGCGAGCAGCGCACCGACGAAGATCACCGCATATGCGAGGCCGCCGCGCACGGGCCCGAATACCTGCCCGATGGTGTCGAGCAGGTCCTCGGCCATGCCGCTTCGCTCGAGGATGAGTCCCATGAAAGTGAAGAACGGCACGCACAGCAGCGTGTCGTTGGACATCACCCCCCACACGCGCTGGGGTAATGCCTGCAAGAGCGAGTTATCGAGAAGGCCGAGCTGGATGCCGAGAATCGCGTAGCCGATGCCGACGGCGGCGAGTGAGAACGCCACGGGATAGCCGAGCAGC
This sequence comes from Casimicrobiaceae bacterium, assembly GCA_035568975.1. Classification (GTDB taxonomy): domain Bacteria; phylum Pseudomonadota; class Gammaproteobacteria; order Burkholderiales; family Casimicrobiaceae; genus PALSA-1003. The sequence continues at coordinate 54,897 of DATMNH010000285.1, forward strand.
AACACGATGACCAGCGTCGCGAACATCAGCGGCCCGATGTATTCGATTAGCAAGGCGGTCATGGGCGGTCCTTCGCTTGCTGAACCATCTCTTCCGCCAGCGCCCGCTCACCGCGCGCCCTGAGGATCTCTTCGGCCAGCTCCTCTTCCGCGGTCTTCGCGACGTGTTTCTCCGAGGGATCGGGGATCAAGCCTTTTAGGAAAGCGATGCGCTTGATCAGCTCCGACACGCCCTGCGCGACCAGCAGGAAGAATCCGACGGGCACCAGCAGGCGCGCGGGCCAGATGATGAGTCCGCCGGCATTGGTGGAAACCTCGTTGCGCTGGTATGCATCGACGAACACGGGCCAGGACAGCCACATGAGCAGAATCGCCATCGGCAGCAGGAAAAACAACGTGCCCAGAATGTCGATCCACGTTTGCGCGCGCTTCGACAACCGGCTCGAGATGACGTCGATGCGCACGTGCTCGTTGCGCAGCAGCGTGTAGCCGGCGAGGAGCAGGAAGATCGCAGAGAAGAAGTACCACTGAATCTCGAGCAATCCGTTCGAGCTGTAGTTGAAAACCTTGCGCACCACCGCGTTTGCCGCGCTGATGAGGACGGTCAGCAGCACCAACCAGTAGAACGTTTGGCCGATGCGCTCGTTCAGGCGATCGATGAGCCTGGACAGCGAAAGGAGGGTTGACACGGGAGTTGTTCCTCCGCGAAGGTTGGCGGGGTTCGATCCTGATGCCGCAAGCAGGGGCGCATCTTTGCACGGCACCACGCGGCTTGCGATGCAACGCGCGCTTTGGCGCGAAGATTAACCTGACATCGGAGGCTTGGCAATTGCGCTGTGAGCAGCGAGCCAGGTCCCGTTCGCGAAGCGAATGGGGTGCGAGCGCCCGCGAATCAGCGCCCGCCGCCGACGCAAGACATTCCAATCCATAATGGCGTGCAAGGAGTCGGCGCGGCAGCCGGGCTGCGGAGGT
>DATMNH010000286.1:0-99040 GCA_035568975.1 Casimicrobiaceae bacterium
TCGTCGGAGTCGTCGTTGCTCCAGCCGAGAGCGCCTCGCAACGGATGGATGATCGGATACAGCGGACTATTGGCCGAGTGTGCCGAGCAACGGATCTCGATCCGTGCGTGAGGCTCCCGTTCGACATCGGCAAGTAACATCCGCACGAGTCGCGACTTGCCGACTCCTGCGTCACCCGACAGCAATACGACGCGACCCTGTCCTTCGGAAACTTCCTCCCAGCGGTCGCGGATCAGGCCCAGCTCCTGTTCCCGTCCTACGAGAGGAGTGAGACCCGTGACTCCGACGCCATCGAAGCGCGGAGCCGATTCCGGATCAAGCCCCTCCGAGCGCTCGACTCGTTTCTTGCCAACGACTTGCCACGCGCGAGCGGGGACTTCAAAGCCTTTTAGTGCTATGGCTCCGAGATCCCGGTACTCGAACACGCTGCCGGCAAGGCGCCTGGTGTTGTCGGCGATCACGATGGTGTCCGGCTCGGCGAACGCCTGGAGCCGCGCGGCCAGGTTCGGCGTTTCCCCCAGCGCGGCGCTCTCCCGCGCGGCACCGACGTTCCCCAGCTCGCCGACCACGACCAGGCCGGTCGCGATGCCGATGCGTGTGCTCAAACGCTCTTGCCGTACGTCAAGCTTTCCAATATTTGCCACGATCGCCAGGGCGGCGCGCACCGCGCGCCCGGCGTTGTCTTCGTGCGCCTGGGGATAACCGAAATAGACCAGGGCGCCGTCGCCCATGTATCGGGCGACGAAGCCGTCAAAGCGCCCAACCGTGTCAGCCACGCAGCGGTAGTAGGCACCGATGACATCGCGCAGGTCCTCGGGATCGAGTCGCGATGACAATTCAGTCGACCCGACGAGATCGCTGAAAAGGACGGTGAGCTGGCGACGCTCCGCCGTCGCGCCATCCTCCTCGCGGGTGGACGGGACCTTCGAGATCGACTGCGCGGCAGCCGCCGTGGGCTCGACCGCGCGAACCGCAATCTTCGCGCCGCACTGGGCGCAGAAGTTCGCCATCGAGGCGTTGAGGTGCGCGCAAACCAGGCAAGCCACGGGTGCCGGTGCGCCGCATTTGATGCAGAACTTGGCCGAGTCCGGAAGGCCGGCCCGGCAGGTCAGACACTGCATTTGCTTAGCGTCCCAGTTTGAAACGTCCTTCCCCGAAGCGCCATGATCCTACAGGGCAACGATGCGGATCCAGCTGATACCGGGCCTGCGCAAGAAGTAAGCCGATCAACGCGATGAGCGTGTAGCCCAGATTCCATTTCGTTTCTTTGGTCATGGGGGTCTCCGTTCACGCAATTGACCCGGCGGATCGATCATCCCTCCTTGCGCCAGAACCAGCGCCAGAATCATGAACCGGGCGGCGTCCCCGAGCAACAGGATGAAATTCCCAAGAGTGCGTCGCGCACGGACATCGGCTCCGCCAAGGGCCCTTGTCCATGCTGCCGTCGAACGGAACTTTGCGCTTCGGTTCGTTCAGCTTGTCGGTCGCTGACGCCCAGCAGGCGGGAGGTCTCGCGGATTGGGTATATCGGCGTGTATCTCGCGCAGCGGCATCTGGTCGAGGTGCTGAATTCGAACGCGGGCCTGAGCGATCTCACCTTTGACGAGTACGTGACTCGCATCGTTATGGCCACTCTCGGCGAAGCCTTTAGATTCTGGAACCGGCGTTCGAAACGCAAGGGCATGCAACGCCCTACCTGCGAGCGTCGTCGCGTCGCGATGCTACCGAAGCGGTATCCAGGAAATGTTGCTGGAGCCGGCGTGGCGGAACATGACCGATCCTATCGAAAGGATTTTCAGCTTGCTGGCCCGCTATCGCCGGTCTCTCGTCGAGACCGATTGCCTTTACGGCTGTTCAATCGGCAGCTTGGCCCTGGAGATCCACGAGCCTGACCCGCTGGTTCGCGACCTCTTGGCGGCAAATTTCCAGGCCTGGACCGACGCCGTGCTCGAATGCCTACTCGAGGCAGGGAGCCGCTGCCCGACGCGCGCGACCGGCTCAGCCTCGCTGAATTCGTGTTGACGACAATGGAGGGCGCCTTGATGCAGGCACGCATCTTTCGCGACGTTGCCTACTTTGACCGAGCGGTACAGGAGCTTAGGAACTATGTCGAGATGCTGCTCTACGGATGCCCCGGGGTTTTCCTATCCTGTTCGGCAGGCCCTGGCAGACTTATCCCCTCTCTCGGATCGCAAGCAGCGCCAAGTCGATAAGGATGCGCCGGAACCGAATCCCCCGCTGAGCCGATGAATTCGACCCAGCGGAGGACATACTTCAACCGGCAAAAATTAATTGCAAGTGAAGCTTGCTGCAGCGTTCACGTCTCCGCCCACATAAGTCAATTTCTTGGGGTACGCGCACAAGAGCCGGCTTCTCGTTGCGTCGGCGGTCGTCACTGTGATTGTCGACGGCGCCGTACCACCCTCGACCCACTTGGTCAGCGCGTCGTAGGCTTGCGTCCCCTGAAGCAGCGGGGGATTTGCAGGCGGACTCACGGTGCCATTTTCGGAACCCACGCCAGAACAGTGGCCCATTCCCGGGACCAGGAAGAGGCGATAGAACTGCTGCGTTACCGAATTTCCGCCGACCACGGCGGAGACCTTTTCGTAGTAGTTTTCCGAACTCATTGCTTGCGGTACCAACGGATCCGACAAACCGTGATAGCTAAGCATCTTTCCGCCTGCGGCTCTGAAAGCAGAAAGGTCCGTGCTCTCGGTGTCGATGTTGGCGAATGCAGTGTTAAGCGCAGCTCCCACGGCGAGTTGGTTCGCGAACCCCGAGTAACTCAGATTCATCCACGCATCTTGGCCGTTTCCAGTCGCGTTCATGAAGGCGGGACCGCCATAGCTGGAGTTTTGCAAATTCAGAGCTATCTGGTCCCTTGAAAGCACGAAATTCAACGCTGTCGCGAGTTTCGTGCCGCGAGGCATGCCCCACCAAAGCTGGCCTGGCGACCGGAAGATGTTCACGCCGTTGTCCGCGACGGGTGCAGGCGCGGAACCATCCGACGTCGGGCCGTACCACACCTTGTTGAAGGTGTTCGCTTGCACTGTACTAACGCAGCTCGAAGTGTTGTTCGTGCCACCGCTCGCCGTGCACAACACAGAGGCGTCAGTAGTCGGATCGTACTTACACTGCGGCGGGTCGGCGATATAGCCGTCATGTTGTCCGGTGAGGCTCGTGTCACAGGCGCTAACCGCAGATCCGGAAACCAAAGCACGCTGAGCGGCCGTCAGTGCAGTGTAGCTGCCCAGGTCCCTTAGTTGGACAAAGCCTGGATACAGGTCGGCGGGGAAAAATCGTGTTTGCGCTATTGACGGCGCTCCAGCAAGGATGCCGTTGTAGTCGCCCGGAAAGGTTTGAGCCTCGGCGAACCCTTGTCGTCCACCGCCCGAGCAGCCGTCAACATAGGAGAACGATTGAGGAGTCAGGTAATACGCGGCTACCAGAGCCTTGGTCTTCAGGGTCATCTCGTGCGTTGCGCGAGTCGACACATCCGTCCAGAGTGTTGTGTTGATCGTCCCGTCTGGGTTCATCGCGAACGATCCGCTGCCGGCTGGGTCGGCGTGTCCGCCATCGTTAACCGCGCTCACGGCGCCTTCGTTCATGGCGATGCCCCATGTAACCCCCGTCAGGAACGGAGCAGTGCCGGCGGTGATCAGAGATGTATTTCCGATGATGGCGTTGCCACCAAATCCACCCAGAGTAATGTTGTGGATGCGCTTGTTCCAGTTGGCCGGCGACGGAAGCCACATTTCGATGTGGATTCCGGAAGATGTGGACAGAGCACCGGCTGGCCCAGGGTTGCCCGGTCCAATAGTGAGCTTTACCAGGCACATGTCGTTTGCTGCGATGGGCGGAGGTGGTGACGCTGGCGTTCCGGCAAGCGCCAAGGGATCGCCCTTCTTGAACGCTTTGACCAGGGTGACTGTCGTGTTTGCGTCCGGCTTGAACGCCGTGATCATGGAGTCGTCGCAGGTCAATAAGACCGCGTTGGCTTGGCTGATCGCCAATGCGGCGTCTTGTGGCAACAGGAGCCGTTGAGCGACAAGGCTATTTGCCGCCGCTGTCACCTTGGCAACATAATCCGCATGCGTCGGATAGCGTTCTTCCAGCGAAAGACGCGGATCACCTGCCGCAATGCGTTGCGCCTGCGTGCGGAAGAACGGAATATATCCACCCGTGAGATCGCATGAATCGCCTTCGCTGAAGCCTGGCTTGCGCACATTCCAGCCAGTGTAGGTTCCCATTGGCACCTGGACGAAGATGTCGCGCAGGCCGTCGATGGGATTGCCGTCGGCGTCGACCTGCGGCAGCAGCGTGTAATACGTCCCGCGCACAACGGGTGGCTCCGCCATCACGCCCGAGGCATCCGTAATGCTGAATAGTGGGCCGCGATCCAGGACGTTCTTCACGTTCGTGACTTGGGCAAGCGAGAAACTCGTCGCCGGAACATACGGGTAGTTGACCTGCGACACCGGCACGAGGCTTCCCGCGCTGATTCTCGAAATCATGCTCGGCGGCGGTTGGGTTCCATTGACGATCCACTGACGAAGCGCGACCAGGAGCGCCCGCTGCGCCGGGATGAATGCGTTCGGATTCGTCGGAAGCTGACAGTTCACCGGCGTGCTCGGCACGAACCCCGGCAGTTGAGTCGGATCGCCGCCGCCGTGCATGGTGCCCGACAACTCATAAATGCGTACTTCCGGCGGAATCACGACGTCGCCCTTCCCAAAGAGGCTGGTCGTATTGAGCGACATCATCGCCTGCGAATACTCGGTGTCCGTGTTGGTGTGGATGATCTTCGGACAGCTATTCGTCGCGCGGCAGCGGTCGAGGACTCCGGCGGTGATGCCGGTGAGAGGATCGAGGCTCGGCGCCCAGGTCGACGGCGACTCGGCGCCCGGATATTGGGCCTCGGTGTGCTGCGTGCCGGAAAGGCGTGTCGGTTGCGCGAAGCGGATGTTGAACGCGCCCCGGTTCGACGACTTGTGCGGTATCGCCCCTTCGAACACGAGTCGGCGAGCTTCGTCCTGATTGAAGCCGAGCTGGATGTAGGTGCGTATCCAGCGGCCGCTCTGCGACGAACCGTAGGTGATCGCGTTCTGCACCCCGCCGGCGAGCGGGTTGGTCACACCGGCGCTGCCGTAACGCAGGAACGAGACCAGATCGCGGGTGGCGGCGAAGCCGAGACCCATCACGGACGGGTTCTTCGCCGTATAGACTAGCTCGTAGATGTGGTTGGTATCGAAGCCGCCATTCAGGCATACCTTGGTCGTGCTCGGCACACCAGGGAATGGCGTCACGCTGCAGTCGGCGAATGCGAACTGGCTGTTGGGGATCGCCTCTTTCGGATCGTGTTGATGGACGCGACGAGTCAACGTTGCGTCGACATTGTTGGTGCTGACCGCCTCGTACGCAGGCACTCGCGTCAGGTCTTGCGTCGACGCAGGCGAGGTGAGGATGTACTCCGAACGCACGCGGCCGGTGATGACACTTCCATCCGGATTTTTTGCAACGGGCAAGGTAATCTGCAGACCCGTGTTGATGTCACCTTCCCATCCGTTGTCCACCAGCGTGAAGCCCTGGTTTTCGAGGAAGCCGTCACCGAGGTTGTTCGCATCGCCACCGATATTCATTTCCGGGCTGCGAATCGCGCCGCGATTCGGCACGTCGTGGAGAATCGTGCCGTTGCCTTTGCTCAGGTCGATCGGCTTGGTGATCACGACGTCCATGGAGTACTCCACCATGCCGCGCGCGTTCCTCGGCGCAAGCTGCACATCGGTGATGACCGCATTGAGCGGATCGTTCGGATCGACCTCACCCGACGCCCTCCCGACGAGAGTTTCGTACTGCCCTACAGCGCCAAACGACATACCGCCAAAGGCGAGCGTTTGCCTCGTGATCTGGAGTTGTGTGATCCGCGCGTCTGCCGAATGCCCGACACCGACCAACGCAGCTGCAAGGACACAGTAAAGCGTTGCACGCGTGCGTTCACGCCGCGCTCCAAGCGACACCATGTCGCGGAGCGCCCTAAGTTTCTCGCTCATTTTGATTCCTCCTTGACCTGAGAAGATCCTCGACCCTTGGCTCTGACGGGCCAGCCAGTATACAAACCTATCAATGGCGTGGCGGTTATATCTCCACCTTGTATACAAGATACGACTCATGGGCGGGAAAAGTCAACCACAGCATGAGACGCGGCGCCGCGCCAGCGTCGATTCGGCACCCCGCTAATCGACTAGTGAGTAGGAACACGGTCGCGCAGGGATCGAAGCTTGTATCGTGACGCCGACCGGCAGCCCTTGTTCCTCCCGAACCGTTCACTTCACAGGAGACGCCAATGCAGAAGATCACCCCTTTTCTCTGGTATTCCAAAGAGGCCGAGGAGGCCGCGGCGTTTTACGCCACCGTCTTTCCGCACTCACGCGTCAGCCGCGTCACGGCGCTGCCGAGCGAATCGCCCAGCGGACCGCCCGGATCGGTGAAGGTCGTCGAGTTCGTTCTCTTCGGCCAGCCCTTCATCGCCATGAGCGCCGGGCCGCTCGATCCATTCAACCACGCGGTGTCCTTCGTCGTGAACTGTGACGATCAGGCCGAACTCGACCGCTACTGGAACGCACTTCTCGAGGGCGGCTCGGCAGAGCAGTGCGGCTGGCTGAAAGATCGCTTCGGCCTCTCGTGGCAGATCGTCCCGACCGTTCTCGGTGAGATGATGGCCTCGCCGGATCGAGGCAAGGCCAAGCGGGCGTCGGACGCGATGATGAAGATGGTCAAGATCGACATCGCTGGATTGCAGGCGGCGTTTGCCGGAACGGCGGGGGCGCGAGAGCCGGCCCGCTGATGCATGGTCGCCAAAAGTCCGCTGCAAAATCAAGAATATATAAGCCTAGGCAAATAAAGCCTTGACAATTGTTGCTCAGGCACTATATTATGCGGCATGAGCTCAACCGAGACAGCGACGAGGAAAGAGGTCTACGGCCTGAAATCGTACGATCCCAAGCGCAGCATCGGCGGCCTGCTTAGCCGCGTAAAGAACGACATCAACGGGGCGCTGGACGCCGAGCTCGCCGCCTTGGATATTACGGCCGCCCAGTTCGTCATCCTGATGTCGATCGCGCTCGGCGAAGCGGATTCCGCATGCGGATTGTGCAAGGGCATGTCGTACGACCCCGGCGCGATGACACGGATGCTCGATCGTCTCGAGCGCAGAGGGCTGGTGCGCCGTGTTGCGCACCCGAATGACCGACGCACGTCCAATCTCGAACTGACTGCCGAAGGGAAGGCGGTTTATCCCAGGCTTCGGGCGTCGGCGATGAAGGTTCTCAACCGTTTCTTGCGTGGATTTACTCAGAAGGAAGCCCGGCAGATGGAAAGCTTTCTGCAGCGGATGCTGGAGAACGGCTGATTTTTTTGCGTGCAATGTTGCCTAGGCATTTTGTGCCAAGGCAGTAATACGGAGATGACATGAAACCCAGAATTTCAATTCTCGACCGCGCGTTTGCCTACAAACCGTCCTATGCGACGGCGATCGCCGAAACGTGGCGCCGCTTCGGCTGGCGCCCGGCAACGCGTGATGCGCAGGAACCGCAAGCGCGGCCTCGCACATTCAGCCAACCGCTGCGCACGTGGAAGAGCGAACGAGCGACAAACCATGGTGGATCGATTTGAGAGCGGTTGAATGGATGCTCCGTCAGTTCCGTTCGGTGGGCCCCTACCTGGCCATCGAACTGGTCTTGCCCGGTGGCTCAATCGTAGCCTTGCTGCTTTGGATCTATCGACACAGAGCCGCGGCGCGCCAAACGGCGACGTGACTTGACGTACTCCAAACTGCGACCACTCCGGCGCGGTGGTCCGGCGGCGCCCGGCGCAGACGTCGGGATCTCCGCCAAGGAGCTCGCGTCGGTGCCCGCTGTCATCGCGAGCGCGTTCGGCAAGCTTAATCTCGAGCGGCGCGCCCGCCTGCTGGGCCGCCTGCTTGGTTCGGTCGGGCCTTTGGCGCTGGTAGTGATCGGTGGTGGTGGATTCGCCAAATATCTGCGAAACGCCGGATGGCCCGAGATTCCGATATCGTTCGAGGACGCAGCTCGCGCAACGTCGAGCCAGGTTTTTGACCTCGTGCGCTACGTGGAGCAAAGCAATCCGCGCGTTGTCGACGGTCTCCTGGCCGCGCTTTTGCAGGACGGGACGACGATGACGGCGCTTGGTGCATCGGTTGCGGTTATTGCGATCAAGCAGCTCTCGGCTCGCCGCGGATGGAGGCCGGAAACGCCCATCAAGAAATGATACTTCGCGCAGCGCGGATCTTTGTTGCTTTGGCAGCTTCGCATTTCCTTTACTGCTTTGCCCTGCCTCTAGGAACATGTCCATAAGCGATACGCCACCGCTGACGATACTCGGCACGTCAACATCGACTCGAGCTTGCAGGAGCTCGACAATCACCGCCCGAATTTCGGGCGCTCCATGAAGGACCGCGGCGGATGCGGCATTGGGTACGTTGCTCCACAAGGATGTCCACAGAAATTGTGGATAACTCCGTCGTCATTTTCCGCACTCGTAAGGTGCTCTTTGCAATGCTATAAGTCGGTGACTGACAGTCGGTAGGCGTTTTTTATGCATGGCAGTTATCAACGACTCGCGTTGGATAAGCGGGCCAGCGCGCGGTTCGAGGCGGAGCCTTCAATCAGGGGCGCGAAGACGATTGCACCGTGAGGCTTGGTCCCAGCGTCCACTCTATCCGGCGCGACGCCCGGTCTTCTTTTGGCATGAGTTCCGGCGGTAGCAACCGCCCAGACTGTAACAATCGCGGTTCAAAGTTACGGTAGGATGATCCGATCTTCTCGAAGGGAGGCCTTGAATGGCCGACAGCAAAAGGAAAAGCTTTGATCTTGGCAAAAGCGGCTCCATCACCTGCCATGTGTCCGAGGACGGCAAGAGATTATTGATCGATTTCGATGTCGACAAGAAAGGCTTGACCAAAACCGCGGTCAACGGCCTTATAGACGCGCTAAAAAACATTCGCGAGAAAATGGTGCGCTGAAGCGCGGAAGGCTAGCCTCGAAGCCAACCTTGCTCCGCTCGATGCAGCAGCGCTCCTGCAAGCTCCGTCGGCTTCAGTCCGAAGCGCGGCGCGCCTCGGAAGTAACAGTTCCGGCGGTTGTTCCATGCTCGTCAAACGGGGGCCGCAGCCTGATTCGTCGCAGGACCTCCTGTCGCATTTCTTCGAACTGCTTGCGCGTTTCCGCTTCGATGAAACTGACACCGATTACCGGAGGAATCCATACGTCGGGAATAAATTCGCCATGATTGACGATTCGGGTTCCGGTTGATTCCGCGATCAGATAGGTCGTTCCTTCCAACTTGCGCATGCTTCCGCGCAGAAGACGTGCTCGGATCTCCACAAATGGCCTGAGTTCAATCTCGCGCACGGTATTGAACGCGAAGCTCAAAGGCCCGACGGAAGCTCTGCCTTCCTGAGCGACTACAAGCCTGGCCGCCGAGCGACTGAGCACCTTGCTCGATCGCAGGTTCGTCACGATCTCCGCCATGTGATCGAAATCAGTGAGCACGCCCCACACTTCCTCCGGCGTGGCGGCAACGTGAAGGCTTGCATCAATGGTAACCAGTTCACCGGATACTTCGACGACAACCAATATCCGTGGGAACTCTGCGTCGCTGGCCAAAGAGTCAAGCGGCCAGCAGATGAGCAGGCCGACAGCGAAGCCTATCGTATGAATACCAGGCCTCGAAGGCCTTCCCCATTGTCGTCGGGGCCTCGATGGGCGTGGCCCCGGAGGATTTAGCCTTGCCGTGCCAAGCGCGACTCCAAAACTCGAGGCGGGGATCGTGGCCGTCATGCAGATCCGATAACCCCTGAGGCCTTGGTGCCACAACTTCGATAACGCACGACGCGAGACGCCCGTAAGTATGAGCCGCGCTGCAAACGTCTTCGACTATTCACTGGGAATACGGTTGCGTCGCCGGAACCGCGCCAGCAGGACGTCGTAAGGTATGGCGTAGTTGCCGGTAACCTTTCGCGCAAGTTCGCTCAAGACTGGCTTCGAGTTTAAACATAACGCTGCCGTTAGCGCCGCTGCATCGTACTGTGGCGCACTGTGGCTCTCGCGCGAGTCTGCGACTCGCCGAACGCCGATGCGAACGCGCGGTGTGGCCTGCCACTCCGGCTCGACAATGTAGTGCTGCGAAACGGTGTAATCGTGGAAAGTCATCCCCGGCCTCGAAAGACTTACTTCGGAAGGACAGTCTCGCAGTCCTTCTTTGCCGAATTATGACGTTGCCTAAACTCGGCGTGCTTGATTCGGATGCGCTTCTGTTTGGTGGCAGCAGACTGATCAGCAAAATATCGCGTGCCTTCGCGGCCCGTGGTAAGGGATGCGCCACGGCCGCCAATGACTGCGTCCCTGACACGATCCGGTCACATGGGCAGAATAGGCTGCCGCATGTGGGCGCCGTGATGCAGTAACCAAACCAAGTCTTGCCACATCCCGCCCCAGCGAACCGTTGAACGCGTCGCCCATTCGACTTCGGCGAGGTGGCCGAGCGACTCGCGTGGTGCGACCGCATCCCAACGCTCATTAAACCTCAAGCCAGGAGCTACATCTTGCACACGAACTTCAAGAAGCTTGTTGCCCTTTTTGGTTCGGCTTTGGCATTCTCGCTGTTCGCTAGCGGCGCACTCGGCGCGGTGTCCTTCCTTGCGGTCGGCGCCGGCGACGTGACGAGCAGCAGCGTGACACTTTGGACGCGAGCACAAGATCCGGCGCTTTCTCGCGGGGTCGGCATGGTCGCGTATATCTCGCCTGATCCGAGCTTTTCGACAGACGTTTCATTCTCCGCGGGCGTCAGCGATCCGGCCCACGACTACACCATCCACTTCAATGTGGTCCTCTTGAAGAGCGGTACGCGTTACTTCTACAGGTTTGTCGCAAAAGACTTCACCACGAGCCCGGTCGGCACGTTCGTGACCGCGCCAGATCCCGCGGCGCATGCGAGGGTCCGCTTCGGCTTTACCGGAGACGCCGACGGGCTCATGCGTCCTTACGGCGCGACGAATAGCGCACACTTCACCCCGCCGGGCGCGCCCGGCTTCGGTGAGCAGAACTTCGACTTTTTTGTGTGGCTGGGCGATACGATCTATGAAACTGCGAGCGGCCAGGGCACGCCGAATGATTCGCCAGCCGTTTCAACTACTCCTGCGCTGTCGGACTACTGGCGCAAATACCGCGAGCAGTTCATCCCTGTCAGCACTGGCTCGTATCCGGGATTGGAAAGCTTCTTCAGCTCGAGCGGGCATTACACCCTTCTCGACAATCATGAGCTCGGCAACCGGCAATTCATCAATGGGGGCGCGCCGGCAAACGCTCCATTCAATACAACCGACCCCTCGTTCGACGTGAACACCAGCGGGACCTACATGCATGACACAGCCGGGTTCAAGATCCAGGAGCAGGCATACACCGACTATCAGCCCATTCGTCGGGACATGGTCAGCGCTCCAGGTGACCCGCGCTCGAACGGAACTCAGAAGCTCTATTTTGCGCAGCAATGGGGCGCGAACGCCATCTTCTTCAACCTGGACGATCGCACCAATCGTGATATACGGCTGCGCAACGCTGCGGGCGATGACAACGGCGTGCGTGCAGACAACCCCGCTCGTACGATGCTCGGTGCTACCGAGCTGGCCTGGTTCGAGCAGGCGCTGCTCGCCGCGCAGCAGCAAGGCATCGTCTGGAAAATTGTCGCCGTTTCGTCGCCGATCGATCAGATCGGGCCCATCGGCGGATCCTTCACGGTTACCAACGGGCCCAACAATACGCCGAATACGTACAGCACCGTCGAGAGTGACGGCGGCAAGTCGTGGATGGGCGGCTATCGACCCGAGCGGAACCAACTCTTCAAATTCATCGCCGACAATCACATCGATCACGTCGTCTTTCTGAGCACCGACGACCACCAGTTGCGCATCAACGAGCTCGGCTACTTCACCGCCTTCGACGCGAACAACACGCCAGTGCAATCGAGCTACGTTCGCGTCCCTGGCGCTTTTTTGATCGTCGCCGGCCCGATCGGCGCCACCGGCCCCGACGGAATAACGGATCACAGCTTCGGCAATCTGTTGACGCTCGCACAGAATTTCGCCGCGCAGCAAGCCGCTCGCGGCATCGACCCGATCGGACTGGAACCGACGTTTCCGGGGCTCCGCCACGTGGTCCGCGAGGGAGACCCTTCGGCGGATCTGCTTCGCCAGCCGTTCGACTTCTACTCCCCGGATACCTTCAACTACATGGTGCTGGACGTCGACGCGTGCGCGACCTTGAGTGTCGCGGCGTGGGGAATCGACTCGTACGCTGTGAATACCTTCCCGCAACCGCCGACGCCGAGTCCGGTGCGGAAAATCATGAGCTTCGAGGTTGGAGCTGATTCTGGCAACCCATCTTGTCCGGCGCTTGCGCCTGTTGGACAGGAATGAGCGCCAGCCAAGAGGGCTAAACGCCCAGGCGCGCGGCGCCGCGACGACCTGCTCGCGGCGCGGCGCCGGGTGCCTACCCGGCAGTCAGCGAAGCGGCGAAGCTCTGCACTTCATCGAGAAGACTCTGGCCCAGCCCGATCAGGTAATTCGACATGAAGTCACTGACCGGTTGGCCGCCGAACGCCGCACTCGAGAGCATGAATTTCATCTTCAGCGCGATTTGATCGCGACGCAGCGTCCACGCCGCGATCTTCTGCTGGTAGCTTTGGTACGTGACGTCCTGCTCGGCATCGCCGCTCTTGAGCGCTGCCGTCGACACCGCCAGCACGGCCCGCGCGAAGTCGCCAAACGGGGCGTCGAGCTGCTTTTCGAGTGCGGCGAGGCGTACGTAGGCGCTCTGGCTCCCGGCGAGCGCAGGCGGAAGCACGCTCGGATCGAGTGCTTCGACGAGCACGCGGCCGTCGTGCATATAGGGGTCGGTGAGGCCGGACAGCGCGAGGATCGTGGGCCGTAAATCAGCGTGATCGCTCCACACGTTCGATGTGCCCACGCGCTGCACGCCCGGCCCGACGAGGCCGAGCCACGTCTGCGCAATCTCGGGCTGAATGTCGCCGTGATTCCAGGCAAACGCAGGGTTGATGCAGGTCCTACAGGTGTTCGTCGGAAAATCGGTGAGGAAATAGTTTGCGTCGCCGAAAAACACGAAGGTCGCATTGCGGGCCGCGTCTGCCTGCACCATCATGTGAAGCATCTTCATGCCCGTCTGGTCCGCCATCTGCACCATCAAGGGGTCCGTCGCTTGCGTGTAGGGATTGGTCGCGGTGAGTCGCGCGGCGCTGCGCTCGAATTCGCGCGTGACCGGATCGAGCTGGGCGAGCGGCCCTGCGCCGCGGCGCGCCAGATAAAACGTCGGGGCGTCGTCGCCGTGAACCGTGAAAGCGTAGGGAGCAGTCGCGTCCAGAAAATTCGCGCGCAGTCCCGGGAATTGCTCGCCCCCGAGCGTGTCGATGTTGGCGTTGATCTCACCAACTTCATTGGGCGCGTAGACGCAAGGAGTGTTCACCCCGTCGCAATTGGTCTTCTGCACACCCACGAAATGATCGCCTTCATCGACCGTGAAAACGAAGAGCGTGTTGGCCTTGGTGATACCCTGCGCGGCGAGGCGTGCGAAGAATGCCGCAAACGCCTGGTCATATTGGGCGAGCTGCTGCACGTATCCCCCGTCGCCCGGCCCAAAAGCGGTGTGCGCGTTGCCGGCGACGCCGTGAAAGTCGTGGGCATCGGAGATGTACGCGTAAGTGATCGGAATACCGCGCTCCTGCATCGCCGCGACGTACGCGAGCGTCACGCTCGCCGACATGCCGTCGAAACCGGGAAAGCCTGGCTGACCGAAAGGATCTGTGATCGGCACGGCGAAGAGATCGTTCACGATCGGGCTGTTGGTGAGAAAGGGATTGATCTCCTGTGCGCCAAAGAGTCCCTTGAACCCGTTGTAGCCGGTGGGCTCGTCCGGCAGGAGATCGTCATGTCCGTTGGCGCAGACCGGGGAGCCCTGCGCGCAGTGGATGGCGAAGCCCACAAAATCCGTTTGCGCCTTCGCCCGCGCTGCGCTGCCTGACGGTGCCTGGTTCGAGGCCTGCGCCGCGAGCCATTGGGGGGATCCCGTCCCGAATACCTTGGTCATGTCGCCGGTCGCGCCCGTGCCTGTGTTCTCGAGCACGATGTTCGCGCTCGCGACTGCGCCGAAGTCGCAACCGGCGCGCGTGAACGCCACCCACGGCGCGGGCATGTTGCGCCCTTCCGGCGTGATCATGTTGGGCACCGTCGGCGTGTTGGTCGCGCTCACGCTGTCTGTCCAGTAGCCGAACGAGCTTGGAAACGAGAACGCGCCGGTGGTCGACGTACGCACGTAGCTGTTTGAAACCGTCTGCCCGTGCCGGTCGGGATACACGCCCGTGAGCGATGACAGAATGCCGCCTGCCGTATGCGAGATCAGGACCGTGTGATCGTTTGCGAGCAATGTACCGTTGCCGCGGATGAACTCGAGGAGGTGCGGCATCTGCTCGAGATCGGAAGGCACCCTCGGGTTGTCCCGCAGCAAGTGAGTATTGTCGAACTGGATATAGATCACTCGCTCGACCGCGCCGCCTGCGCCGAGTCGGCAACTCGGTGTTGCCGCCGCGCTTGCGGAGAGCGGTGGCGATTTGGTCTCCTCGGCGAGCGCCGGGGCGGCACACAGCGCGGTGACGAGCACAAGGGTCGATAGGCGGTGATAGCTCATGAAGATCTCCAAGTCCAGTTTGCTCGAGGGGTGGTCCGGACGTGTGATGATGGGCACGCACGCCAGAGGTAAGCATCGAAATCTACAAGCCGACTGTGACGCCGCCATGACCGCTTGATGACGCTTCCGCGTGACGCACCCGTGCCTGCGTTGGTGCGCCCAATTCAACGTGTTCTGCGAGTCTCGCCCGCTCAACTGAGGACAGCTGCGGGCGAGGCGATCCTTGCGCATCAGGACGTCATACCCGTCGCGTCGGAGTGGCGCGCGATGCGGTCCCGGCAATAGCGTGTCGCGGTACGTTTCGCAAACCCACGTCATCCTCGCGAAAGCGGGGATCCATCGGCGACGTGCAAAGCTGGAGCGGCTGCGCAACCAAGGCGCCAGGGGTGCATACCATTGCCGGCACGCACGTACCGTGCTTGACAATCGAAGGGGGCAAGTGCAGATTACCCGAGCACGGGCGATTTTTTTGTTGATTGCCCTACGTGCACATTCATTCCCAAAGAGGCGAACCCTGGGATTGGATGATGGCTGTTTCGGGAGGGGGGCACTCGTGTTGATCCATCCTGTGTCGGCTGCCGAGCCGGCGCTTTATTTGTAACGAAATGTATATTTTCGGGCGTAGCGCGCAGCCGAAGTCACGCTGTCCGAACTCGGGATCGCGATTCAGCGGCACAGTCATTTTGTTGCCGCCGCCGAATATGCAGGCGTTCGCTATTGCAGCTAACAGGCTCGGCGGGTCGCTTCGGCGACACCGCCACTAGAGGTACAAAAGTTTATCGAATAATCGGCCAGCATTGCTGACTGATTCTCACGTCAGGAGGAGGCGCATGAAACCAAGGCAACTCATATCGGCTCTTTTTGCAATTGCGTTGTGCAGCATCTCCTTGGCGGCGGCCGCGGATCCTGCGATGGTTGCGGCGAGGCAAAAGATCTTCGGGATCGAGAACGTTGACGCCAACACGGGGGCCGTCAGGAAGGATAAGGTCATTTTCTCCTGGCTTACGAATACGACCTATGCAGCCTCGGTGCTCGGGCGGGTGATCATGCTCGATTCCTACGTTACTCGTCTGGAGCTGACGCGAGGTAGGACGCCGTTCCTCATTCAGGACCTGGTGGACCTCAAGCCGGAGGCGATCCTGCTCGGACACGGCCATTTCGATCACGCAGACAATGCGGCCTACATCGCGAAGCGGACCAACGCGGCGATCTACGCGTCTCCGGAAACATGCGATGCGATGCAAGCGGACGTGATCAGGATGTTCAACGACCCCAACGCAATCAACGGCGGCGTCAAGATCATCCCCGATGGCAACCCGGTCAACTGCATGCCGATTGTGACGCGCGGATCGACCCCCGCAGCGGAAATCACACGGTTGAATTTCTTGGAGCCGCTGGTCTGCATCGTTGGGTTCAAGCACATGCACTCGAACGCGGTGCCGCCCGATAGCGGGTATCCTCCTTTCGTATTCAATGTGACCGTGGATCCGCGCGACCCACAGATGTACCCCCGTGGCACCTCGCTCACGCCGAGCAATCCGCCCAAGCCTGGGCAGATCAACACTCAAACTAGCGGCTCCGGCGGCCCTGGCGGCCCGATCGCGATGTTCTATGATTTCGTGCTGCGTAGCGGCTACAATTTCACCTTCGCATGGCACAACAGCACGGGCGCGTTGAAGGAAGGCCTTGCTCCGGACGGCGCATGGGGTCCGGTCGTGGGGCAGAACGTATTCAACCTGCTGGCAGCGTTGCCGCCGACCGACCTTGAGCTCGGCTCTGCGTCCTCTGCTAACACGGCCAACAACGGTAATCGCGACCTAGTACTGTACCAACAGTCTCTGCTGCCCAAGGTGTTCATCCCAGGGCATTTGACGACGGGGACCAATGGCGTCGCGGAGAGCTCTACACAAGAGATGTACTTCATGTACCGCAGCTCGTTAGCTAACGTGGCTACGGTGCAGCCGACGTACACGCCGGAAATTCGCTGGATGGTCGATCCGACGGACTACATTCGTCCGCTCGTGTTTACGCCAGGGGATCCCCGATGGTCCAATCCAGCCAAGGCAGCCCCGATCGCGCAATTCTGCAACTAGTCTTTGGTCGTTGCTCGAGTGCCCACGCGACGGCAGGTTTGACTGACTGCCTTCGCGCGGGGAGCGTTCAAATCGATTCAACACCGTAGTGCGATGAGCAGGAAATTTGTCGTTCGGGGCTTTTTTTGGCCGGCGCTCGTCGGTCTTGTCCTTTTCAACGCCGAGATTGCCTTCTCGCTCGATGCGGTTTTAGCCAAAGATCCAGGTCTGCGCGCCGGAGCCAGCGCTGGAAATCCCCTCGCGAATTTGACTCCGACTCAGTTGACGTTTTTCAACATGGGTAAGGTGTCGTTCGTGGAAGCGGAGGCGGTTGCCGACGGCCTTGGACCGGCGATGAATCTGGACAACTGCGGCGGTTGCCATTCGCAGCCGGCATTCGGTGGAACGAGCCCGTCGCAGAATCCTCAGATCGCGCTTGCCAAGTTCAACCGCGTGAATCGTGAGGGCAACTTGCCCTCATTCGTCTCGCCGGACGGGCCGGTGCGGGTGGCGCGGTTCGTGAAAAATGCCGATGGTGCGCCGGACGGAGCCGTCCACGCTTTGTTGACCATCGCCGGTCGCCCGGATGCGCCGGGATGTGCGATCGTGCAGCCGGATTTCGCGGCGGAGCTTGCGAAACATAACGTGATCTTCCGCATTCCCAGCCCGGTGTTTGGCGCGGGTCTGATCGAACAAATCCCCGACAGTGCGATACGCGCGAATCTTGCGGCGAACGCCACGCAAAAGCTAGCGCTCGGAATTCGCGGGCGCGCGAGTATCGTTGTCTCCAGCAACAAGAGTTCCGGCGGCGCAAGAGCAAACGAAATCGATGGACCGATCGCGCGGTTCGGATGGAAGGCGCACAACGCTTCTCTGCTCGTGGCGGCGGCCGAGGCTTATCACGACGAAATGGGTATCACCAACGAGCTTTTCCAGACCGAGCGCAATGAATCCGCGGCATGCCAATTCTTGTCTGTTGGTAACGACAATATCAAAATGGAAGGCATTCCGGCGATTGACTCGGTCCGCAGATACCTCAACCCGTCAGGACATCGCTATCCGCTCGACGTTGCGGCGCTCCGCGAGCGCGTTATCGCATTTGCCGCTCGAAACCCGCCAGGAGACTACTTGGCCAATACCGATGGCCAGGCGCCTGTTGACACCGTCAGCAGCATCGAAAAGTTCGCATCTTTCATGCGTTATCTGGCGCCGCCGACACCTTCTTCCGATACTCCGGGCGGAGCCGAGTCGATCACCAGGGGCAGACATCTGTTTGGCAATGTGGGATGCGCAGCGTGTCACACGCCGACATTGCGTACGGGAGACGCTACGGTCGCGGCGCTACGCAACCAACCAGTGAATCTTTACTCCGATCTTGTGCTGCACGACATGGGGCCGGGATTGGCAGATGGAGTCGCTCAGGGACAGGCAGCACCAAGAGAATTCCGCACTGCTCCATTGTGGGGTCTCGGGCAGAGGATTTATTTCCTGCACGACGGACGCACGCGGGACTTGCTGATCGCGATCGACGCGCATCGCAGCGGCAGTTCGTCCAACGGTGATTCGTCGGAAGCCAATGCCGTGATCGGTCAATTCGAGGCGCTCCCACAGAGCGGGAAACAGGATATCCTTAATTTTCTTCGCTCACTCTAAGCGCGCTGCCGTACCGGCGCATTTTTCAGTCTCGGCCTTTCTGCGATATTGTGGTATTCATCGTAAGGACGTCTCCCCGGGAATCATCCTTCTTGGCGCCCATCGATCCGCAGACATCGAAGTCCCGAATCCGAGAAGAGGCTCCAACGGCGGCTGACGATGTCGTCGAACTTTCGGGCGTACGTTTTTCCTGGCGCGCGGCTTCACCTCCCATCGTAGCCATCGAATCGTTGCGCGTTGCCCGCGGAGAGCGCCTGTTGCTGCGCGGCCCGAGTGGCAGCGGCAAATCGACCCTCTTGAGCCTGCTGGCAGGAGTTTTGAAGGCGCAGAGTGGCTCAGTGCGGGTCCTGGGGCATGAATTGGGTGCTCTTGCCGGAGCGGCACGCGATCGATTCCGCGCCGACCATATCGGCGTTATCTTTCAGATGTTCAACCTAATACCTTATCTATCGGTGCAGGAAAACGTGTGCTTGCCTTGCGCGTTCTCGAGCCGGCGCCGCGACCGCTGCGAGCAATCCGGCACAAGTGTCCGCGAAGTCGCCGCACGACTTCTCGATCACCTCGACATGGGTGGCGAGGATATGTTGCGCCGCCAAGTGACCGAGCTCAGCGTCGGACAGCAGCAGCGCGTCGCCGCGGCCCGCTCGTTGATGGGCGCTCCCGAGCTCGTGCTCGCGGACGAGCCTACATCGTCGCTCGATGCGGATCGCCGCGCAGCGTTCCTGGAGCTCCTGTTTCGTGAATGCGCGCGAGAACGCGCGACTCTGATCTTCGTCAGCCACGATCTAACGCTTGCTCCGCTATTCGATCGCGCGGTGGAGTTTGCCGACCTCAATCGCTTTGCCGGTTCATCGCCCGTCACGGCGATCCATAGGGAAGCCCGATGATCTTCCCGCTAGCCATAAAGAGCCTGCGCAATCGCAGATTTACCGCGGGACTGACGGTGCTGTCGATTGCGCTCTCGGTCGCGCTGCTGCTTGGCGTAGAACGCATTCGCCAGGAATCCCGGGAGACTTTCGCAAGCTCGGTATCCGGAACCGACCTCATCGTCGGCGCGCGCAGCAGCCCCGTGCATCTGTTGCTATCGTCGGTGTTCAGGATCGGCAACGCCACCAACAACGTCAGCTGGGAGAGCTACCGAAGGGTCGCCGCCCTCCCGGAGGTCGCATGGACGATTCCGCTGTCGCTGGGTGATTCGCACCGCGGATTCCACGTCCTTGGCACGACGCAGGATTACTTCGATCACTACCGGTTTGGCCGAGACCGCAAGCTCGAGTTGGCTCAGGGCGAGCGCTTTGCCGATGCCGATGGCGCGGTCCTCGGCGCGGAAGTGGCGGCGGCACTGGGATATCGCCTTGGGCAGCAGATCGTTATCGCGCACGGCTCCGGCGACGTGGCATTTGCGCTCCACAAGGATCATCCCTTTCACGTCGTGGGCATACTGGGGCGCACCGGTACGCCTGTCGATCGCGCGATACACGTCTCGCTGGAGGGCATGGATGCCGTGCACATGTCTGAATCGGCGGAGGCCGGTGGGGACCCACTGGCGGCCGCAATGCGGAACGCCAGGCAACGCCAAATGCAAAGTGCCGGCCGGGATGACCACGACCGCGACCACGATCAGGACCGTCACGGCGCTGGCGCAAACGAGACGCCGAAGCGGACGATCACCGCGTTCCTCGTCGGGCTCAAGTCGCGCGGCGGTGCGCTGTTTTTGCAACGCCAGGTGAACGAGTCGCGAGAGGAACCGCTCACCGCCATCCTGCCGGGCGCGACGCTGCTCGAGGTCTGGGACATCGTGGCCGGGGCGGAGAAGACCCTGATCGCGATCTCCGCTTTGGTGGTCGTCATGGGACTCGCGGGGATGCTGATCGCGCTTCTCACGGGCTTGAGCGAGCGCCGCCGGGAAATGGCTGTGTTGCGTGCAGTGGGCGCACGGCCGTGGCATGTATTCGCGCTGCTGCTCGGCGAAGCCGCGTTTCTGACGCTGCTCGGAATCGCGCTCGGTATTGCCGCGCTTTACGTCGGGTTAGGCACAGGGCAAGCTTGGCTGGAGCAGCGTCTCGGGCTGTTCATCGCGCTTCGCTGGCCCTCGGTCACCGAGTTTGGGCTTATGATGCTGGTCGCAGTATCTGGAGTACTCATCGGTCTGATCCCTGCGTACAGAATCTACCGCCTGTCGCTGGCGGATGGCATGACGATTCGAATTTGACGAGGTGCGCTCTACCACGATGAAAAGATTTCTCTACGTTCTGATTCCTTTATGTGCATTGTGGATGTCAGGCGCGTGCGCCGAGGAGCCGCGCACGCTGGGCTGGGAGGAGCTTTCCGTCAAAGTCTCCGCCGCCGACAATCCCTTCGCGACGCTATCCACCGAGCAGCTCCTCGCGCTGAGTGACGTTGCTGGCCTGCGCACCCGTAAAGCGCGTGGCGTTACGCTCACGCCGGAGGAAGTCGCCATAGAGAAGAAGGCGTTGACCAGGCTGAAGCAGGACAGCATCGACGTCGATGGGCTGCTGGCGAAACGCGACGCAATCGCCGATAAAAAACGTGCTGCCGCCAGCGCCGTGAACCCCGCGATCGACGGGAAGCTGATACGCATACCCGGCTACGTGCTACCGCTCGAGTTCTCGGGCACGAAGGTCACCGAATTTCTGCTCGTGCCCTGGGTTGGGGCATGCATCCATACGCCGCCGCCCGAGCCCAACCAGATCGTGTACGTCAAGCCCGATAAGGCCTTCGACATACGGCGCATGTTCGACGCCGTCTGGGTCACCGGCCGGATAGCCGCGACCGGAAGCAAGAGGTCGGTGGAAATCGTCGACGGGTCGGCCGATATCGACGTCGGGTACTCTTTGCGCGCGAGCCTCGTGGAACCCTATCAGCAGTAGTTAACCGCGTAGTGCAAGCGGCGCGCCGTTGTGCTCGTGCCGCAAAACGATTGCGCCGCTGTTGCAACGCAGCAATCGCAGAATTCAAATTTTGTCGAGCCTTTCTGTTGTTGATTGCACATGCTGCAATTATGATAACGGAGTCCGGCGAACATGATGTGGGACACCGATCGTGAAACACGAATATGAATGCAGCCGGTTCCCGTCGAGCGGTCGCAGTTGAAGGCATCGAACGCGGGAGGATGAAGGGAGCAAATAAGCGATCGGTTAATTCTCCCCTCTAAGCGCGCTCATCGAATCTAACAGAGGAGGTCGTGTCATGAATCGCGGACGAATGGTAATCGCCGGTCTGGCGCTGGCGATGTGTTGGTGGACTTCAGTCGCGTTGGCAGCAGCCGATCCTGCCTTGCTCAAGGCACGGCAGAAGTTCTTCGGGATCGATAACGTCGACGTGAACACGGGGGCCGTAAAGAAGGACAAGGTCATCGCTTCATGGGCGACGAACACGACCTATGTCACATCGATTCTGGGACACGTCGTCCTGCTCGACAGCTACCTGTCGCGGCCCGAGCTGCCGACCACGCCGATCGACAAGCGTTATGACCCGGTCCTGCCGCAGGACCTCATCGACGTGCACCCGGAGGCGATTTTCCTCGGGCACGGACACGGCGACCACGCGGACAACGCCGCGTACGTTGCGAAGTGGACCAACGCGCCGATCTACTCGACGCCCGAGACCTGCGACGTGATGCAGGCGGACGTCGCGAGGATGGCCGCCGACCCGAATCCTCAGAACGGCGGCGCGCCCTACCTTCCGAATGCCGATCCCGTCAACTGCATCGCGGTCGTGCCGCGCGGATCGAGGCCCGGCCAGTACGACGAAGGCCCCAACGCCGGGACGGGGAAGAGCAGCGCCACAAGGCTTTCCACGCCGCTGGATTCGCTAGTCTGTGTTCTCGCATTCAAGTTTATCCACTCGGGAACGGCGCCCGTCGATCCAACCTTCACCCACACCACGCTGAGCGATCTCGCCGATCCGCGTTACGCGGGACGCACGATCACTACGCCCACGCCGGCAATCACCTATCCGGCGATGTACCCGACGCTCACGCCCTTCACCCCGCCCACCGATCCTACGCTGAGGGTCGCGGGACAGCTCAACACGACGACGACGGGATTCGGCGGTACGGCGGGCCCGTACGAGGTCTTCTACCAGTTCGTCCTGCGCAGCGGCTATAACTTCACCCTCGTCTGGCTCAACTCCGCGGGTCCGGCGAAGGAGGGCATCGGCGTGGACCCCGGGTTCATTTCGCTGGCTAATTACAACAACCCGACGTTTGACCCGGCGGCGAAAGCTCTTGCTGCCGCGATCGGCGCGGGTCTGTACTCCCTGATGGACACCCTGCCGAACACCGACGTGCTGCTCGGCTCGATCGTCAGCCTCGGGGCGGCGGCGAACCAGCAGCGCGACATCATCATGGTCCAGGAGCACCTCAAGCCCAAGTTCTACATTCCGGGCCATCTGACCGACGTTGCGCAAAAGGGCTCGGGGATCTATCACATGATGAGCTGGCGTGAGACGGCGCTCAACATGGGCTTCGCGCAAAGCGATTGGCCGGAGTTCCGCCTGCTGATGGACCCGTTCGACTTCCTCGTTCCGCAGGTGTGGACGCCCGCTGACCCGCGTTGGTCCAACCCGGCTAAGGCGGCGCGCATCGCACAGCTCTGCAACTAGCGAGGTCTTCGCACCCCGGGACGCGCGTGCAATACCATGTCAGCGTCGCCGCTGACACCGGCCGCGTCCCGGGTCGATGCCAGAAATCGGGCCGAATTCCCGGCCCGATATTCGGTGCCAGCTAACAGAATGGAAAAAAAGCCCGCGCATGCGCGGGCCGGATTCGGTTAGCCGTTTTGGTCAAGCCGTGGAAGCGCGACGTCTTGCCAGTCCCGCGATACCCAGACCACCCAGCAGCAACGCGAGGGTAGTCGGCTCGGGCACTGCCCGGACCGAAATATTGTCGACATTGAGAAAGAAGCTGTCGTCGCGCAACCCGATGGACAGCACCGTCGACGGCCCCGTCGCCATCGGGTCGATGATGATCTGCCTGTAGTTGAAGCCGGGAATGTCCGTCGCGTCGTACACTGGGATACCGCCCCAACGAACCTGAATTTCCGTGCCATCGGTGAAGCCACTGAGATCAGCGAGCCAGAGGTGGATGTTGTAGCGTCCCCCTGCGGTTGTTGCGATGTTCTGCGAAATGAAGCCCAAATCTCCGATCGCGCCACCCGCAAACGAATGCGTCCCGCTCTCGGCATCCGCCGGAGTGGTGTCGACGAAGTAGTCGAAGCCCTCGCTAATGAAAGCCCCGGACACCGTCCAGGCGAAACCAGGGCTGGTTGTGTTCGAAGTGGCCTCGAAGCTGCCATTCGTGACCAAATTGGGCCCAAACTCCGACGTCACGGGGCCCGCAGATACGACCGAAGCGATGGCCGCGGCCAAAGCGCTAACCAGCCCAACACGCAGGGTCTTAGCCAAATTCATGAGCATCCCCCTATTTTGCCTACCCGATTACACAGGCTAGAAAGCTGCAGGCAACTTTTGCGCCATTCTGGGATTGTTAAAGGAATTCCAGCGCTTACAAAAAATCAGAGGCCAGATGTTTGCGCGACTGTAAAGAAAACTGACGACCTACCGTTAAAGGCACCCGACGTGAAGCTGGTCGGCACCGTTACCAGGACTCTACTGTGACCACGCGCTGCGCGCGATCGAACTGGACGGTTCTGTCAACGTAGCGCCACATCTCGATGCCCTCAACGGGCGTATCCTGAACGATCTCCAACGGCTCGCCCAAGATCGCTCTGACTTCGTCGGGCGCCATGCCGATGCGGGTCTCCCTCGCATCGGTCGCTTTGACGGTTGACGCAACACTGACGGGCGCCGCCTTCGGCTTTGCCTGGCTCGCAGCGGAGAGCATTGATGTCGTCTTTGCGGCCTGCGGATTCGATGGCATCCACCCGATCGAGTCGAACTGGCAGGGGAAATTCTGGTACAGCGCCGTTCCGTCCTTGGCGACGCACTTAAATATCTCCGCGGAGGCCGGCGGCGCGGCACAAAACGCCGGGAGAATCAAGGCGAAGACCGCGCGACTGTCACGCAATGGATGGCGCACGTAGTTTCCCTTCGAACGCTGCCGGATCCAGATTTAGCCCACTTCCCATTTTATCAGTATCCCCGGGAACAATTTGCTCCTGGCCGTCGCGGTAACGATCGTGGAGGTCGTACTTAGCTGCAGAATTGCGCAATCCGACCGGCTTTGTTCGGGTTGGACCAGCGCGGATCGCCCGTGCTGAAGATTTGGGGCTTCAGATAATCGAGGGGGTCGACCAACCAGCGAAGCTCAGGCCGCTGGCTGTACGGAACGCTCATCGCATCGTTCTGCTGGAACCAGCCGATGCGGTATTCCGGTGATGAGCTCGGCAGCGCGACAACAGTCTGGTGGCCCGGTATGTAGACCTGCGGCTTGACGTGCTGGTTGTACATGACTACGTCCCGTTCGCCGTTGTTGGTCTGGCCAAGACTGACAACTGACCCCAACTCCAGGTCGGTCGGCGTGAGCGAATCCATGATGTCGAACAGATGCTGCCCGATCGCGGGCGAGGGCAGACCGGGATCGGAGCCGGAGCCCTCCTTCAATGGCCCCGTCGTGTTATGCCAGACGAAGCTGAAGTTGTATCCGCTGCGCACGATGAATTGATAGAACAAGCTGATCGGTCCGTGCGAGCCGCCCGTGATCTGGATCGCCATCTGTCCGGGCACCGGCGGATTGTTCGGCGCGACGCGAGTCTGCGTCGGATACAGCGCCGCATCGCGGTTGTCAGCGATGTTGTTGATCGTGACATGCGGGAACGCCGGATCGACCGGTACCGAGCCGGAATGGATGTGCTTGAAGGCGACGATGCAAGCAAGCGGCTCCAGCTGCGGAATCTTCACGATCTCGGCGCCCGGCTGCGATCCTCGCGACACGAGGCCGATGCAATTCGGCGGACTGTTGTTGGGGATGAGCCTGACGCCGCCATTGACCGCGTTTGGATCATTCCACATGCGGGTCACGTCGGTCTGGATTGCATCGCAGGTTTCGGGTGACGAGTAGATTGGAATATCGTTCAACCACTTCGAGATGTACGCTGCGTTATCGGCGTGGTCGAAGTGGCCGTGGCCGAGGAAGAGCGCCTCCGGATGCAGGTTGATGAGATCCTGCGCTGAGACGGGCGTGCGACGCAGGTCCTGTACTCCGGGAGGAGGCGCCAGCTCAGGTCGATCGATAAACGTGTCCAGCAGGACTACCCGTCCCATCACCGAAACCGCGTATGTCGTGTTGCTGGTCCACGAAATGATTACCTTGTCCTTCCTCACCAAGCCCGTGTTGGCATCGACGTTCTCGGCGCCGAAGAATTTCTGACGGGCCGCGATCAGGGCCGGATCTGCAGCGGCAATCGTCGCCCATGCGAGACCGCACAGCAAAAACAACAAGACTGTCGATGCGATTCGTTTCGATTTCATGAGACCCTCCTCAATCGGTAATCGCGTAGTTACACTACCGATCCCATCGCTTTAATGTATTGATATTGGCGGTATGCCTATATAGGCTCCCCGGATCTAGCACTGCGCTGCTGCTGTTGCACTGTGTGCCGCTTCTACTGGATTCATCGAACCGAAAGGCAACGGTCACGAGAATCTGCGCCGCACTTTGGTCTCGACTGGAGACCAGTAGGATGTCTATAAATCAGCCATGCGGTTCGCGCCACGCATCCGGCAAAATCTGATGGGCCAGCGCGAACATGCACCTCACTTCTACCCTACGTAATAAGCTTGAACTTGTCAGCGGCGGGAAGCAAGAGGTGAATTGATCGACGCGCAAACAATGACTGCTGCACGAGCTGATTGGCTGCGGAGACTCGATGTCAGTGCGCAAGATCGGCTCGGCGGATCGTTATTGCTTTGCAACATGCTTCGCCGTTTTGAGCATGGCGAGGGCATCGCGCACAATTTGCTCCTGGCCGTCGCGGGTAAGGATCGTGAAGCTGACGGCGAGGTCGCCCGTTTTGAGCACGCCATGGGTCAGAAATTTATAGTCTCCCGGCCGCGGGGCCTGGTCGGTGGCCGAGAAATAAAAGCCCGGGCCGGAAGGGCCTTCAAGCTTAACCAGATCGATCGCTTTCTCGACTGCATTCGCCTTAACGCCTTCAAGGTACTGCTCAACTCGTTCACGCATCGAGCGTTCATTGGGAGCGGGGCCCGCGGGACCTTCTTCCCATGCGGGGGTCACTGACACCTCAAAAGGCGTCCCTTGGGTCGGCCCAAAAACGATGGTCGGAGGCCCCGGTTCGCTCGGCCGCCGCACGATCTCTCTCCAGGCCACGGGAGCTTGAAATTCGAGGAAACCGTGCTCCGGAAGCGCGTACCGCCGGGCTGTCGTCTCTCCTGCCGGAGACGCCGGGAATGCCAAGGCACACAGCATGATCCCAACATAGCAAAGAAACGGTAGGCGAGTGTTCATTGTCGTGGTCGTCGGGACGCTCAAGTCAGCGCGCCCGACCTGGGAATTTGAAAAGGCATTCTCCACGCAGCCAACCATGGAAGGCAAGCGGCACCGCTGGCGGGGGACGCCGGTCGGCGGTATCCTAAGGGGAGTGGCTGCTGTTCCCGTGCTGATGCAGGATCCCTGTGGCGCTGCTACTCGCTTGGTGCGCGTCGGATCGCCCAGGTGCTGCCGCACGATATCGAAGGGATAAAGAAATGCGCTACTACACCTGTTTAGCGTTCGTCGTATTGTCTATATGCTGCGCGCTGCCCGCGGCCGCTTTCAAGTCCGGTGCTCCAGCGACAGGCTTGCCTAACGCCGCAGACTACAGCTCAACGATACTTCCCGAATTATCGGGAGTCGTGTCGTGGAAGGCTCTCGCTCAGGTCGAACCAGTAAATCGCGGAGGGAAGATGGTCCCGGAATTCAGCCGCGAGATCCTCGGATTGGATAAGCAAGTCGTGCGCATCTATGGCTTCATGTTGCCTTTGGATATGACCGATCAGCAAAAGCACTTCCTGATCTCAGCGGTGCCTGCGTCATGTCCGTTTTGTATGCCTGCAGGACCGGAAGCGATCGTCGAAGTGATGAGCAGCAAAGCGGTCAAATTCGGCATCGAGCCAATCATCATGGCCGGCAAGCTGAGCCTGCTCAAGGATGACCAGTCCGGAATGTTGTACCGGATGACCGAAGCAGAACTCGTTCCTACCTCCACGAAATAATTCCGTTGCGATGCAGCCGGCAATTCGTGCGGGGCAAGTCGAGGCAAGCGATTTAGTGAGGCAAACGCCGCCAGCTTCACCGATGGGTAGCGTTACTTCGTCAAGCTGCCACCGTCGACAAGCAGCGTATCTCCGGTGATGTAGGCAGCCACGTCCGAGGCGAGAAACGCGACGGCATTGGCTATGTCTTCGACATCGGCTAGCCGCTGCATGGGAAGTGTCGCAAGCACCCGCTCCCGGACGTCGGGAGTCAGCTTGGCAGCGGTCATCGGCGTTTCGACCAGTCCCGGCGCCACGGCGTTGACGTTGATTCCGTAAGGGGCGAGCTCGCGCGCAAATCCTTTGGTGAATGCAACCACACCCGCCTTCGTAGTCCCGTACAGAACATTACCGAATATGCCTCCCGCCCGGGCGGCAGACATGGACGCGATGTTGACGATCTTGCCGTAGCGCCTTTTCAGCATGACCGGGAGCACAGCCTTGGAGCAGTAGTACACACTGGAAAGGTTGGCTCGGCAGACCTCGTCCCAGTCTTCGATCGAAGAATCTACGATGCTGGCTGTCTTCAGAATTCCCGCGTTGTTCACAAGAATGTCGATGCGACCGTGGCTCTCCACGATTTCCTCCACGCGCAGTTGGATATCGCCGGGGTTCGTCACATCGATCCGCATGGCATGGGCGGCCGGACCGATAGCGGCCGCACTGACCTTCGCCGATTCCGCGTTGACATCGGTAACGTAGACCGAACAACCTTCCTCGACCAGCTTGGCGCTGATGCGCGCTCCGATTCCGCGCCCGGCGCCGGTGACCAGGGCAATCTTTCCATCCAGGTTGAGGTTCATGGCCGGAATGAGATGACTAATGAGAGGCGCATTGGCGTCGCAGCGTCACGCCTGGCGCAAATGGCCGGTCAGCGCGTCTCCTCGGCCACGGTAGTTGGCGTCTTGCGGGCTTCTCGCACCGCATCGGGCGCGCGTACCAGGAAGCCGCGCTGGCCGGGACGTCGATTCGGCGGCCAACCCAGGTGGGCCAGCGCCTCGTCAGCGTTCCGATAGTACTGGCCGATCTTGTAGATGCTGCGCGCTTCCTCTCCGGTCGCCACGTCGCGTCCCAGCTCGCGCGCGATGCGAACCATCTGCTCGACCTGCTGAACCGAGGTGAAACGCTCCCCCTTGCGTCGCCACAGATTGTCTTCGACACCGACGCGAACGTGGAGGCCGAGCGCAACCGCCATGGTGCAGATCGGCGGCACGGTGCGCATCAGCGATTCGATCGTCAGCACCGCGCCATCGGGGACGCGGCGCACGAATTCCAGCATGTCGGCCGGATTGCGGCCGGCGTAGCCGCCGCCAAGCGCCATATGGTTGAGCACCAGCGGACCGGTGTACACACCACCGCGAATCAGCCGCTCCACCGTTTCAAGCTGGTGGATGCTGCCGATCATGAAATGCGGTTGGATGCCCTTGGCAATAAGACGCTTGAGATGCTCGATGAAGAACGAGGGGGGCGCCTCGGTGACCATCTCCTGGTAGGCATTGAAGTATTCCGGCTTTTCCAGACTGGTGCCCGCGATGTCGTCCTTCGACATCAGCTCCGTGAGGCTCATTTGACTGGTATTGATTACAATCGTCACCTGGTCGGGTTGGGGATTGAGTTCGGCGAGCATGTGGCGGGTGTCGATCCCCGGCCACTTGGCGGCTTTTCCCTCACCCTCGGGCGCAAATGAAATCGAGCCGCCTATCTGAAGCAACATTCTGGGCGCCGCGACGCGGAGCCGTGCAAGCAACTCATTGAATGTTGAGATTCGCTTGGAGCCTTTGCCGTCCGCTTCGCGGACATGAACGTGCAGGACCGTCGCACCGGCGTTGTAGCAGTCCACAGCCTTTTGCACCTGCTTGTCCATGCTCACGGGGATGTCGTCGGAATCCGACGGCAACCACTCGGGCCCGTACGGTGCCACCTGAATAACCAGCTTTTCCTGGTTTTCCGGCAAGAGCGAGTCGTCAAAGAAATGCATGTCGTCCTCCTTTTGAGTGGTGAGGCCTGGGAGCCATTCTCTGCGCCACCAGTTGCGCGGATTCTACAAATCGGGACATTGGTTTACCATGCTGCGAAAGCGCGTCCTGGTCCGCCATGCCTTCTCTGCACGAAGCAGATCCACACCGGCTACGCTTCGCTGGCCCGGTGTGCAGGTCTCTAGCCGGACCGGATTGTAAAGTTGGTCGAACTGGATGTGTCCATCTCGACGAGCTCGAATTTCAGCACCTGACGCGGCGTGGCGCAAGCACTCATTCCATGCGCCTCACGCGTGCGCCAGGCGCCGGCAAGCGATGCAGTCGAGAACTCGGAAGGCCTGCGTCAATGCTCATTTGGCAATCGCCGTTGGTCAACAAGAAAGAAGTGGAGTCGCTCGCGGCCCGCACAAGGGGCCCGGCGGAATGCCTCCTGCGCGAAGACAACCAGGGCAGCCTCATTCTTTGCGAGCGAGGGAGAGCACCGAAGGAGGTCATTGAAAAACGTGTAAGCCCGTTATTCTCGGGCGGCCGCTTTGGCCCCGAGGCGGGGCCGTGGATTTTCTCGGTCGGCATCTGGACTCCCGAGGAGTGGCGCGCGGAGTTCTGCGCGTGGTACCGATGCGAGCACGGCCCGATGCTTTTGGAATGCCGCGAATGGCAAGGGTTCCAGTTCTTGGAAATGGCGACGGAACGAGGCTGCCAATTCTACGTACTTCATCGACTCGCGGAGCGCGCTGCTCTGGATTCCGAGCAACGCAAACGTTCGCGATCAACGCCTTGGTTTCGCCGATTGGCGAAGAATAAATGGTTTGACAAGGCCTTCGAGCGGGTCTTGTGCCGAAGGATGAGTCTATTGTGGCATTAGCTGCGCTGGCGCGCGGGTGCGTGGCCGCCGCGACAGATCGCGAAGTCTTCACCGCTACGCTGAAATGGTCATGTCGGTGCCGGCGAACCGGATACGCGCATAGTCGATGTCCGAGCGACTGGACAGGAAGGCGACGAGCTCGGTGAGCGGCGTGGTGCGGAACCGACATTCGGGAGCCGGATTGCGCAATGGGGCGATCAGCTTGCGGTCGTAGAACGCAGCGAGCAGCAAGTCCTCGTCGCTCGCGGCCGACCCGAGCTCTGTGCGCAGCCGCGGAATCCACGGCTCGAGGTGCACTGCCGGCGCTTCGGTCACGTACTCGGAAGGACGGATGTTGGCGCGCTCGAGGAACTCGTCGGAAGGCTGCGCGGCGAGCCGGCCGTAGTATCCCATCGCGTACTTGCGTATCTCGTCAGGGATCGTCGCGTAGCGCTCGCCCTGCACCACGTTTAACGTAGCCTGCGTCACGATGTATTGCGCGAACGGACTCACGACGATCGGGTAGCCCAGGTCGCGACGCACACGCGCGGCTTCCTCCAGTATCTCAGGCAGGCGGTGCTCGAGCTTCATCGTCCGCAGTTGAGAGCGGAGGTTGGAAATCATTCCGCCCGGGATCTGGTGTTCGTACAGCGCGGGATCGTATGTCGAGACCTGTCCACGCGGCTTGCCTTCGCGCTCGCACAACCAATCGAAATAGCCGGCGATCTCGGCCATCTCGCCGTCGTTCATCGACGTGGCCAAGCCGAGATTGCGCGCACGCGCCACGACGTCCTCGGTCGCCGGGAGCGACGCGCCATTGGCGAGAGGCTCCGTGGCGGTATAGCCCAGGCGAAAGCCGCTCTGCATCGCAATCTCGTATACCTCGGGCGCGAGACCCGACTGGCAATGCGAATGCAACTGCACGGGGATCGATCCGGCCGCCTTGACGACGGCGGGAAACATCGCGCGGCCGCGCTCCGGGGTCAGGAGGCCGGTCGGATCCTTGATCGAAATGAAGTCGACCGCGAGCGCGACGAGCTCGCGCGTGCGCTCGACGTAGTACGCATCGGTATGTACCGGCGATAGCGTGTAGGTCATCATCGCATTGACCTTCATCCCGGCCTCGTGTCCAGAAAGTACCGACGAGATGATGTTGCGGTTGTCATTGAGCGCGTCGTACACCGTGAGGACCTCGATGCCGCGTCGGGCCAAGGCGTGCGAATTGAGCGCGACGATATCGTTGGGAAAGAGTTCGAACGTGTACAGGCTCTGCGCACGGGTAAGGCCGTCGCACGGAGTGCCAAGCCGGTCGCAGAGGAGGCCGATCCGTTGCCACGGGTTCTCCTGCAGGTAGCGCACGCATACATCGAACACTGCGCCTCCCATGATGTTGATGTAGGCATAGCCGGCGCGATCGATGACGTCGAGGATCGGCGTCATCATGGCGGTGGTCATCCGCGTGGACCACAGGCATTGATGCGCGTCGCGCAGGGTGACGTCGATGAAGTCGAACCTGCGGTCGCCCCCGACTAAATCGTTGTGCGATGTCATGCGATCCTCATCAGCTTATCTTCCACGAAGCGCGTGTGAACGTCGCCGGCGCGAAAGCGCGCGTCTTCGAGCAAGCGGGTGTGGAACGGTATGGTCGTTTGTACGCCTTCGATGCGCGTTTCCGAAAGCGCCCGGCGCATCCGCGCGATCGCCTCTTCGCGGTCCTGCCCCCAGGCGATGACCTTGGCGATCAGCGAATCGTAATACGGCGGAATACGATAACCCTCGAACAGATGCGAGTCGATGCGTATCCCCGGGCCGCCTGGCAACCGGAGGCCGCGCACTTGACCGGGCGATGGGGCGAAGTCGCACGCCGGGTCCTCCGCGTTGATTCGGCATTCGATCGCATGTCCCGTCAGTCGCACCTTTTCCTGTGTGACCGGCAACGGCTCGCCCTGAGCCAGGCGGATCTGCGCCTTCACGATGTCCACGCCGGTGACGACCTCGCTGACCGGATGTTCGACTTGCACGCGCGTATTCATCTCCATGAAGTAGAAAGCATCGCTCGCCGCGTCGAGGATGAACTCGATCGTACCGGCGCTTCGGTAGTCGATCTCATGACATATCCGCACCGCGGCGTCGCCCATGCGCGCCCGCATCGCCTCGTCCAGACCGGGCGAGGGGCTTTCCTCGACCAGCTTCTGGTTGCGCCGCTGAATCGAGCAATCGCGCTCGCCCAAGTGCAGAACCGTTTGACCGTCGGAGAGCACCTGGATTTCGACGTGCCTGACGCGTTCGAGGAATTTCTCGACGTAGATGCCGCCGTTTCCGAACGCCGCCTGCGCCTCGCGCGCCGCATCGGTGAAGCGGTCCGGTAGCTCGTCGGGGTTGCGCGCGACGCGCATCCCGCGCCCGCCTCCGCCGGCGGCGGCCTTTAGGAGCACCGGGTAGCCGATCAGGGCGGCAGACTCGCGCGCAGTCCTGGCGTCCGGCACTATGCCCGGCGATCCCGGAATGATCGGCACGCCCGCCGTCGCAGCCATCCGGCGCGCGATTGCCTTGTCGCCCATCAGCGCGATCGCCCGCGCCGGCGGCCCGATGAAGGCGATATTCGCTTCCTCGCACGCCCGCGCGAACGCCGCGTTCTCGGAGAGAAACCCGTAGCCCGGGTGGATCGCGTCGGCTTTCGCGGCGCGTGCCGCGGCGATCATCAGGTCGCCCTTGAGGTAACTTTGGCTGGAGGGAGCTGGGCCGATGCAGATCGACTCGTCGGCCAGGTGCACCGCAAGTGAATCGCGATCCGCTTCCGAATACGCCTGGATCGCCTCGAGGCCTAATTCGCGGGCCGCGCGAATGATGCGTACCGCGATTTCGCCGCGGTTGGCGACCAGGATTCGCGGCAGGCGCCGCGGAGGAGCCTTCATGAGCCGTGCTCACGGTCGAGGACGATGAGCGCGGCGCCGGTCTCGACCGCGGTGCCATCGTCCACCAACACCTGCGCCACGACTCCGCGCGCGCCGGCGCGGATGGAGTTCATGAGCTTCATCACTTCGATGATGCACACAGTGGTATCGGGCTCGACGACTTGTCCGATCTTGACGAATGGCGGTGCCGTGGGTTCAGGCGCCCGATAGAACGTCCCGACCATCGGCGCGCGGATCACGATCGATTCCGGTGGCCACGTCAGCGCAACACGTGGGGTCGGATCATGCGCAGGGATGAGCTCGCCCGTTTTGGAGTCAACCGCAGAAGACGTCGACGGGGGTGCCGCATCGGTGGGAGCAGCGATCCGGGAATCACCCGCGCCCTGCCGACGCCGCAGCTCAATCTCGATTTCGCCGATCTTCAGTCGGAATTCCGAGAACTGCTCCGCCGATTTGATCAGTTCGACGATCCGCAGAAGGTCGCCATAGGTCAGGTTGTCATGGGTCAAGCGAAACTCCGGCCGGACGAGCACAGGGCGGCGCCGGATGTGCCGGCCGGCGCTTGACTCGCTCGATCATCATTGCACGGCAATCAAAAACTTTGCAATAATGAAACATGGAATTTCGCTCAGCGAAATTGTCTCCGCTGCCCGCGGGCGCCGAAAACCCCGAGTCGGCGACCTTGCGCGCATTCACGGTGCTCGAGCACATCGCCGCGGCCGAGGAGCCACCAACACTCGAGGAGCTGACTCGGGCAATCGGATTGCCTAAACCCACCATTTTTCGCATCCTGCGGCTCCTCGTGCGCGGCGGCCTCGTACAACGAGAAGTGCACGAAAAGCGCTACCTGGTCGGCGAGCGGGCCTCTGCGCTGGCGCTCGACGTGCAATTGCAGTCCCCGCGTCGGCGCGAGCGGCGCGCGATCCTCTCGCGGCTGGTGGACGCGATCGGCGAGACCTGCAACTTCACCATGCTCGACGGGACCGATGTGGTGTACCTGGAGCGCGTCGAGACCTCCGCGAACGTCCGGCTGCACATGAAGACCGGCTCGCGCGTCCCGCTCCATTGCACGGCAAGCGGCAAGCTCTTGTTGTCCGAGCTGCCTCTCACGCAGGTTCGGAGGCTGCTGGGCCCCGGGCCCCTTTCACGCTACACGCCGCGGACGATCGTGAGCACGTCGGCGCTCGAGCGCGAGCTTTTGAAGATCCGGGCAAGCGGCGTTGGTACCGACAACGGCGAGTATTTGGTAGATTCAGTTTGCGTGGCCGTAGCAGTCCGCGATCCTCGAGGGCGGATGTGTGCCGCAGTCGCCGTCCACGGCCCGGCACACCGCATGTCGCTCAAGAAAGGCTACGGATTCCTTCCCGCCATGAAAGACGCAGCGGCGGCAATTGCCGCAACGCTTATCCCGGCAAGCGCCGCAAATGCATCGACGCCGCTGTGGCGAGTCGGCTTGAACAGAAAGGACAAAGCGGCATGACCCAACCCGTCATTATTACCGTAGCCATCACCGGGGCAGTTCCGCGCAAGAAGGACAGTCCGGCCGTTCCGGTGACGCCCGCCGAGCAGGTTGAATCGACGCATGAGGCGTTCGAGGCGGGAGCATCGCTTGTGCACATACACGTGCGCAATCCCGACGAATCGCCTGGCTCCGATCCGGAGCTTTACGGCCAAGTGCAGGAGGGCGTGCGGAAGCACTGTCCCGGCATGATCGTGCAATTCTCCACCGGCGGCCGCGGCCGCGAGCAGGCGAAGCGCGGCGCCATGCTGTACCTGAAACCGGACATGGCATCGCTCGCCACCGGCTCGGTCAACTTTCCAGTGGGTATTTACGAGAACCCGCCGGAGTTCGTCGAAGAGCTCGCGCAGACCATGCTCGAAAACGGAATCAAGCCCGAGATCGAGGTCTTCGACCTGTCCATGCTGTACAGCGCGGCCAATCTGGTGAAAAAAGGGCTGGTCAAGGAGCGGCCCCATGTGCAGTTCGTCATGGGTGTGCCTAACGCAATGCCCGCACGGCGATCGGTGTTCGATTTTTTGCGCGCCGAAATCGAAGACGTACTGCCGGGAGCCACTTGGGTCGCCGCCGGCGTCGGCCGGCATCAATGGGAGGTCAACAAGTGGTGCCTCGACGCCGGCGGGCATTGCCGCACGGGACTCGAGGATAACTTGCGCATCACGCCCGACCGTCTCGCGGCGAGCAACGCAGAGTTGGTGCAGAAGATCGTCGATGCTTGCGCCGAATACGACCGGCGGCCGGCGAGCGCTGCCGAAGCCCGGCAGATGCTGGGCCTTGCGTCGGTCCATTGACGCGCAGTAGCAGAGTGAGCGCCACCGAACACAACTACAAGGAGGACATGCAATGGACGACTCGAAATCGAACGACAGCCCGTGCGTCGTGCCGGCTGAATCGACGTCCGGCCTGCCGCGCCGACAATTTCTGGGTAACGTCGTCAAGGTCGCGGGCGGTCTGCTGCTTGGCGACCTGGCGGCGGCCACCGCTGCCGATGCTCAGCCGACCAGCCCCTCGGCTCCGGCCGTCGGCGGACAAAAATTCAGCGATTGGGGATGGCCGCTCCCGTACGAACAGATCTCGGCCAAGTCGAAGCAGTGGCTGCAAAGCAAAGGCTGGTGGCCGATCAGCGCTGCGTGGATCGTGGTGTGGGCAAGCGAGGAAATGATCGGCCACGTCTTGCAGACGCAAAAGCTCCTCGAGAAGCGCGGCATCGAGACGGATTGGAAGACCTTCGTCGCAGCTGGTTTTTCGAACGAGGCCTTCATTCCCGGACGCATCCAGATCGCCAACACAGGCGCGCTCGGCGTGCTCGCGCTCATTAGCAACAAGGTGCCGATGCGCGCGCTTGCGGTCCATTCGCCGGGGTTGACGCACGCGGCGACCGTCCCTCTCGACTCGCCGCTCAAGAGCCTGGCCGATCTCAAGGGTGCGAAGGTGCTCAAGCGCCCTGCCGTCGTCGGCACGACTACCGGCTCGACGAATCACTTCGGATTCATCGCCGCGGCGCACTATCTCGATCTCAAGCCGAACGAGGACTACACGCTGCGCAGCACGCCCCCCGGTGACCTCGCCACGGGCCCGAAGGGGATCGACGTGTACACGATCTGGGAACCGCACGTTTCTTACTCGACCGAAGTGCTGAAGGTCACTCGGCTGCTGGAGACGTTGGATCCTTATTACATCTACAGCGGCTATTACTACGGCCGTCAGGAAATCGAGGACAACGCGCCCGACGTCATGCAACTCATCACCGACGCATTCATCGAGGCCGTCCTGTGGGCCAAGGCGAATCCCGACGAGGCGGTCAAATCGCTCATGAGCCGGCAGGAGTATGGGCGCCTGGGGCGAGGCCTCATCGACAAAATGACCGACCGCTATCTGTTCTGGCCAAAACCAACGGTCTACTATCCGTATGACGATCCGAACGGAATCTGGCCGAAAGAGGAGGCGCGGATCAGCGATTGGGCCTACGAGACGGGCGCGACCAAGAACAAGGTGACCAACGTCGACTGGCAGAACGCGCGCCGAACCAGCTACATGGCTGCTACGTTCGACAAGCTCGGCTGGAAAGTGCCCGAGCGGCCTTCCTTCCTGCCACGGGACTTTGGCGGAGTCGGTAATCTGCCGTACAAGCCGTACGCCGCCGCACTCCTGCAGGGTCCGGCGCCGTTTCCCGAGCCCGGTGAGCTCAAGAAGCCATGGACGTTCAAGGGTAAGACGTATATGCCA
This sequence comes from Casimicrobiaceae bacterium, assembly GCA_035568975.1. Taxonomy (GTDB): domain Bacteria; phylum Pseudomonadota; class Gammaproteobacteria; order Burkholderiales; family Casimicrobiaceae; genus PALSA-1003. The sequence goes on from DATMNH010000286.1 coordinate 37,211, forward strand.
TGAGCGAGGCCGGGCCGCGCGCGATTCCTCCACCGCTGCCGGAAGTGCGCGCCAGGCAAGCGTGCGAAGAGGAAAGCCGCGTCGCGGTCGACGCGCCGGTACGCGCAACGGCCGAGCGTCGCGTTCCGATTGCTCCTGAGGCCTTGGCTCGGCTTGCGGCATCGATGGTGCCGCCGCCGCCGCCCGCGTGGCGCCGCGCACTCGCCCGCATCTCGCGCCTTTGGCTCCTCGTGGCGTTCGTCCTTGTCTGGGAGCTTGTGAGCATTTTCGGGCAGCGCATCAATCCGCAGCTCGACGTGATGATGCCGCCGCCGACGGCGGTTTTCTCCGCCGCGGCCGACCTGATGTCACGCGGCGTCCTCTTTACGCACATCTTCGACAGCCTCTACCGCGTGCTGTTGGCGGTAGGCGCCGCGACTGTGCTCGGCGTGCCGCTGGGCCTGGCGATGGGATGGTCCCCACGATTTCGGATCGCGGTCGACCCGCTGCTCGAGTTCATTCGGCCCATTCCACCGCTAGCCTGGATTCCCTTGAGCATTCTTTGGTTCGGCATCGGCGACGTCCAGATCGTGTACATCATTTTCCTGGCCGCGTTCTTTCCCATCGTGCTGAATTCGCTGGCGGGCGCGCGCGACGTCGATCCCTATCTGGTGCGGGCGGGGCTCTCCCTCGGGGCGCGCCCGAGGGAGCTGTTCCTCACCGTGGTTCTTCCCGCCGCACTGCCGCACATATTTACGGGCATGCGGGTCGGACTCGGAATCGGCTGGATGGCTTTGGTCGCGGGTGAGTTGGTCGCGGCGCCGAGCGGACTCGGCTACTTGATCAACAACGCGCGGACGCTGTTCCGCAGCGATTACATCCTGCTCGGCATGGTGCTGATTGGCGTTCTGGGGCTCGTGCTCGATTATCTGATGCGCCAAGCCGCGCGTTTGGCGATGCCCTGGCACAAGGGGCAATAACGCATGCATCGCCGCCGCTGAAGCCACCATGCAAGTCGATGTCACCAACGTCAGCAAGGTGCATGTCTCGATGAAGGGCGAGCCGCTTCTCGCCCTTCTCGACGTGAACTTCCAGGTCGAGAAAAACGAATTCTTCTCGATCGTCGGACCGAGCGGATGCGGGAAGACGACCTTGCTCAATCTTCTTGCAGGGTTCGAGCAGCCGACGCGCGGCGAGCTCAAGGTCGGCGGCGCGACAATCACCGCGCCGGGGTGGGAGCGTGCAGTGGTGTTCCAGGAATACGCATTGTTTCCCTGGTATACCGTCGTACAGAACATTCGCTACGGGCTGCGGCGCAAGCGCGTCCCCGAGTCTGAGCAGCGCCGCTTGGTCGACCATTACGTCAGCCTGGTGGGCTTGGGCGGTTTCGAGTCGCGCTATCCGAGAGAGCTGTCAGGTGGAATGCGCCAGCGAGTCAGCATCGCGCGCGCGCTCGCGGTGAACCCGTCCATCCTGCTCATGGACGAGCCATTTGCCTCGCTCGACATCCAGACCCGCGAGTACATGCAGGATGAACTGCTCAAGATCTGGCAACAGGAACCCAAGACCGTCATTTTCGTGACGCACAGCATCGACGAGGCGATCAAGCTGTCGGATCGCATCGCCATCATGGCGCCGCGCCCGGGGCGCGTCGAAGAGATCAAGACCGTCGATTTTTCCCGTCCGCGCGATCCCACCAACCCCGCGGTGGTGCGACTCGCTGCGGAGGTAAAGCTTTGGCTTCGACAGCAGGTGTTCGGGAGCAAGGCGGCCGAGGAGGCGACCCTTGCGGATCAACAGATCGCTCGCTAGTCACTAGGCTTGCGCGGCATTGAGCTGCGCCGTTCTCCCAACGATACCTCGCCGGGCCTTGACGAACTATATCGTACGATATATTGTATGATCCATCTTAACGTAACTCAGGAGGCTCAACATGCATGGGTTTTTACTCTATCGCGGCTGCGCGCGACGCGTCTACGGCGGCCACCTCGGCTGGTTCGGAGCGAAGCTGGGGCATGGTGCCGGACTGGGCGGGCGCGGCTTTTTCGGAGGGCGCAAGTTCGGCTCTGGCGAGTTGCAGCTGATCATCCTTGCGCTGCTCGAGGAACGCCCCCGGCATGGATACGAGATCATCAAGGCTCTAGAAGAAACTTCGAGGGGCTTCTACGCGCCGAGCCCAGGCATGGTCTATCCGGCGTTGACCTATCTCGAAGAGGTTGGATACGCGACAGTCGAAGCCGAAGGTAGCAAAAAGCTTTATCGCATCACTGACGCCGGATTGGCCAAGCTCAATGAGAACCGTGCCTTTGTCGACGCCGTGTTGGCGCAGCTCGCACACGTCGGCGGCAAGATGGACCGCGTTCGCCAGGCGTTCGCCGGCGATGAGCCGGGCGATGCCGCTCATGTCGCGGTCAACGAGGCTCGCCAGGAGCTGCGGGCCGCGCTGATCGCCAAGCTCAATGCGTCTCCCTCAGCCGAGGAACTGCAGCGGATATCGGAAGTGCTGAAGCGAGCGACCGATGAACTTCGGCGAGGCAAGAAATGAAGCTCATCGTGGTGCTTCGCCAATGCTTGTTCCCGCAGCGGTAGGCGCTGCGTCACAAACACTTAGTCGACCGTCGCGCCGGATTCCTTCACCAGGCGCACCCAGAATTTGGCGTCTTCGTTCAGGAATGCGGCGAAGTCTTCCGGCGAGCGGGAGAGTGCCACTTCGGTTCCTTCGCGCGCCAACGACGCTTTAACTTCAGGCCGCTGCGCTGCGATAGTGGTAGCTTCAAACAGCTTCTTGACGATATCGGGTGGCGTACCGGCGGGCACGAAAAAACCGTACCAGAACGCGATGCTGAATTCGGGCACACCGGCTTCTGCCATGCCTGGCACTTCGGGCATCAGCGGCGAACGATCGGAATTGGTCACGGCCAATACACGCAGGCGCCCGGCCCTTACCATCGGCAGCACCGATGGCGGCGTGGCAAAGGTCACCTGGGTGTCGCCGGCGACGACCGATGCCACTGCTTGTGCGCCGCCCTTGTACGGAATGTGCACCATGTCGATGCCGGTGATCCGGCTGAACAGCACGGCGCCAAAGTGCGGTGCCGAACCGATGCCCGAGGTGGCGTAGTTAAGCTTGCCGGGCGATTTCCTGGCCGCGGCAATCAGTTCGGCGACCGAGGTGATTCCGGTTGCCGGATTGACGACAATCAGCAACGGTGAGGCAGAAACCTTGGTGATCGGCAATAAATCGCTCGGCCGGTAGGTGAGCTTGGCATTGAGCGCAGGGTTCACCGAAATGCTCGCCGGACTGGCAATCAGAACGCTGTATCCGTCGGGCGCCGATCTGGCGACGGTTTCCGCGGCGATGGAAGATCCTGCGCCCGGACGGTTTTCGATGACGATGGGCTGGCCCAGTGCGCGGCCCAGGCCATCGCCGATGTTCCGCGCAACAACGTCCGCGGCCCCGCCGGGCGAAAAACCGACCACCAGTCGGATCGGCTTGCTGGGATAAGCCTCGGCATAAGCGTCGGCCCCCACGCTGCACATCACAAGCGCCGCAGCAAGCGCAAAACTTCGTCTCATCATTTCTCCTCGCCTGGAGTCGATGCGGGCATCGCAAGCACTATTTTGCCAAGGTGACGGTTCGATTCCATATACGCCTTCGCCGCTGCGAGTTGATCGAACGGATAAATCCTGTCGATGATCGGCCGGATGCGGCCCGCGGCGATCACCGGCAGCAGATCGGCGACAAAGCCCGGCACCGCCGCAGCGCGTTGCTCCGCGCTGCGCATTTTGTTCGACACGCCGAACAGTGTCAGACGTTTGACGTGCAGAGCTTGAATGTCGATCTCGCTTTTCAGTACCCCATCGACATAGCCGACGGTAGCCAGTCGCCCCTCGAAAGCCAGCGAGCGCACGCACTCGGCAAACATCGAGCCGCCGACGGCGTTGACGACCAGATTGACTCCCTTGCCGCCCGTGGCTTTCATCACGGCATCGTAGAAATCGCCCGTGCGCGTGCACAAGCCAAGGTCCAGCCCCAGCGTCTTCAGTCGATCGAGTTTGTCCTGCGAGCCCGACGTGCCGATCACCTTGGCGCCCAGCGCCTTGGCTGCCTGCAGCGCGGCCACGCCGACGCCGGACGAAACGCCGGTCACGAGCACCCATTCACCGGGCGCAAGCTTTCCCTGGGTGACGAGCATGTCGTGCACGACCATGAACGTCAGTGGAATCGCCGCGGCTTCCTCCCAAGAAAGGCTGGCCGGTATCGGAATCGCTTCGCGAAAATCCATCAGCGCGTATTCGGCGAATGCACCGGCGCAACGCCCCATCACGCGCTGGCCAAGCTTGAGGGTCGCCACACCCGCACCGAGCTTGACGACCTCGCCTGCGCCCTCCATTCCGATGGCTTTGGCCGTACCTGCCTTTTGCAGGCCGTGCCCGACAATGAATTCGCCGCGGTTGAGGCTCGCCGCGCGCATCCGCACCAACACCTGTTGCGGCCCCGGCTCGGGTATCGCGGCCTCGCGCAACTCGAGCGTGGCTTGGTCGGCGGTGGTTTGCATTGAATAGAACTTCATCGCGATACCCTTTGCCCAGGCTTGAAGAACTCTGACTGAAAATTTTCTCCTCGCTCCGAGTTGCGCACGATATGAAGAATCCGGGCGTCACGCACTTTCGTAATACTCAATAAGCGGACCAAAATCCTACTTGCCTGCAAAAACCGGCTTGCGTTTTTCCATGAACGCGCGTCGGCCTTCTGCATAGTCCTCGCTCTCAAAGCAGCCGCGGATCAACTTCTGGCACATCTCGGCGTCGAAGTCCGGAGCAGGCTTGAGGATTTCGCCGATGACAGCCTTGGCGGCACGCACTGTCAGCGGTGCATTGGCGGCCAATGCGGTCGTGTATTCGGACAGCAGCGCAGCGAGCGCATCAGGAGGGCAGACGCGGTTGACCAACCCCAAAGACCTGGCCTCTTCCGCGTCAATCTTTCGGGCGGTGAAAAACAGATCCTTGGCCGCTCCGGGGCCGATCAGGTCGACCAGAATCTTCATCGCCGAGTGGCGGTAGCCCAGGCCCAGGCGCGCCGCCGGAATGAAGAACACCGAATCGCTGCTCGCAATGCGCAGATCGCAACTGATGGCGATATTGATGCCGCCGCCGACGCAAAAGCCGCGTATGCACGCCAGCGTCGGTTTGCTGAACCGGTAGATGCCCATCAACGCGGCTTCGGCGATGATTTCATAGCGAGCGACCGCCTCGCGGGCGGCACGCATGTCCTCGAACTGCGAGATGTCCGCGCCCGACACAAACGCCTTTTCACCGGCGCCCGAGAACACCACCATGCGCACCCGGTCATCGCCTTCCGCCTGCGCGAGCAGAACGGGAACGGCTTCCCACATGTCGACCGACAGCGCATTGAGGCGCGCCGGATTGTTGAAGCGGATGTGCAGCGTCGATGCGTCGAGCCACGTTTCCACGCGTTCGGTCGGCGATTGATAAGCGTTCTCGTCCATCAGTACACTCCGTTCGATTTCATTCGTGCGAGATCATCGGCGCTTAAGCCCAGCTCGCTCAAGACTTCCTCGGTATGCTCTCCGCGGCGCGGTGCGGCGCGCACAATGCGGCTAGGTGTGCGTTCGAGATGCATCGGTTGTCCCATCAGGCGCTGCGGACCAAGACGGTCGGACACCACGTCCTGCACCATGTGCAGGTGTTGAATCTGCGGTTCTTCAAAGACCTCCTGCACATTATTGATATGACCGCAGGCTACGCCATCGGCGTTGAAACGTTCGATCCAGTAGTCGCGGTCCTGGCTGGCGAGCCGCCCGTTTATCGCAGCATTGAGCGCATCGCGATTCACCGAGCGGGCCGCCTTGTCGCGGAAGCGTGCGTCGGTCACCCATTCCGGCGCGCCCAGGGTTGCGCAAAAGCGCTCCCAGATTTTCGAGCCGAACACCGCGATGTTCATATACCCGTCGCGCGCCTTGTAGACGCCGGTTGGAATGCTGGTCGGATGAAAGTTGCCGGCTTGAGCGGCGACTTCGCCGTCTATGAGCCAGCGCGAGGTCTGAAAATCCATCATGTACACCATGGCTTCAAGGAGCGACGTATGCAGCCACTGCCCCTTGCCTGAGGTTTCGCGCTCGAGCAGCGCGACCAGGATGCCCTGTGCCGCAAAAATCCCCGCGCACAGATCTGCAATCGGGATGCCGACGCGCACCGGTCCTTGTCCCGGCAAGCCGGTGACCGACATCAATCCACCCATGCCCTGTGCAATTTGATCGAAGCCGGGGCGCTCGGCCAGCGGACCGGTCTGACCGAAACCGGAGATGCTCGCGTATACCAGCCGCGGGTGGTCTTTGCATAGGGATTCGTAGTCGATGCCGAGGCGGAACTTGACGTCGGGGCGGAAATTTTCGACCACTACGTCCGCGGTCGCGATCAGCCGCTTGAGCGCGCTGATGCCTTCGGGTTCTTTCAAATTGAGCGTCACCGAACGCTTGTTTCGATGCGTATATTGATAGTCGGAGCCGTCCTGGCCGCCGAGCGTGTCGTCGCCGCGCATATGGTCCGGCATCTGCACCTGGATGACATCGGCGCCCCAGTCGGCGAGTTGCCGGCACGCCGTCGGCCCGGCCCGGACCTGGGTGAGATCGATGACGCGAAAACGTTCCAGGGCAGCGGAGGCGGGCAGGTGAGGCATCGTAGCGGTCTCGCAATCGGAGCCGTAATGAGGTGCAGTTGTTGTCGTGAAGCGTCCAAAAGTGTAACCATTTTTCGCAATGATGTCCCGAGCTTCGAGGACGATCTACAATTGACGTCATACCGCAATTCCGGCACAAGAAAAAAGTGGAGCAAGGTACATCCAAGCGAAATGTAATCGAGACGGTTTGATTTGGAAGAAGAGGAACTGTGCGATCCATTGTTCCCGCAATAGGATTCTGTCTCGTCAATGTGGCGGCCGGCCTGGCATATGGCCAAGCGGCGACCGAACCGGCCAACTCAGCAGAACGCCGCGCCCGAGGTGCGAAAGATGGAATCGTGTGCGCTCATGATGAGATGTGGACAACCGCCCGACGGCGGGCGTAGCATGGGCATATAAGTTGAACGACACAGGGAGTCCTTTATCGATGAATCGAAAGGAGTGAACCATGTGCTACGAATACAGCGATTGGGCGTGGAAGTTGCGCGTTGCGGAGCTGGCCAAGAAGGAGCGGAAGCTGCCCGAACCGCAGACCAAGCCACAACAGACCGAGCCGCAACCCGAAGCAGCGCCGGAAGCCGCTTCGCGGAAGCGAGATACCGTGCCCGCATAGAGCGCCGCGCTTCGATGTAGACAAAGCCCCGTTTGTGCGGGGCTTTTGTCTGGCGCTATCCGACTTTGCCGTGGTGGCGAGTTGGATCCAGGGATCGATAACATCCGCGCTCGTCTTGAGTGTTTCGGGCTGGACCGTCCAGCCGTCGCTATTCGGGCTTGCACTTTGCTGTTTATCCCCTATCTTATATAGCTGTAACTCCCTCCAGCCGCTTTTTCCCCCATGAAGAAAACCGCCTCGTTTCATCCCGCTGTCGACTCCTGGTTTCGCAAGCACTTTGCCGCCCCAACGGAGCCGCAGGCTCGAGCGTGGCCGGAGATTCAGGCGGGGCGCAACGTGCTGGTGGCGGCGCCCACGGGGTCCGGCAAAACGCTGGCTGCCTTCCTCGCCGCGATCGATAGCCTGGTTCGGCGCGGTGTCGAAGAACCTCTGCCGGACGAGACCCTCGTCGTCTACGTTTCTCCGCTCAAGGCGCTCTCCAACGATATTCAGAAGAATCTGTCGGTTCCCTTGGCGGGGATCCGTGAGGAGCTCAAGGCGCTGGACTTGCCGGACGTCGAGATTCGCACGCTGGTCCGAACCGGCGACACCCCGCAGGCCGAGCGCGTGGGGATGCGCAAGCGGCCGCCGCACATCGTCGTCACGACCCCCGAGTCGCTCTACGTTTTGCTCGGCTCGGAGTCGGGCCGCAAGATGCTGGCGACGACGCGCACCGTCATCGTCGACGAAATTCATGCGCTCGCGGGCAACAAGCGCGGCAGCCATCTCGCGCTGTCGCTGGAGCGGCTGGCGGCGCTGTCGACCCGACCGCCGGCGCGCATCGGCTTGTCCGCGACCCAAAAGCCGATCGAGGAGATTGCCTGCTTTCTGGTGGGAGAAAGAAAATCCAAAACGAGCGGCAAGCGCGATTGCATCATCGTAGACGCCGGCCACATCCGCGAGCGCGATCTCGCGATCGAGGTGCCGTCGTCGCCGCTCGAAGCGGTCATGTCGAACGAGGTCTGGCAGCAGGTCTACGGACGGCTTGCCGAGCTCGCCCTCACCCATCGAACGACGCTTATTTTCGTCAACACCCGACGGATGGCCGAACGCGCAGCGCGTCACTTGTCCGAGCGGCTCGGCGCCGAGCATGTCACCGCACACCACGGCAGCATGGCCAAGGAGCTGCGGCTCAAAGCCGAGCAGCGTCTAAAAAGCGGCGAGTTGAAGGTCCTGGTCGCGACCGCTTCGCTCGAGCTCGGTATCGATATCGGCGACGTCGAGCTGGTCTGCCAGTTGGGATCGCCGAGATCGATCGCGACGTTTCTGCAGCGCGCAGGCCGGGCAAGCCACCAGGTCGGCGGCGTTCCCAAAGCGCGCATTTTTCCGCTGTCGCGCGATGAGCTGGTCGAATGCACCGCGTTGCTCGACGCGGTGCGCCGGGGCGAGCTCGACCGGCTGATCATCCCGCCCAAGCCGCTGGACGTGCTCTCGCAGCAAATCGTCGCCGAAGTCGCGGCCAAAGATTGGCCTGAGGATGCGTTGTTCGCGCTCTTGCGCCGCGCCTACCCGTACGCAAAGCTCACACGCGACGAATATCTGGACGTCGTGCGTATGCTCGCCGAAGGGTTCAGCACGCGAAGAGGGCATCGCGCGGCGTACGTGCATCGCGACGCGGTCAATGGTGTGCTGCGCGGCAGGCGCGGTGCTCGCCTTACCGCGCTGACGTCCGGAGGCGCGATTCCCGACAATGCCGACTACGACGTCGTGCTCGAGCCGGCCGGTCAGCTTGTGGGCACGGTCAACGAGGACTTCGCGGTCGAAAGCCTCGCCGGCGACATCTTCCAGCTCGGCAACAGCTCGTATCGCATTCTGCGTGTCGAAGCGGGCCGCGTGCGCGTCGACGATGCGCACGGCCAACCGCCGACGATTCCGTTCTGGCTGGGCGAAGCGCCCGCGCGCACCGACGAGCTCTCGCATGCGGTGTCGCGCTTGCGCGAGGAAATTTCCGCACAGCTGACCGAGGACGGTGACAAGCAGGCCGCGTTCGAGCGCCTCGTGCAGGACATCGGCTTGTCGGCACCGGCCGCGGGGCAGATCGTGGATTATCTCGCCGCGGGTCAAGCGGCGCTGGGTACGCTGCCGACGCAGAAAACTATCGTCTTCGAGCGCTTCTTCGACGAGTCCGGCGGAATGCAATTGGTCATTCACTCGCCCTTCGGCAGCCGCATCAATCGTGCGTGGGGACTCGCGCTGCGCAAGCGCTTTTGCACCAAGTTCAATTTCGAGCTGCAGGCGGCCGCCACCGAAGATTCGATCGTGCTGTCGCTTTCGACCAGCCACAGTTTCCCGCTGGAAAGCGTGGCGCGCTATCTCAACTCCAAGACCGTGCGTCCGATCCTCGTTCAGGCGATGCTCGATGCGCCGATGTTCGGCGCGCGCTGGCGCTGGATCGCCGGGACGTCGCTGGCGCTGCCGCGCTTTCAAGGTGGCAAGAAGGTGCCCGCGCCGCTGCAGCGGATGCGTGCGGAAGATCTCATGGCGGCGGTGTTTCCGGACCAGATCGCATGTGCGGAAAACCTCGTCGGCGACCGCGAAGTTCCGGACCATCCGCTGGTCCAACAGGCGATCCATGACTGCCTGTACGAGGCTATGGACGTCGAAGGTCTGGAGCGCCTTCTTGCGGACATCGAATCCGGCAAGGTCGCTGTCATCGCGCGCGATCTGACCGAGCCCTCGCCGCTGGCGCTGGAAATCCTCACCGCGCGTCCCTACGCGTATCTCGACGACGCGCCGCTGGAGGAGCGTCGCGCGCAGGCGGTGATGAGCCGGCGATGGCTCGACGACGCCAGCGCCGCCGATCTCGGACGTCTCGACGCCGCCGCGATCGAGCGCGTGCGTGCCGAGGCGTGGCCGGACGCGGGCAACGCCGACGAGCTGCACGATGCGCTGCTCGGGCTGGGGTTTGTCATGCAGCAGGAAGTCGACGGCCAAGCATCCTGGCGCGGCCTTCTCGACGCGCTCGTGACGCAGCGGCGTGCGACGCGCGCATTGGCGCGTGGCGGCAGCGCATCGCCGAGGACGGCGACGAACGTCGTCGCAGACGAACGCCCGATGTGGGTCGCGGCGGAGCGTCTGCCGCAATTCCACGCCGTGTATCCGAACATCCGGCTCGCGCCGCCGATCGAAGCGCCGGCGGAGTTCGCCGAGCGGGCGTGGACTCGCGAGGACGCGCTGGTGGAGATCGTACGCAGCCGGCTGGAAGGACTCGGTCCGACCACGACCCGGGCGATCGCCGAGTCGATGGGATTACCAGCCGCCGACATCGAAGCCGCGCTGGCCAAGCTCGTCGCGGAAGGCGTGGTCATGAGCGGCTTGTTCACGCCTGGCTCGGGCGAGACCGAGTGGTGCGATCGCGCGCTCCTCGCCCGCATCCACCGCTATACGGTCAAGCGGCTGCGGCAGGAAATCGAGCCCGTTTCGAGCAAGGATTTTCTTCGTTTTCTGTTTCGATGGCAGCATGTCACGCCGAGCGAGCAGCGGCACGGACCCGACGCGCTCGACGCGATCATCGCGCAGTTGCAGGGGTTCGAGGCGCCGGCGGCGGCATGGGAGTCGGAAATTCTTCCGGCGCGGCTGGAGGACTACGAGTTCACATGGCTCGATGATTTGTGTCTTTCCGGCCGCGCGATCTGGACTCGATTGAGCCACACCGCGAATTCGAGCGCGGCGAGCGGTCGCGGTCCGATCCGCACCACGCCCGTCACGCTGCTGCCGCGCCGCAGCGCCGCGCTATGGACCCGCGCGGCGCCGGCGCCGGCCGTCAAGGTCGATGAGTTGAGCTCGCGCGCGCAAGCCGTCGTCGAGGCGCTGCGTTCGCACGGCGCTTCGTTCTACGACGAGATCGTCCAGACGACGGGTCTTTTGCGCACCCAAGTCGAGGACGCGCTGGCGGAGCTCGTTGCGGCAGGATTGGTCGCGTCGGACAGCTTCGCGGGATTGCGCGCGCTGCTGACGCCGTCGGAAAAACGCAAGCCGCTGGGAAAGACCAAACGGCACCGGCGCGCGCCCTTGTTCGGCATCGAAGAAGCGGGGCGATGGGCGTTGGTCAAGCGAACGCCGCCGGGCACAGCAGCGAAGCGTGCATATTACGAGCCCGATCACGACATGGTCGAACATATCGTCCACTCGCTGCTGCGGCGGTATGGCGTCGTTTTCTGGCGCCTGCTGCAGCGTGAAGCCGCGTGGCTGCCCGCATGGCGCGACATGTTGCGCGTGCTGCGGCGGCTGGAAGCGCGCGGCGACATTCGCGGCGGGCGCTTCATTGCCGGCGCTTCGGGCGAGCAGTTTGCGCTTCCCGAAGCGGTCAACATGTTGCGCGAGACGCGGCGTGCGGCAGTGTCTGGAACCCTGGTGTCGGTCAGCGGCGCGGATCCGCTGAATCTGGTGGGAGTGATCGCGCCCGGAGCGAAAGTGCCTGCGCTCTTGAACAACCGTGTGCTCTATCGCGACGGAGTGGCCATCGCAACGCTGGTCGGCGGCGAAATTCAGTGGATCGAAAGCCTCGGTCCCGCCGAGGCGCGCGCCGCGGAGAACGCTCTGGTGAAACGGCAGATCGGCTCACCGCTGCTCGCGTATTTGAGATAAAGCTGCGAAGGACTGCGGTTCACCCTGCCGGGGCCGGCGCATCCGGCCACCCTGCAAGAAGTTCCCTCACCGTGCTTGGATCGGTAGATGTCTTCAGCTTATCGCGAAATATCCTGTCGCTTAACATGCCGGCGGCAGTGGCAAGGAGCAGCAAGTGTCGTTCGTTCGCCTTGTTGGGGACGATGAGCCCCAGGAAGACCGACACCGGCTTGCCATCGGGCGCGTCGAAGGGAATGGCAAGCCTTGTTCGTACGAATGCGGCGGCCGGGACGGCACACTGATTCATGCGCGCGTGCGGAATCGCGACACCATGTCCTACGCCCGTCGAGCCCAGTTGCTCGCGCGCCGTCAGGCTCTCCAGAATGAATGTCTTGGAGAGGCCGTGCCGCGTGGCAAGCAGGGCGGCGACCTGTTCTAGCAGCTGCGCTTTGGTCGACACGTCGAGATCCAGACGGACGTCGTCGAGAGCCAGCATTTCGCCGATGGGATTCACGATGTCTGACGCAGTCCGTTCAATAACATCCGGCGCCAATACCGTCGTTTACTGGGAAGGCGGCTCGTCCTCATCTTCACTCTCGCTTGCCTCGTGGAGGTAGACGGCATTCGCGTTTTGATCGAAGTCGATCAACTCCGCGTAGCGCCCCCAGGCGATCAGCGTCTCGAGGAGCTTCGCGGGCTGATCGTATGGCAAGAGCGTTCCCAGCTCCTCCAGAACGCTGTCGGCATTGATCCGCCCGTCGGGCGCCTCCGCCAAACGCGTGGTCAGCATCTGAAACAGGCGCAGCTTCATGATGGCTTGCCGGAAAAGCGTCTTTCGTGCAGGACCTGGCGCCGCAAGGAAATACCAGCCGAACTGCGTCATCAGTACGTCGTCCTTGGGCGTGTCGACCAGATCCAGCATCTCGGCGGCCTTGACGATGGCGATCGTCTCGCCGAACTCCTTGCCGATGCGAGCGCTTAAATCGAACACGTTGATGGTCTCCTGAGCGTCCTCGATGATCTCGAGCAGGCCGACGATGGTTTCTGCCGGTACGTTCGGGATGGATTCGACACGGGCGCTGGCGGGGGTTGCAGCCGGACCCGGCTCACTCTCTGGCGCGCCGACGCCCTGGTCCGTGCCCGCGGCGGGAGCGGGCGCCGCGATGTGTTCGGCCGGCTCGTCCGGCAGGACTAACGCGGTGATCGCGGCATGCACCTGATCGACCATGGCCGAGAATGGCATCGAATTGACATCGCGAGGGTAGGGCAGCGGATTGGGAATGACATTGCGCACGCGGCCCGGATGCGACGAGATAATGACAATGCGTGTGGCGATGAAGACCGCCTCGGCGATGTTGTGCGTCACCAGGAAGATGCTCTTCAGGCCGGCGCGCCCGGAGCCGCGCCACAGGTCGACCACTTCGGTGCGCAGGCTCTCCGCGGTGAGAACGTCGAGTGCGCTGAATGGTTCGTCCATGCACAATACTTCCGGCTGCGCCACAAGCGCCCGTGCGAAGCCGACGCGTTGTCGCATGCCGCCGGACAATTGCTTCGGATACGCATTCTCATAGCCGGACAAGCCGATCAGCTCCAGCGCCTTGTCGATCTCTTCCTGCTCCTCGCTAGCGCTGAGGCGCCGCTGGATCAGTCCGACCTGCACGTTCTCCTGCACGGTGAGCCAAGGGTAGAGGGCAAAACTCTGGAACACGATGGCCAGGCCGCGGTTGACGTCGGCCAGCGGCTCGCCGTGACTGAGAACGGCGCCCTGCGTCGGTTCTGTCAGCCCGGCCATCAGTCGCAGGATCGTGGACTTGCCGGAGCCCGACTGCCCCAGGAGCGCCAGCATCTCGCCTTCCCGAATTTCGAGGCTGATGTCATCGAGCACCGTCACCGGCGATCCGCCGTCGCCACTCACGTACGACTTCGACACGTGGCGCAGCTCGATGAGCGGTGGCAAGGCGGCCGTGGCCTCGGGCGGAAGCTCGGGTTGTGGTCTCTCGGCAAGCGAAGTGTCAGTAGCCATCGGTCACTCCACGGATTGGACAACGCGCCGCGAAACAAGTCCGCTCTGTTCTCCAAACTCGGTGCTTCGTATCCATCAACATGGTCAGTCGAGCTTGAACTTCCGTTCCGCCAGGTCGTACAGGCGGCGCCAGAAGAGGCGATTGATGACAACGACGAAGAACGCCATGACCATGATACTGAAATAGATCGCAGGCTGGTCACCCTTCTCGGTCACCTGTGCAATGTACGCACCCAAGCCGTCGGCAACGAGCTTGTCGTTCCCCCAGGATGCGACCTCGGCGACGATGCTGGCGTTCCATGCTCCGCCGGTCGCGGTAACGGCGCCGGTGACCCAGAACGGAAAGATGGCGGGGATGATCAGCGTCTTCCAGAGGTGCCAGCGGCGCAGCCCGAACAAGGCAGCGGCTTCGCGCAGGTCGGTGGGGATGGCCATAGCACCGGCAATGACGTTGAAGAGTATGTACCACTGCGTGCCGAGCGCCATCAGCAGCACGCTACCCAGATTGATCGGGATGTGGGTCGCGATGAAGAAAGCCACAATGAACGGGAAGGTCATGTTCACCGGAAACGACGCGGCGATCTGCGCGAGCGGCTGGGCGAAGCGAGCCACGCGCGGCCGCAGGCCGATCCAGACACCGATCGGGGTCCAGATGAGCGTTGCTATGATGCTCATGGCCACCACGCGCAGCAGCGTGAGCACGCCGAGCCAGATGACATGCAACATCTGCGGCCCGGTCATGTCGGTCCTGATCTCCTGCGCGATGTCGATCGCATCTCGGATGAGCCAGCCGACGGCGATCGCTGCAACCACCCATAGCCCGATGCGTATCAACAATTTGGCCGATGCCGGCGTGTGTCCGGAAATCGTCTGCGTAACATCCGCGCCGAGTGCGGACGCGCGCTCCGAGAAGCGTCCGAAAGCGTGACCGACATGATCGGAAAGCCAGGCAAGGATGTATGAGCGCTGGAGCAGATCCAGGACCCACGACGTTGGGTTGTCCTTGCCTTCGGTCTGCTCGAGCTTGAACTTCTCCGCCCACGCCACCAGCGGCCGCCACAAGAGCTGGTCCACGACCACGATGGTGACGATCATCGCAATGATGGCGTAGACAGCGGCGCGCGTGTCGCCCGCCTCCACGGCCGCGGCCATGTACGAACCCAAGCCGGGAAGCTTGATGTTCTTGTTCAGTACCGAAATAGCTTCGCTTTGTGCAACGAAGAACCAGCCTCCGCCGAAGCTCATCATCGAGTTCCACATCAGACCGATCGCGGAGGAGGGCAGCTCGACCTTGGTGAAGCGCTGCCAGCGGTTCATTCTGTAGACGGTGGCGGCCTCCTGCAGCTCGGCCGGAATCGTGATCATCGAGTGGTAGAAGCCGAAGGTCATGTTCCACGCCTGTGCCGTGAAGATGGCAAAAATGCTGGCGCACTCTACTCCGAGGAGGCTCCCCGGAAAGAGCGCCAGGAAGCCGGTGACGGTTATCGAGAGAAACCCGAGCACAGGCACCGACTGCAGGATGTCCAGCAAGGGCAGCATGACTTTGCGCGCGCGGACGCTCTTGGCCGCGATGTAGCCATAGGCGAAAGTAAACAGCAGCGCCGCGGCAAAGGCGATGAACATCCGCAACACGGTGCGCGCGGTGTAGTAGGGAATGAGCGCTACGTCGAGGGAAAGCGGCGGCGGGTGAAGCTCGTCGAAGCGCACTCGCATATCGCCGCTCAGGGCCACGAGCAGCCACAGCAACACGAAGGTGGTCAGGATGACAATCGCGTCGATCCAGCCGAAGCGCCAGCCGCGCCCAAGCTGTTGTCCGGTGGTTTCCGGGTACGGGCGTGCGGTCATCGCAGGCTCTTGGAATGTCTGCTTGCCTGATGGGTAGTGACGTATCGCAAGCCGGTGTCACATACTTTGGTATCGCGCATTCAGAACTCCGCATGTATGCGAAGAGCAAAAATGGAGACCGGCCCGCGATCCCGGTTATAGGCCGGGTGGACAACGTATTGGTAGTCTGCTGAAACGGTGAAATGTTCGACGACGCGCATCGAGTAGAACGTCTCGACTATGTTTTCTCCGCCAGAGTGCGGCAACTGACCATCACCGATCAGGATGCCAAGACCACCGGCCGCGAAATAGTCGCGCGCAGCAGCCGAGATGCCATTGACGGCAACAGCAAGCCCGACACTATCGTCGCCGCGGTTCCATTGATTCCCTTTCAGCAAGAAACCTGCCGACGCGGACCTGTTGACGTCGGTAAATTCGTATGCTTCCTTGCTGCCGTCGTTAACGCTGAGCCGCGCGAACACACCGAGGTCAGGACGGATTTCCTGCTCGAGATTCAGCGCCAATCCAGGGCGCGAGGCGAAGTGGCGTACCAGCGCAGTGTCGGGAGTCGTGCCCGTTGCGTGGCCGAGGCTCACGGCGTCGCCGTAGCTTCCCATCCGCCCGTGGTTGAGGAAACCGAGCACCTTCAACTTTCCAGGATGTCCAGCGAGCTCGTAGCGTCCCTCGATTTCCCCGATGAGCGCGAATTCCTTGAAGCCGGGTTCGAGAGTCTTGCTGTTCGGAACATCGGAGAGATCGAAGAATCCTCCCCTGACAGTCCACCAGGACTGCGTCCACTCGACGGCGCCGCCTACCGTGTATCCCCAGGCATCGGCCGCGTAGTCGAAAGCAGCCGCGTCGATGACCGACCAGTTCAGAAAATCGCCGCGCGGGTCATGGGCATAGGCGTTGGTATCGAAGACATCGACGACCGAGAATTTGCCGACAGTCACCGTCACATTGTCGGCTGTCTGCGTTCCGCCGAGCTCGTTGGCGCCGGGGAGAATCGGGCGGCTATCTCCTCCGAGGTCGAACCGCTGGCGGAAGAACGCCCGCTGCAGGCGGAAATACGGTTTGGACTTCCCGACCTTGTAAGCTTCGCCGCTCGGAAATCCCGCCGCGCCCAGGGTGTTGCTCAAGCCGAAGCCCTGGTCGATCTCGGGATTGATGTAGAACGCGCCGCCATTCCAGAGTCGAACCCCGGCGAAGAGGGTCAAGTCGGTGGTTGCCTCACCATTGCTGCCGGGGGACAAGCTGTTCGTCCCTTGGTAGGGGGACGCAAAGCTCGGATGGTATTGTTTGACGAAGGTGAGCTGTCCGTGCAGGTTCCATGGCTCGGGCGCGGCGACGCCGCTCGGCACTGCGTCCGGAATTGTGGCTGCGACCGACGCTGGCGACAGGTCCTGACCTACGGAAGTGGCGGGCTCGGACGCGAGCGTCGGACCGCATGGCAGGCTCCATAGCGAACCCGCCAACAAGAACAGAACCGTTTTCTTCCGCCGTGCGGCGAGCGATCCCGAGCTTCCTCGCGCGACTCCGCGATACCAACCGCTGTGTCCTGTGCTTGGCCGGAACCGGGCGTCGAAGGGAATCAGGCGTTGCATCGAATGGCGTCCATAGTGGCGTTGAGAAAGCAAATTATGACGTCGATATGACAAGCAAGTGACCTCCTCTGTCGGCGTACACGAGCGTCGACCGTCAAAGCGGCCGACATGGAAACCGACAACGAGTGCAGGTAAGGCGAGAACGCCGGTCTTGCCCGAAAGGCAAGGAACTGCTTGACGCGCACCGCCTCGCAAGTCAGCGAGACGGTGGCAGGGGATGCAACGAGTCCTGCGAAACGATCTAGCTAACTTGAACGCCGTCTCGCGACGGCGCGACTAGGGCAACTCTCCAAAGCCACTACTCCACGTTCATCGACGCGGCCGAAGTTATTGCGATTGGTGGCGGCTGTCAAGCGATTTTTCGGTTCGAGAAACATAAGAATAGTTGGTAGCCCACGCGGGCGCCCCGAATACGACTAACCCTACCAGATAGCTCACGTCAGCTCGGCGCATGCTCACCGTCGAAGGGGAATCTGCACGAGACTCCAGCATGCGATCGCGAACGGTACGAGTGCCGAGTACCAATGTGTAGCGTTGTCTCAATCAGACTTGCGGCCAATCAGAAAACAGCCGGCACACGGCGTCCGGGTCGTCACAACTTCGCATCTGTTCGCGAAAGTCTCTGTCGCCGAACATCTGCGCTATCTCCGCAAGCATCTGCAAATGATGCTCGGTCGCGTGCTCAGGAGCGAGAAATATCACCATGTGCGACACCGGTTTCGCGTCGGGTGCATCGAAGGGTATGGGAAGCTTGAGCCGTACAAAAGCCGCCAGCGGTTGCGGCAAGTTCTTGATGCGTGCGTGCGGAAGCGCGATTCCCAGACCCAATCCGGTAGAGCCCAGCGTCTCGCGCGCGGTCAATCCATCGACCACCTGCGCTCTGGGAAGGCCGTGGCGCTGCTCAAATAGCCGACCGACCCCTTCGAATAGGCGTGTCTTGGTCGAGACGTCCAAGTCGAGCAGGATGTCTGCCGGTGACAGCAGTTGGCCAATGGTCCCCATGCGTGACTCAGTTCCGTGACTCAAGCTGCGTGGCTTAGTTGCCTGGTCGTGCCCATCCATGGAAGCCCCCGCTGTGTATCTAGGCTGCGCGCTCGTGCGTTGCCGATACAGGATTGCTTGAAAAAAACGGTTGCGACAAACCGTCTGTTTGAATGCGCCAGATGCCGCGGGCGGCTAGCGTGAAGCGCGGGTTCTCGTCGGCCGGCGCTTCCGCGCGTTGCTCGCTTTCGGGCGGTTTCTTGCGCAAACCAAGAAGCGCCGCGACGACGAAAGTAGGACACGCCATCGCGAAGACGATGAGCGGCCGGAAAAGCAACCATGTCTGCCAGCTATTCATGACTTCTTCTCGTCACAACCATAGCGACAAAAATACGCTGCGACACGTAAAGACAGTGCCTATTTTTTAGGGTTTGGCGTAAAAGATTCGTAAAACGCCGGCGCCGCCTAGCTATCGTCACGCGGCCGCACGACAAGAGGAATCGGCAGACCCGCCATCGTGGGCGGATGTCTCGTGGTGAGCCACGCGCACGGCCGTTTCTTGACACTTCCTTTACAAGCTACGGCGAAAGATGAGCACCATCTTTATGCACCGATGTGTAGTGTTGTCGCTGTCACCTTTTCGGCGGATTGCGCTATGCAGGAGGTGGCGAGAGTCCCGGAAGCGCCGAATCGCTTCCCAACGATCCGAGACCAGAGCCAGTGGCTTACGCGATACCATCGTCGGTACCATATTCCTGGCAAAGCGGCGGCGATTTTCTGAGCTACACGCAATGGGCGCATGGCGCGACATGGGCCGTCGCCGACTACTATTCGGGCTCCTGCGACGCCGACACCCAGGCCAAACACTCGGAAAGACCTGCGTCGGTCAGCTCGCCGTCACGCATGCATGAAAAGGCTTGACGTGCGTGCGTGGGGTCGGGTCGTCAAGTGAAATTATTTGGTCTGGTAATGGACATCATCGCTCGTCCATTCGCTGAACAGACACTGGATCGCAGCCGGTTCCATGGTGGCTTCCAGTCGGGCCCGAAAAGACTTGTTGGAGAACATCTCCGAAACAGTCGCCAGGATTTTCAGGTGTTCGTCATTCGCGTGTTCCGGAACCAGGATCACGAAGAGAAGCGACACAGGTTTGCGGTCTGGTGCGTGAAAGTCGATAGCGGACTTTGTGCGCACGAAAAGCACGATCGGCTCGCTAATGCCGGTAATCCGGGCATGAGGAACCGCGATGCCGTGTCCCAGCCCGGTCGATCCAACCTGCTCCCGTCGCCATAGCGCACGCAACACCGGCGCGTGGCTGACCTTGTGTCGGATTTCAAGTATCGCGGCGGCTTCTTCAAGCGCCCGCAGTTTGTTGGGAGCGTCGAGCCCCACTACGACATCGTCGCTGGAAAGAAGACGACCGATGATGTTCATAGGGGCCGACCTTTTGCTCGGGTACCGGGAAGGCTTATGGTAGCAATCCGACCAAGTACATTGGCGTTGTTCGTCACTAATGCCGGTCGGGGAGCGATCTCGTGCTCAGGTGCACCAGGATCATGGTGAGACCCAGCTCCGCGATGACGAACGCGGCGACAACAGCTATCCAGAACAACGTCGAGCAGGAGAGACAGGCCACGGTGCTTTGGCGCCTGATCAGTGGAGGTTTCAATAGCGTATGGTCGGGGAAGTAAAAACGGTATGGAGTTTTGCCGGCGGGCTGTAACAATCGTGTAAAGATGCGGCGGCACGGAGAGATGTGAACCTTTCGCGATTCAGCTCACCGAATTCTTCGCAAGATTGCATCAACGCGCAGGATTGTTAAAGACGCGTACTTGCGGATCTTGTTAACGTGAGCACGCCCTTCTCTCGCATTGCACGATATTCTCAATCGAAAGGCGCGCGGCTTCCGGCAGTCGCGTCCAGGCCATGTCGATCGAAGGCATGACTAATGTGTGCCATCGGTCTTTACGCTTTCTTTACGCGCGTGCCTGGATAATATGCACCTACTTTACCCACCGCTGTGTATCGTTGTCGTCATCGTTTTGATGAAAGAACAACGTGGACCTTCTTCATGCATGGTGGCTTCTGCGGCTGCTGTTCGTATTCCTGCTGGCATGCCCGTTTCTTATCGTTCCGGTGCTTCGCGGTTTTTTCAAGAAGCAGCCCGATGCCAAGGATCGGACAGAAGCGCCGGCGGAGGGCGCCACTCGCGTACCGGTCTCTGGGCGTGGAACGTGGAACGCGCAAGCCGACGGTCCCTCGGAGTCATCCCACCTCGATGGGCCGCTTGCACCTGTAGAGCGGCGCGCAGCGTAGCAACATGGTCCGAAGCTCGGCAATTCAATGGGTAAGAATTGCTGAGCTCAGGTGCCATTTGCCATCGATAACAGCAACAACTCCAACACCAAGGACTCCGGCTACGCCATTGCAGGCAAAAATATCGGCAAATCCACCGGGACCGTATTTATTCAGAAGACGTTCTGATCGCCGTCACAGGATCGATCGCACCACGACTGCAGAGGAAATGAAATGGACGCCGTCTATATCGCATTGATCGTCGGATTCTTCGTCGCTTCCGCGGGATTGATCCGCTTTTGCGCGGCCTTGATGGATAAGGGAGGCAAGTCATGAACTGGGTCTATTGGCTGAGCGGCCTCGCGGCGTTGGGCATCTTCGTTTATCTGGTCATCGCGTTGTTCAAGCCGGAGCTCTTTTCATGAACACCTCGGGTTGGCTGCAGCTGGGCCTATACGTCGTTGTCCTTCTGCTCTTGGCGAAGCCGCTTGGCGCGTACATGGCCGCGGTCTACGAGGGTCGTGCTGTACGGATGCAGCGCATCGGCGGTCCTTTGGAACGGCTGATCTACCGCGGTTCGGGCGTCGATCCGGCGCAGGACATGTCGTGGGTGCGCTACGCCGCGGCCATGCTGTGGTTCAACCTGCTCGGGGCGCTTGTCGTCTACCTGCTGCAGCGCGTTCAGCAATGGCTGCCGCTCAATCCGCAGGAGCTGGCGGCTGTCAGCCCGGACTCGTCGTTCAATACGGCGACGAGTTTCATCACCAACACCAACTGGCAGGGGTACGCTGGCGAGGGCACGATGAGCTACCTGACGCAGATGCTGGCGCTCGCCGTGCAGAATTTCGCTTCCGCGGCATCAGGCATGGCGGTGCTGGTCGCCTTGACGCGTGCATTTATCCGCAAGCAAGCGGGCGGGATCGGCAACTTCTGGGTGGACGTGACGCGGACGACCGTCTACATTCTGCTGCCGCTATCGCTTGTGTTTGCGCTCGTGCTGGTGTGGCAGGGAATCCCGCAGACGTTTGCCAAGGCTGCCACGGTCACCCTGGTACAGCCGGTGACGTTCGATAACCCCAAGAACGGGCCGGATGGCCAGCCGCTCAAGGATGACAAAGGCAATCCGGTCACCGAGAAGGCGACGACCAGCGAGCAGACTGTTCCGCTCGGTCCGGTCGCTTCGCAGATCGCGATCAAGCAGCTCGGCACCAACGGCGGCGGCTTTTATAACGTGAACTCGGCGCATCCCTTCGAGAATCCGACGCCGCTCGCCAATTTCCTCGAGATGCTCGCGATTCTGCTCATTCCGGCGGCGCTCTGCTACACCTTCGGCCGCATGATTTCCGATACCCGGCAAGGGTGGGCGTTGCTCGCGGCGATGACGATCGTTTTCGTCGCCCTCCTTCCCGGCACCTATCTGGCGGAGCAGAACGGTAATCCGGTGCTCACTACTCTCGGCGCCGATCAGGTGGCGAGCGATACCAATCCCGGCGGCAACATGGAAGGCAAGGAAGTGCGGATCGGCGTAGCCAATTCCGCGCTATGGGCGACCGCGACCACGGCCGCGTCCAACGGCTCGGTCAATTCCATGCACGATTCATTCACGCCGATCGGCGGGTTGATCCCGATGTGGCTCATCCAGCTATCCGAAGTGATCTTCGGCGGCGTGGGATCCGGCCTCTACGGAATGATCGTCTACGCGGTCGTGGCGGTGTTCCTCGCCGGCCTTATGATCGGCCGCACGCCGGAGTACCTGGGCAAGAAGATCGGCGCCTACGAGGTCAAGATGGCGTCGATCGCGATCCTGATCCCACCACTACTCGTGCTGTGCGGGACAGCGCTGGCGGTCATGCTCGATGCCGGCAAGGCTGGCGCGTCCAATCCTGGTGCCCAGGGTTTCAGCGAAATCCTTTACGCGTTCTCGTCGGCAGGCAATAACAACGGGAGCGCATTCGCAGGATTGAATGCGAACACCCCTTTCTACAACACGGCGCTGGGCATCACGATGCTGTTCGCCCGCTACTGGCTGGCAATTCCCGTGCTCGCGCTCGCTGGCGCATTCGCCGCGGCCAAGCACGTTCCACCATCCGCGGGAACACTGCCCACACATACGCCGCTTTTTGTCTTCGTGTTGATAGGCGTCGTCATCACGGTCGGAGCGCTGACATTCGTGCCGGCGCTCGCTTTGGGGCCGGTGGTCGAGCATTTGTTGCTCTTCTCCGGTTCATGATGCGCGCCAACTTACCAGAGAGATGATCATGTCGACTGCAATTGCAAGGCACGGCGGATTGTCGTGGTTCGTGAACCGCGACCTGATGAAGACGGCGCTGATCGACAGCTTCCGTCGACTGACGCCGCGCTACCAATGGCGCAACCCGGTGATGTTCGTTGTCTATATCGGCAGCATTCTCACAACGATCCTCTGGGTGCAGGCGCTCGGCGGCAAAGGGGAGGCCCCGGCAGGCTTCATTCTCGCCGTGACGTTGTGGCTGTGGGTCACGCTGCTCTTCGCCAACTTCGCCGAAGCCATCGCCGAAGGCAGGAGCAAAGCACAGGCGGCGTCCCTCAAGAGCGCCCGCAAGGACACGATCGCCAAGAAGCTCGCCAAACCGGTACGCGGTGCGGCACAGACATCGGTGCCGTCGAGCACCTTGCGCAAGGGCGACATCGTGCTGGCCGTGCAGGGCGACATGGTTCCCGGCGATGGCGAGGTGATCGAGGGCGTCGCGTCGATCGACGAGAGTGCGATCACCGGCGAAAGCGCACCGGTGATCCGTGCGGCGGGTAGCGACTTCAATACTGTGACCGGCGGCACGCGCGTGCTATCCGACTGGGTCATCGTGCGCATCAACGTCAATCCCGGCGAAGCCTTCCTCGACCGCATGATTGGCATGGTGGAAGGCGCCAAGCGTCAAAAGACGCCGAACGAGATTGCGCTCACCATCCTGCTGGTCGCCATGACGTTGGTGTTTCTGCTTGCGACCGTTACCCTGCTGCCGTTTTCGCTCTACAGCGTCGAAATTGCCAAGGCCGGCACTCCGATTACGATCACCGTGCTCGTTGCGCTGCTGGTGTGTTTGATTCCGACCACGATTGGCGGCCTGCTCTCGGCGATCGGCGTCGCCGGCATGGGACGGATGATGCGGGCGAACGTGATCGCCACTTCCGGCCGCGCGGTGGAAGCGGCCGGCGATTGCGACGTGCTTCTGCTCGACAAGACCGGCACGATTACGTTCGGCAACCGCCAGGCTTCGGCGCTCTTTCCAGTCGCTGGCGTGACGGTGCAGCAGCTTGCCGAGGCGACGCTGCTTGCTTCGCTAGGCGACGAGACCCCCGAAGGCAAGAGCATCGTCGCGCACGCCAAGCGCGCCTACGGCGTCCTGCCGCCGCCGCTGGAGCCGGGGCAGTTCACGATCGTTCCCTTCTCGGCGCAAACGCGGATGAGTGGCGTCAACTTTCGCGGGAGGGAGATCCGCAAGGGTGCGCTCGACGCGATCCGCGACTGGATTGCTCCGCAGAGCGGCTCGGTCAGCGTCGAGGTCACCTCGCGGGTCGAGGATGTCGCCCGGCGTGGCTCTACGCCACTTGTCGTTGCCGAAGGTCGCCATGTGCTCGGCGTCGTCGAGCTCAAAGACATCGTCAAGACGAACATCAAGGAGCGTTTTGCCGAACTGCGCAAGATGGGCATCAAGACGATCATGATCACCGGCGACAATAAGCTGACCGCCGCGACCATCGCCGCCGAGGCGGGAGTCGACGACTTCCTCGCCGAAGTTACGCCCGAGGCCAAGCTCAAGCTGATTCGAGATATTCAAGCGGAAGGCAAGCTGGTCGCGATGACCGGCGACGGAACCAACGACGCGCCGGCGCTGGCGCAGGCCGATGTCGCCGTGGTGATGAACAGCGGCACACAGGCGGCGAAAGAGGCCGGGAACATGGTCGACCTCGACTCGAGCCCGACCAAGCTCATCGAAATCGTCGAGATCGGCAAGCAGCTTCTGATGACCCGCGGCGCGCTGACCACGTTCTCGATTGCGAATGATGTCGCCAAATACTTTGCCATCATTCCGGCGGCGTTTGCCAGCACCTATCCGGTGCTCGATACGCTGAACGTGATGCGGCTGGCGACGCCGAACAGCGCGATATTGTCGGCCGTCATCTTCAACGCGGTGATCATTCCGGCGCTGATCCCGCTGGCTCTCAATGGCGTCAAGTACCGGCCGGTTGGCGCCGCTGCGATTCTGCGCCGCAACATGCTGATCTACGGTGTCGGCGGCATCCTGCTGCCATTCATCGGGATCAAACTGATCGATCTCTTGCTCGTTGCGCTGCATCTTGCGTGACAGGAAAAGGATAACGCCCATGTTTGCCGAACTTCTCCCCGCCCTCCGCATCCTCGTGATCATGAGCGTGCTGACCGGAATCGCCTACCCGCTCATTGTTACCGGCATCGCGCAGCTCGCGTTTCCACGCGCAGCGAACGGCAGCCTGATCTCCGCCGACGGCAAGACCAGCGGCTCGGAACTGATAGGTCAGCCTTTCGACGACCCCAAGTACTTCTGGAGCCGTCCATCGGCGACCTCACCGCAACCCTATAATGCAATGGCATCGTCGGGTTCGAATCAGGGTGCCCGCAATCCGGCATTGGCCGACGCGGTGAAGGACCGCATCAAAGCGTTGCGCGACGCCGATCCGGGCAACACGGCACCGGTGCCGGTCGATCTGATAACCGCCTCGGGCAGCGGGCTCGATCCGCACATAAGCGTGGCAGCTGCGGAATATCAGATCGCGCGCGTTGCCAAAGTCCGCGGGCTTCCGCCCGACCGCATTCGCGAGCTCATCGGCTACGCGACCGAGGGCCGCACGCTTGGCGTCCTTGGCGAGTCGCGGGTCAATGTGCTCAAGCTCAATCTCGCGCTCGATCGCAAGTAGGATGACCGGCGCCCTGAGGGGTCGCGGACCGATGTAGCGCGACATCGGAGGGATTACCGGGACTACCAGCCTGGCCCACATAGGGTGATGCGGGTTGGCGGCCGACCGCTAGGGTCTTACACTAGCGCTCGATCACCGCAAACGGCCAAGCATGCAAAAGCAGCGCCGAAATCCGGATGACCTCCTTGCGGAAGTCAAAGCACAGGAAGCGCGCGCCGCACGGGGCCGGCTGAAAATTTTCTTTGGCGCTTCGGCCGGTGTTGGGAAGACCTATGCGATGCTAGTCGCAGCCCAGACGCTGCGCCGTGCCGGCGGCGATGTTGTCGTCGGCGTGCTCGAAACGCACGGCCGCGCAGAAACGGCCGCACTGCTCGAGGGTCTCGAGGATTTGCCGCCGCTGCTGCTCGATGTTCAGGGCGCATCGGTCAAGGAATTCAATCTCGATGCCGCGCTCGCTCGGCACCCGGCGCTGATCCTAGTCGACGAGCTTGCCCATACCAACGCGCCCGGTGCGCGGCATCCGAAGCGTTGGCAGGACATCGACGAGCTACTGGATAGCGGCATCGATGTATTCACGACGCTCAACGTCCAGCATCTGGAGAGCCTGAACGACGTCGTCGGCGGTATAACCGGCATCCGCGTGTGGGAAACTGTCCCCGATACGTTTTTCGACGAGGCCGACGATGTCATCCTGGTCGACATTCCTGCCGACGAGTTGCTGGCACGCCTCAAGGCCGGCAAGGTCTATCTTCCCGAGCAGATCGAGCGCGCTGCGGGAAATTTCTTCCGCAAGGGCAATCTCATGGCGCTGCGCGAGCTCGCGCTGCGCCGCACGGCCGATCGGGTCGAGGACGATGTTCAGGCATATCGCACCGACCAGGCGATCGAGCGCATCTGGAAAACCGAAGCATCGCTTCTCTGTTGCGTTGGACCGGACTACGGAGGCGAGCATGTCGTCAGGAGCGCGGCGCGGCTCGCCAGCCAGCTTGGCATCGAATGGACCGCTGTCTACGTCGAGACCCCGAAGCTCCAGCGGCTGCCGCCGCGGGAACGTGAGCGCATTCTCAGGACCGTGAAGCTGGCGCAGGATCTCGGCGCCAAGACCGCGATTCTCTCCGGCAGCGACGCGGCCTCCGCCATCGTGGAATACGCGCAGACCCATAATTGTTCGAGGCTTGTCATGGGCCGCGCCCATTCGAAGCGATCCTGGCCATGGGTGCGCGATATCGCCAACCGAGTGGGTGCCCTTGCGCCCGACGCGGACGTGATCGAAATCGGTCGCGGAGAATCGCAGATCGAGCCACCGGCGCAGGCTAGCGCCTCCGAGATTGTCGAAGATCCGCGCCGCACCGCCAAGCGTCTGCGCTACGTGTGGGCAGCGCTAGGGTGTCTCGCGACTACCTTGATCGCCGTACCGCTTCAGCCATATTTCGATCTTGCCAATATCGTGATGCTTTTTCTGCTCACGGTCGTTCTGATCGCCGTCAGGTTCGGGCGCGGCCCCGCGGTGCTTGCTGCCTTCGTCAGTGTCGCGAGCTTCGACTTCTTTTTCGTGCCGCCGCGGTTCTCGTTTGCCGTGACGGACGTACAGTACCTGCTCACGCTGGTGGTGATGCTTGCCATAGCGCTCATTACCGGACAGATGACCGCGGGACTGCGTTACCAGGCGCGCATCGCCTCTTCCAGAGAGGAGCGCGCCCGCGCGCTCTACGAGTTCGCGCGAGACATGTCGAGCCTGCTGCAAACCGAGCAAGTCGTCGAGGCCGCCAACAAGTTCATCGCGAGCACGTTTCAGGCCAAAGTCGCGATACTGATACCCGACGAACAGGAGCGCCTCCAGCTGCACGATCCGGGCGGGCTTGCGCTTGCGACCGACCTCCGTGTCGCCGCTCAGTGGGCGTATGAGAAGTCCCAGCCGGCGGGTGCCGGCACCGACACTCTTCCGGGCAGCGCGTTCCTGTATTTGCCGCTGCGCGCACCGATGCGCACCCGGGGTGTGCTTGCCATCAGTGCATCGAATCGGCGGCTGCTCATGGTGCCGGAGCAGCGGCGCCACCTGGACACTTTTGCCGCATTGATCGCGATCGCTCTCGAACGCGTGCACTATGTCGAGGTGGCGCAGCAGGCGCTCATACGCATGGAATCCGAGCGTCTGCGCAATTCGCTGCTGGCCGCGCTTTCGCATGACTTGCGTACACCTCTCTCCGCGGTGGTGGGCCTGGCCGAGTCGCTCGAATTGACCAAGCCCGAGCTCTCCGGCCTGCAGCGCGACACGGCGCAGGCGATCGCCGAAGAAGCGCGCCGGATGAGCGCGTTGGTCAACAATCTGCTGGACATGGCGCGCATCGAAAGCGGAGACGTCAAGCTGCGCCGGGAATGGCAATCCGTCGAGGAAGTAGTCGGCAGCGCGCTCAAGGCAGCCCATCCCGCGCTTGCCAACCACAGCGTCGAGGTCGCGTTGCCGCCGGAGCTGCCATTGGTCGAGTTCGACGCGACGTTGATCGAGCGAGTGCTATACAACCTGTTGGAGAATGCCGGCAAGTACACGCCGGCAGGGACGGCAATACGCGTCGCCGCCGAAGCACTGGGGGATCAACTACTGATCACTGTGAGTGACAGCGGCCCGGGCGTCCCGGAAGCGCAACGCGAAGCGATCTTCGAGAAATTCACGCGCGGTTCGCGGGAGTCGGCGACGCCCGGCGTGGGACTGGGACTAGCGATCAGCCGCGCCATCGTCGAAGCACATCGGGGACGAATCTGGGTCGAAGACAACGCCGGGCACGGGGCTCGATTCTGTTTTACTTTGCCGCTCGGTACCCCGCCCGAAATGCCGCTGTCCGAAGAGCCGGTGACCGGCAAGGCCTAACGGCTGACCCGATGAGCGACCCCGGCCCCATCGCCATTCTGGTCGAGGACGAACCCCAGATCCGCAGATTTGTGCGCACGGCGCTCGAGACCGAGGGCTGGCAGGTTCACGAGGCCGGGACGCTCAAAGACGGACTCGTCGAAGCGGGAACCCGCAAGCCCGACGTCGTCATTCTGGACCTGGGTCTGCCCGATGGAGACGGCATCGATTTCATCCGCGATTTGCGTACCTGGTCGACGATCCCGGTGATCGTGCTCTCGGCGCGGGTCCACGAGACCGACAAGATCAAAGCCCTGGATGCAGGCGCTGATGACTATCTGGCCAAACCGTTCGGCGTCGGCGAGTTGCTTGCCCGCGTCCGTGCCGTCCTGCGCAGGAAGGTCGTCGCAGGATCCGAAAAGCTATCCGTATTTCGATTCGGGCACGTGGAAGTCGATCTCATCAAACGGATCGTTCGCAAGGGCGGCGCCGAAGTCCACCTCACTGCCATCGAATATCGGTTACTTTCGACGATGATTGCGAACGCGGAAAAGGTAATTACGAATCGCCAGATACTGCGCGAAGTGTGGGGGCCCTCGTATGTAGCGCATGAGCACTACGTTCGTGTGCACATGAGTCATTTGCGGCGCAAGCTCGAAGATGACCCAACCCAGCCGAAACACCTTCTGACCGAAACCGCCGTGGGGTACAGGCTCGTGCCTTAGTCGCGCCGAAATGGTGGAGAGGCGCCCTTTGTACTACTATCGTCGGCAACCGGGAGGCGCCTGCCGCGAATCTCGGCCAGATGCGGTAAGTGCAACTCGTATCAATCTATCGCGGATGGTTATTTTGGCCTTCGCGAGCGACGGAGGATCCAACTCATGCATGCATCAAAAATGCGATTCGCGGCGGTCGTAGGATTGGTTGCGCTTGCGGTCCTGATCGGTGCCGCGCCGACGACACGCGCGCAGGACGTGACGCTGGAGGTGTGGAGTCACGAGGCGGATGAGCCTGCGAAAGTGGCGTTCCGTGAGCTGGCCGCCAGAAATCTGGAGAAGCTGCGGCCCGGCGCGAAGGTCAAGATCACCTGGTACGAGAAAAATCCTCTCTCCGCCGCGCTGAAGACCGCGCTCCCGGCGGGCAAGGGCCCGGACGTTTTCTATCTCGAGCCCGATCAGGTCGAATACATCACCGCCGGCTACATCGTTCCGTTGGACGATCTGGTCAACTGGAACAACATCGAGCCGTGGGCGCGCAAGGTATGGACCCACAACGGCAAGACCTACGGCATTCCGCAGGAAGCCTATACCGTCGAGCTCTTTTACGACAAGGATGCGCTGAAGAAGCTCGGGGTGACGCTTCCCGCGAACGGGCAGCTCACCCAGTCGCAGTTCCTGGACCTGGTCAAGAAGGCTCGTGCCGCCGGCATGACGCCCATCGCGCAGGGCGTCGGCGACCGTCCCTATCCGGGGGCCTACATCACCGTCGAAGCGCTGCTGCGCAAGCTGGGGCCGGACGACTATCAGAAACTGTTCACGGGCAAGCTGTCCTTCGCCGATCCACGCGTTGTCGAAGTGCTCAAATGGGTCAAGGAGTTGATCGACGCCGGCGCATACCCCAAGAATTTCATGACGCTCAAGCTCGGCGAGTCGCACTATTATTTTTACAGCAAGCCTGGCGCGCTGATGCTGCCGATGGGGAGCTTCTACACCGGACGCGCCTTCGTGCCCGAGGAAAAGGGCGGCCAGCCGCAGAATTTCCCGCTCGGCATCATGCAATTTCCGGCCATGGATCGCGGCGCGTGCAATGAGTGCAAGACATCGACCATAGGCGCGAGCTTCGCGATCAACTCCGCGAGCAAGCAGAAGCAACTGTCAGCGGAATTTCTGAATGCGATGTCGACTCCGGAAATGGGCAAGATGTGGATCGAGACCGTCTATCTCCAGACCGGCATCAAGGCAGACGTGAAGAATTTCTCCGGTCCGCACGCCGCCTATTTCAACGAGCTCATGGATCGTCAGAAGGGCGAGAAGTATTTCATCGGCCAGCCGCGCGACATGGTCACCGGCGAGTGCAAGGATACGTTCATCCAGGTTCTCAACTCCGGCTTCCCGGGTGGCCTGCTTTCAGTCGATCAAACCGTGCAGATGATGAACAAGGCCTGCTACAAGGGCTAGATGGAGGAGCCGGCACCTCGCATCTCAAGGCGGCCGCGGCGTAACCGATTCCATTGCGCCGCGGTCCGTGCCGCGCAGCCGCCGGGACGGACCCTCCGGAATCGCGGCGGCTGATTGCATCGATGAGCGTTCCCGGTTGGCTTTCCCGCTTCGCAGGACCGGCTTCTGCGCGTCCGGAGGTCGACGCGCGGAGCGCAGGCATCGCGGTTCTCGTGGTCTTTCTCGCGCCCGCGCTGCTGGTCTATGCCGGATTCACGATCTATCCCGTTCTGCGCACCTTCTATAACGCGTTCCATGTGATCAAGCCACAGGGTGTCGTCGAGTTCGTCGGCCTGAGCAACTTCACGACCCTGCTGCTCGCCGATCCGGTTTTCTGGAAGGCGGTCGCCAACACTTCAGTGTTCACGATCGTCGCGACAATCGTCGATGTAGTCGGCGGCCTGCTGCTGGCGCTCTGTTTGTTCGCGCGCGCGCCGCTCGCGCCCTTGCTGCGTGTCGTCTGGTTCACTCCGGTGCTGATGTCTTACGTGGTGGTCGGAATCCTGTGGGTATGGATCTTCGACTACGACTGGGGGCTGGCGAACGCAGTGCTGCGCTGGCTGGGCTTGGGCGCGTTCGAGCAATCCTGGCTCGGGCATCCGTCCACGGCCTTGTGGTCCGTCCTCGTGGCGCACGAGTGGAAATGGCTCGGCTTCAACATGATCGTGTTTCTGGCCGCACTTCATGCGCTGCCATCCGAGGTGCTCGGCGCGGCGGAGCTCGACAACTGTGGCTGGTTCGCCAAGCTCGTCTACATCATCGCGCCGATGCTGCGGGGGACGATCGTCAATCTGCTGGTGCTGTCGTTCATTGGCAAGATGATGGTCTTCGACTTGATTTGGATAATGACGGGGGGCGGGCCTTTGTGGTCGACCGAGACGGTGTCGACGTATGTCTACAAGCGCGCCTTCGAATGGAACACTTTCGATCTCGGTTATCCGTCGGCCATCGCGGTGCTGTGGTTCGTCATCATTCTTGTCTTCATCTCGATCATGACGCGTCTGCTGCGCCGACGCGAAAGCCTGGAGTTTTAGCTTGCCCATGCAGATGCGGTTGGGCTTCGACCAGGTGCGACGCGCGCCGCTCGTACTGTTCGTCGTTCTCTATACGGTGGTGACGGGAGGACCTCTCTTGTGGGTGGCGACGATGTCGCTGCGAACAACCGCCGAGATTTTCAAGGATCCCTACGGCCTTCCAATCCCCGCGCATTGGGAGAAATTTGTCGAGGCGTGGACCAAGTCGCACTACGGGACCTATTTCTGGAACAGCACCATCGTAGTCGTGATCGCCGTCGCGCTGGTGACGGTGATCGGGGCGATGGCAGCGCACTGCCTCGCGCGCTACAACTTTCGCGGCAACCACCTGGTGCGCTTCCTGATTCTTTCGGGACTGGTCCTGCCGCCTCAACTGCTGATCCTGGCGCTGTTCCAGATCCTGCTGGATATCAACCTATACAACACGCTGACAGGGCTCATCTTGGTTTATGTCGCGACGCACATCGCGATGACGGTTTATATTCTGGAAGGCTTCTTCGCCCAGATTCCCCAGGATCTCTTCGATGCCGCGCGCATGGACGGGTATTCCGATTTCGAGATCTTCTGGCGCGTGACCATGCCGATCGGCATGCCCGCGATCTTCACCACCGTTACGCTCAATTTCATCATCCTATGGAACGAGTTCCTCTTCGCCGTGGTCTTGTTGACCGACGACGACAAGCGCACGCTGCCGCTCGGCATCATGCACTTCACGGGCAGCCACCAGCTCGACGTCGGCATGGTCGCGACGGGCCTCATGATCGCGATCCTCCCTATCATCGCGATCTACGCCTTCTTTTCCGAAACCATGATCAAGGGCATGACCGCCAGGGCAGTCCGCTAGGTCGCCGTGACACGGTTGCTTAAAGCGATGCAAACGTGGCGGTCATAACGGTTGAAGAACTCAGCAAGCGTTACGCGGGTGCTGCGGCGCCTGCGGTGCACGACGTCAGTTTCACCGTGGCAGACCGCGAGTTCATGGTGCTGCTGGGACCCTCGGGCTGCGGCAAGTCCACGGTGCTGCGCATGATCGCGGGGCTCGAGCCGATCACATCCGGCACCGTGTCGATCGACGGCAAGATCGTCAATCCTGTTCCAGCCAAGTTGCGCGACATCGCCATGGTGTTCCAGTCGTACGCCCTTTACCCGCACATGACGGTCTACGAGAATCTGGCCTTCGGATTGCGGCGGCGGAACATTGAGCAGGCGGAAGTCGCGCGGCGCGTGCACGCCGCCGCAGCCAAGCTGGGACTGACCGATTTCCTGAATCGCAAACCGCATGCGCTGTCGGGCGGTCAGCGGCAGCGCGTGGCGCTCGGCCGCGCGATCGTTCGCGATCCCAAGGTGTTCCTGTTCGACGAGCCGCTGTCCAATCTGGATGCGGCGCTCCGCGTCACCACGCGTAACGAGCTGATCAAGCAGCAGCACGAAATCGGCACCACCTCGATTTACGTGACGCACGACCAGGTCGAGGCGATGACCATGGGCGACCGCATTTGTATCATGAACCAGGGCAGGGTCGTGCAGATCGGCCGCCCCCTGGACGTCTACAGAAATCCCGCCGACACTTTCGTGGCGCGATTTCTGGGCAGTCCGTCGATGAATTTGTTGAACGGCCGGATCGACGCCGAAGACGGTCGCGCCTTGGCGCACTTTGCAGGCGGCGCTGTCTCCCTGCCGAAGCGAACGTCGTCATCGCTAGCACAGCATGTCGGCCGGGAGGTGATAATCGGCGTGCGGCCGGAAGATCTGTACGAGACGGTCCCGGAGGGCGACGCTGCACGGTTCGCGCGCCTGCACGTGCGCGTCGTCGCCGTGGAGCCGCTGGGCGCAGAGACGCTGCTGGTGGTGGCGCTGGATGGTTCGAACGAAGAGCTGATCGCGCGCATCGGGCGCGACACGGGTTTGCGCACTGGCGACAATCTCGACATCGCGTTGGATACCGCGGCGATTCATCTGTTCGACCCGGCGACGACGAAGGCCATCGTTTAGGTCACCGACGCAGAAGGAAAACATCGTGGCAAATGCCGGTCGCATTGTCGATTGCCATGCCCATATCATCGATCCAGCGCGGTTTCCTTTCGCAGGAGCGCGCGGCTACAAGCCGCGTCCGGACGAGAGCGGAACGCGCGAGGAATTCTGCGTGGTGCTCGATCGTCATGGCGTCGGTCGCGCGCTACTGGTGCAGTTGAGCGGCTACGGCACCGACAACGCGGCGATCCTGGACGCGGTAAAAGCGTATCGCGGCCGGTTCAAGGCAATTGCGGTGATCGACCCGGATGCCAGCGATAGAACACTCGAGGATCTGGCCGCCGCAGGTGTGGTCGGCGTCCGCTTCAATCTGGTGAGCTATGAGCCCGAAGCGCTGTTGCGCCGCGACGCGCCTCGGCTGCTGGAGCGGCTGAAAGCGCTGGGATGGTTCGCACAGGTCTATGCCGACGACGCTCAGTGGCCGCTCGCCGCCGCGGTTTTGCAGAGGAGCGGCATTCGAGTATTGGTCGACCACTTCGGCGTGCGCGACATCGCCGGCGGCATCGGCCATGCAGGATTTCAATCCGTTCTCGCACTCGGGCGCGAGGGAAAGGCGGCGGTCAAATTTTCCTCCCTGTTTCGTGTTTCGCGAGCGCTGAAGGGATTTCATGATCTCGATCCATTTGTCGAGGAGCTGCTGGATGCGTTTGGCGTGGCCGGCTGCATTTGGGGATCGGATTGGCCATTCATCAACGTGCCGCGGCGGCCGAGCTATGCCGATGTGATGGCGCCGCTCTCGCGTTGGCTGCCGGACCACGGCGACAGAGAGCGCGTGCTCGCCGACAATCCACGCCGGCTCTTCGGTATGGGTGATTGATCGATGGCGGCACCATTCACCAAAACGAAGCCGCTGAAGGTCGCGCTGGCCGGCGCAGGCATGATCAGTTGGTATCATCTGGCCGCATGGCGAAAGCTGGGTGAGCGCGTGCGTCTGGTATCGATCTGTGACCCGGATGCCGACAGAGCCGCCAGGCGCGCCGAGGAATTCTCCATTCCCAAGGTCTTTCGAGACGCCGATGCGATGTTCGCCGCGGGAGCGGTCGACGCTCTCGACGTCGCTTCGCCACGCCAAACGCACGCAAGCTGGGTCGCTGCCGCAGCCGAACGCGGAATCGATGTCCTTTGCCAGAAGCCCTTGACACCCACGCTGGCCGAATCGGAGGCACTGGTCCGTCGCGTCGAAGGCAAGTCGCGCCTCATGGTGCATGAGAACTGGCGCTTCCGCCCGTGGTATCGCGAACTGAAGCGATGGATCACGGCGGGCGACCTCGGAGACGTGCTGCTCGCGCGAATGTCGATGATCACGTCCGGGATGTTGCCTGACGCGAGCGGTCGTCGGCCATCGCTCGAACGCCAACCTTTCATGCAGCACGAAGAGCGACTGATGATCGCGGAGGTGTTGATCCATCACCTCGATGTCATGCGTTATCTCTGCGGCGAGCTCGCCGTTGTCGGCGCGCGTGCCGCGCGCACAGTCCCCGATGTGGCCGGCGAAACAGTGGCGGCTATTTTCCTGCAAACCGTGTCCGGTGCACCGATCGAGGTGACCGGCACCATGGCCGCGCCCGGCTATCCTCCCCGTCCTCCTGATCGCCTCGAAGTGGTGGGCAGCAAGGCAAGCGCCACCTTCGAGAACTCCGAGCTGCGCCTGCTCGGCGATCAGCCTCGCAAGCAGACTTACGACCGCGATCACGGCTATCAGGCGAGCTTCGACGGCGTCATCGCGCATTTTGTCGATTGCCTCGAATCCGGCGCGCCGTTCGAAACCGGCTCCGCCGACAATCTGAAAACCTTGCGACTCGTCGAAGATGCCTACCGCGCCGCCGGCTTGCATCCTCGATAGAATGAGGCGATGGAAACCCGAACGGTGTCGCCGCACAGCCTGATCGGCCAGGCGAAATCCGCGCTCGATACGCCGGCGCTGCTGGTCGATCTCGACGTCATGGAAGCCAATATCGCGCGGATAGTCGCAACCTGCCGCGCATACGGCGTCGCATGGCGGCCGCATTCGAAGGCACACAAGACACCGGAGATCGCGAAGCTGCAGATCGCCGCCGGCGCGATCGGCGTTACCTGCGCGAAGCTCGGCGAAGCCGAAGTGATGGCTGCCGCGGGCATCCGCGATATCCTGATTGCCAACCAGATCGTGGGGCCGATCAAGATCGGCAGGCTGGTCCAGCTTGCCGACCACGCCGATCCTATCGTCTGCGTCGACAGCATCG
The DNA here is from genome assembly GCA_035568975.1 of Casimicrobiaceae bacterium. Classification (GTDB taxonomy): domain Bacteria; phylum Pseudomonadota; class Gammaproteobacteria; order Burkholderiales; family Casimicrobiaceae; genus PALSA-1003. Next base: position 73,115 of record DATMNH010000286.1, read on the forward strand.
AGAACCTGATCGAGCTCGACGCGGCCTTCAGGAATGCAGACAAGCGATTGAGCGTGGCGATCGAGGTCAATATCGGCATGAATCGCGCCGGTGTCGAGCCAGACCGGGCCGTGGTGGCGTTCGCGCGCGAGATCGCCAGCCGCCCGGGTCTTCGCTTCGTCGGAGTGACGGGCTGGGAAAGCCACGCCACGACCATCGCCGACCCGGTCGAGAAGGAGCGCACGGTCCGCGAGGCAGTTGCCGCACTTACCGCAAGCGCTCGCGCCTGCACTGCGGCCGGCCACAGCGTCGTGGTCGTGAGTTGCGGCGGCACCGGCACCTTTCCCTACTGTGCGCAGCAACCCGGAGTGACCGAGGTGCAGGTCGGCGGGGCCATTTTCAGTGATATGCACTACCTCACGCATTACCATGTCGATTTCGCGCCGGCGCTCACCGTGCTCACGACGGTATCGAGCCGGCCGACGCCGACACGAATCGTCGTCGACGCCGGCAAGAAGACGATGAGCGGCGATGCGGCGATGCCGGCGCCTCGCGGCATGCCGCCGATAAGCGCAATCAAGCTTTCGGCCGAGCACACCAAAATCGAGCTGGACCAACCAAGCGCTGCTCCCAAAATTGGCGACAAGATCGAGTTGATCGTCGGCTATTCCGACACCACGGTCCACCTGCACGAGGAAATCGTGGGCGTTCGCGGCGGACGTGTCGAATCTGTTTGGCGGGTTGCGGGGCGCGGCAAGATCAAGTAGTGATGAGGAATAGGGGCCCTTTGTGCAGCTGTCTTCCGCGTCGCACGTCCTGAGCGGAACTTCACCGGTAGCGGCTGGCTCATACCCAGCTAGGCTCTAGGATGGCTGGCTACTTGAACCTGTTGTGGGAGAAGCCGGATAAGCAAGTGCACACGGGTGAGGTTTCTCGACTGGATCCTCGGCCATTGAAGGCATTGATGCCAAAACCTCAACCCACTTCACTAGCGCGCCGTGAAAGATGTTAAACGGAGTATCGCTGGCGCTTTACATCTTGAATACGGAGGTTCGTCATGAGTCGTCTCGCTATCAATGGAACAGTGCAGGAGGTAAACGCCGATCCGGGCACGCCTCTCCTGTGGGTCATTCGCGAATGGGTGGGCCTTACGGGGACCAAGTATGGTTGCGGAATCGCCCAGTGCGGCGCGTGCACCGTGCATGTCGATGGCGCTGCCGTACGCTCCTGTGCATTTCCGGTGAGCGCGGCGGAAGGCAAGCAGATCACGACCATCGAAGGTCTCGCCACTAACGGCGTCCTGCACGCGGTGCAGCAAGCGTGGATCGAGCATGATGTACCGCAATGCGGCTATTGCCAAAGTGGGATGATCATGGCCGTTGCTGCGCTGCTTAAGGTCAAACGGAAGCCGACCGACGCCGACATCGACGCGGCCATCACCAACATCTGCCGTTGCGGCACTTACCAACAGGTTCGCGTGGCGATCCACAGCGCCGCGGCCAAGGCATGAGGGAGGCCATCATGAACAACGTTCCTCGGATGACTCGCCGCTCCTTTCTCATCGCCGCCGCTGCCGCGGGTGGCGGGCTCGCGCTCGGCTTGAAGCTTCCATTCGGCGGACCCGATGTCGCGCGCGCTGCCGATGACTTGCCCGAAGTCAACGCGTGGGTCGTGATCCGCCCGGATGACTCGGTCGTGATCCGCATCGCACGGACTGAAATGGGCCAAGGTACGATGACCGGTCTCGCCCAGCTCGTCGCCGAGGAGCTCGACTGCGACTGGTCGAAGGTTTCCACCGAGTACCCCACGCCCGGCCAGAACCTCGCACGCAATCGTGTATGGGGCAATTATGGCACCGCCGGCAGCCGCGGCATCCGCGAATCCAACGAATACGTGCGAAAGGGTGGCGCGACCGCGCGCCTGATGCTGATCCAGGCGGCGGCGAACGAGTGGAAGGTTTCCGCCGCCGAGTGCAGCGCGAGCAATAGCGTGATTACGCACACGCCTTCGGGGCGCACCACGACTTTCGGCAAGGTGGCCGAAGCGGCGGCCCGGATCGAGCCGCCGAAGGACGTGGTGCTGAAGGATCCAAAGGACTGGAAGATTGCCGGAAAACCTCTGAAGCGCCTCGACACCGCGCCCAAGGTCATCGGGGCACAGGTCTACGGCATCGATGTGAAGTTGCCCGGCCTTTTGTGCGCTGCGATCAGCGATTGCCCAGTGTTCGGCGGCACCGTGAAGAGCTTCGACGCGGCTCGCATCACGGGCATGAAGGGTGTGAGGAAGGTCGTGCCGGTCGGCGACTCGGCGGTTGCGGTGGTCGCCGATCACTGGTGGGAAGCAAAAGTCGCCCTCGACGCGCTGCCGATCACTTGGGAGGAGGGCAGCAACGCCAAGGTGACGAGCGCGTCCATCGCCGAATTCCTGAAGACCGGCCTCGATGCCGAGCAGGCGTTTGTCGGCAATGAGAACGGCGATGCGAAACAGGCGATTGCCCACGCCGCCAAAAAGGTCGAGGCGATCTACACCTATCCTTACCAGCACCACGCCACGATGGAGCCGATGAACACGACTGCGCTCTATACCGCCGACCGGTGCGAAACGTGGGTGCCGACGCAAAACGGCGAGGCGGCGCTGGCCGTCACTTCCGAAGCATCAGGCTTGCCGCTCGCACAGTGCGACGTCCACAAGATGCCGCCCGGCGGCGGCTTTGGCCGGCGCACAACGCACGATTACGTGAAGCAGGCAGTCGAGATTGCCAAACAGATGCCGGGCACTCCCGTGAAGCTCATCTGGTCGCGCGAAGAAGATATGACGCACGGCCGCTACCATCCCACTACGCAAGCGAAGATGGTCGGCGCATTTGATAGCAACAACAATCTCACGGCGCTGCAAATGCGGATTTCGGGCCAGTCGATCCTCGCCTACGTGGCTCCCCAGAACCTGCAAAACGGCAAGGACCCGGTTGTGTTCCAAGGCCTCAATGCGGGCGGTGCGGAAAGTGCGTTCGGCTATACGATTCCGAACCTCCTCATCGAACACGCGATGCGCAACCCGCACATCCCGCCGCACTTCTGGCGCGGAGTGAACAACAATCAGAATGCGATTTACCTGGAATGCTTCATGGACGAGCTTGCGCACGCGGCTCGCCAGGATCCGCTCGAGTTTCGCCGCAAGCTCATGGTGAATCATCCCAAACACCTCGCCGTCCTCAATGCCGTTGCCGAGCGTGTCGGCTGGGGCAAGCCCGCACCGCGCGGCGTTTATCGCGGCCTCGCGCAACAGATGGGTTACGGCAGCTACGTGGCGGCCTGCGCCGAAGTCTCGGTCAGCAGCAAAGGGGCCTTGAAGATTCACCGTATCGTCGCCGCGACCGACCCCGGCTACGCGGTAAATCCGGCACAGATCGAACGCCAGGTCGCGGGCTCATTCGCATTTGGACTCTCTGCCCTTCTCTACGGCGAATGCTCCGTCAAGGATGGCCGCATCGAGCAGAAGAACTTCGACACCTATAAGATCATGCGCATGGAAGCGATGCCGAAGGTCGAGACAATTGTCATGCCATCGGGGGGCTTCTGGGGCGGCGTTGGCGAGCCGACAATCTTCGTGGCCGCGCCCGCGGTGCTTAATGCGATTTACGCCGCGACGGGGAAACGCGTCCGCTCGATACCGCTCAAGAACCAGGATTTGAGAAAGGCCTAAATGAATCGGAGCGGTGATCTTGGGCAGGGTCGCCAAGGCCTGCGCACACGCTTGCTGGAGAGTCGGAACTATCGCTCCGTCGTACAGAAAACCTGGGGCAGATCACTCAAGAATACCCATTCAAGAAGTACGCGTACTAATGTTCATCGGATGGAAAATCACCCCTCTCCCCAGAAGGGTATGACAACTTGTCTGCAACAATGCGAGTGCGCGAACTCAAGCGAATGTGTCGGAGTTCTTTACGTTACGAAACTTAGGACGGATGGCGTTCGCGGTAAGTGGTTGAACCTTCGCAATTTGGTCGGAGATGGAACGCCTCTTGCAACATGCATGGGCGAAGCGCGCCGAACAGTGATGTATTTCACACCGCGAGCGTGGAGGCAGACATGAAATCCATCCTTGATCCTTCGTTCCGCTACACGAAAAGTGTGGAAACTGATTTGCGAAAAACCTTCGCGAGAATTCGCCGCGAGCTGCGTAAACAGCAAGAACAGTCGACAGTTAGCGCCGAGGCGATGAGAAAGGTTCTTCCCTTTCATTCTCGAAAGGCGGGGTTGTAAGGGCGCTGCGTGGCTAGTACGCGACCTGCCGCTCGCGGCAGGAAGCTCGACGATTTGCGGCTGGGACAAGCCGAGAAAGGTCCGATGGACGCGCTCAACTCCGCTGGCCGAGTGACCTTGAACGCCGAGGGCACGCAATACGCCGCATCGTATCAACTCCGGTTGGGGGTAATTACGGTGACATTTGGATCCGTTTCAAGAGTGATTCGCGTGGGAGAAGCGGTAGCTGCCCCGGAATCCCTGGCACGGACGATTCTGAGAACAATGGTAAAAGAAGATTGCCAACGCGCCGATCTAAAGCGAGGATCCTCCGACCATTAGACGGCGCGGACAGGCAAGAAGAAATGATCGTCAGCGGTTCCAAGTGGGACCGGAACCACGAGACCGGACGCTCGGTGACCTGAGGCCAGTCGACGAATCTGCGATGTTCATGGTGCAGTGCTCAACCCCCGCGTTGCGGGGGTTTTTTTTCTACGCCGTTTCGCTGAACTGGACATCCTGAGCTTTCATGCGCTGCCAGCGGCGCCGCTTGTCAGGGTGTCTTCCGACCGTTACGCTCCGGGCATGCTTGTTGTTCATGGCCTGACCAAGTCCTACGCCGGGCCGCGGCCGCGCATAGTCTTTGCCGATGTGCATCTAGAACTCCGCGCTGGCGACTATGTCGCAATCATGGGCGAGTCGGGCATCGGCAAGTCGACACTGCTAAATCTCATCGCTGGTCTCGACAGCGCCGACGAAGGTTCGATCCAGCTCGATGGCTTGGAGCTGACGGCGCTTGACGATGACGCGCTGACTACGCTTCGTCGCAAACACATGGGCTTCGTCTTTCAGGCGTTTCATGTCTTGCCGTATCTCACCGTTGCGCAGAACGTCGCGCTGCCCCTGTCCTTGTTAGGTAATGGCGGGGCTGAAGCCGATGCGCGAGTGGCGGACATGCTCGCCAGCGTGGGCTTGAGCGAGCGCGAAGTGAGCATGCCGCGCGAGCTATCCGGAGGCGAGCTGCAGCGCGTGGCTATCGCACGTGCCCTGGTGCACCGACCGCGGCTTGTTCTTGCAGATGAGCCCACAGGCAATCTCGACACGGAGACGGCGAGCCAGGTGCTGCGCTTGCTGCGCGAGCAGATCAAGGCGAACAGCACCGCCGGTATCCTGGTTACGCACTCGCGCATGGCTGCCCAGACGTGCGATCGCACGCTCCAGCTGACTCCCGCGGGTCTGCACGAGCTCACGCGGGTCTAGCGCGATGCGATGAGCCCAGCGAGGATGTCGGCGTGGCAGCTCGTGCTTGCGAGCTCGCTCGCGCAAAACAAGGCGCGCAGCATATTGTCGGTGCTCGCCATCGCGCTCGGGGTCGCGCTCGGCTACGCAGTGCACCTCGTCACCGGTGCCGCGGTCAACGAGCTCGCTCTCGGTGTGCAGTTTCTCTCGGGCGACGCTGATCTCCAGGTGCGGGGTCCGCGGAACGGTTTCGACGAAGCGGTCTATCCGGAGCTTGCCCGGTTGCCCGAGGTGGCCGCGGCGAGCCCGGTGGTCGAGCTCGATGCAAAGCTCGCCGATCGCAGCGATGCGTTGAAGATCATCGGTATCGACGTATTCCGTGCAGGCGCCGTGGAGCCCAGCCTGGTCGCGGACTCTGCCGACCGCCTGGATCACCTGCGCTCCGACACGCTTTTCTTGAGTCCCGCCGCAGCAAGCGCACTTGGGGTCGAAGTCGGCGGCAGCTTGAGCTTTCAGGTCGCGCTTCGCGCTGCAACACTGCATGTCGCCGGGTTGTTGGCGGCCGACGCGCACCAGCGATTTGCGGTGATGGATATCGCGGCTGCCCAAGCGAGCTTCGATCGCCTCGGCAGAATCACTCGCGTCGACCTTCGCGTGAAGCCCGGAGTCGATGTCGACGTTTTGCGCGAACGGTTGCAGTCGGAGCTCCCTGCGGGCCTCGCGGTCCAGCGTCCTGAGGCCAGCATGAAGGCCGGCGAGAGTCTGTCCCGATCCTACCGTGTCAATTTGAACATCCTTGCGCTGGTGGCGCTTTTCACCGGCGGCCTGCTTGTTTTCTCGACCCAGGCGTTGGCGGTAGTGCGCCGGCGCGCGCAATTGGCGCTCTTGCGCGTGCTCGGTGTGACGCGGCGACAGCTCGTGATATGGCTGGTGGCAGAGGGTGCGTTGGTCGGTATCGCCGGCAGCGCGCTCGGATTGGCCGCCGGGTTCGTTCTGGCGCACGCTGCGCTCCGGATCATCGGTGCCGATTTCGGCGCGGGATACTTTCGCGGCCTCGCTCCGACGCTCTCGCCCGCTCCTCTGGCGCTGACCCTCTTCTTCTGCCTTGGCGTCGTCATCGCAATGCTGGGGAGCCTTGCTCCCGCGCTCGAGGCCGCGCGCGCGTCCCCCGCATTGGCGCTCAAGGCTGGCGACGATGAGCGCGCGTTCGCACGCCTGCGCCCATCGTGGCCCGGCCTCGCGACCATCGGTGCTGGGGCGATCGCTTCGCTGGCCCCGCCGATCGCCGGACTGCCCTTGTTCGGTTACCTCGCCATCGCGCTGCTCCTTATCGGCACGCTGATGCTGATGCCCAGGGTCGCGGTGCTGCTGCTCTCGCTGCTGCCCATGCCGCGCGGAGCGCCATCGCGGCTGGCGCTATTGCAGCTGCGCGGCGCGCCGGGACAGGTCGCGGTGAGCCTCGCCACCATCGTCGCCAGCGTGAGCCTGATGGTATCCATGGCGATCATGGTTGCCTCGTTCCGGAATTCGCTTGATGCGTGGCTCGAGCGCATCCTTCCGGCCGATGTCTACGTGCGAGCCAGCGCAGCCGGCGATACCGCATACATGACGGTCGACGACCAAGCGCGTCTCGCCGCGCTTCCCGGCGTGCGTCGCGCCGAGTTCCTTCGTGAACAACAGCTGCTGCTCGATCCCTCGAGGCCGCGCGTCGTGCTGCTCGCGCGGACGGTCGACGCGACGAATCTGACGCGGCAGCTTCAGCTGGTGAGCGCGCAAATAACGCCGGCTGCCGGCGCCCCGCCTCCGGTGTGGGTCAATGAGGCAATGGTCGATCTCTACGGTTTTGCACTCGGCAGCATTGTCGAAATTCCCATCGGGGGAAAGTCGACCGCTTTTACCGTCGCGGGCGTGTGGCGCGACTACGCTCGGCCACAGGGAGCCATCGCGATCGAGCGCGAGCGCTACATCGCGCTGACCGGCGATCGCGGCGCCACCAACGCCGCGCTCTGGCTGGCTCCGGGCACCGGAGTGGAACAGGTGAGCGGCGCGATCGAGCGCGAAATCCCTGGCGGTGCCCGGCTCGAGATTGCAGCACCGGGAGAAATCCGCGAGTTCTCGCTCAAGGCGTTCGACCGCACGTTCGCCGTCACCTATGCCCTCGAGCTTGCCGCGGTCGTTATCGGCCTGTTCGGGCTGTCGTCGTCGATCGGCGCGCTCGTCCTGTCGCGCCGAAGCGAGTTCGGCATGCTGCGCCACATCGGCATGACGCGGCGACAGATCGGCTCCATGCTTGCCACCGAGGGCATGACCGTCACGGGCATCGGCCTTGTCGCGGGATTCGGCCTTGGATGGTTGATCAGCCTGATCCTCGTTCATGTAGTGAACCGTCAATCGTTCCATTGGGGGATGGAAGTGTCCGTGCCGTGGGCGCCGCTGGCCGGCTCCGCGCTCATCGTGCTCGCGCTTTCGACGATCACGGCACTCGCCAGCGGCCGCCAGGCGATGAGCACGCGGGCGGTGCTGGCGGTAAAGGAGGATTGGTGATCTCAGAACGGCGAGGAAGAGGGAAAGCGTGAGGAGACGGAGGTTTCTCGCGAGCTCCGTCCTGCTTCTGGCGAGCGGCGTCGCTGCGGCGGATGAATACCCACGTGTGGTACCCGGTCATGCGCTCAAATTCCCGAAAGACGCAGGCGCCCACCCCGCGTTTCGCAGCGAATGGTGGTACATCACCGGATGGGTTCAGGACGCACGCGGCAACCGCATCGGCATCCAGGTCACTTTTTTCCGCAATCGCCCGCGTGTGGCGGAAGAAAACCCCAGCGCATTTGCGCCGCGCCAGCTGCTGTTTGCGCATGCCGCGATCGCCGACGCGCGCTTTGGCAAGCTCCGTCATGATCAGCGCGCAGCGCGCGCGGGTTTTGGACTCGCCGAGGCTCGGGAGGAAAGGACGGATGTATGGATCGGCGATTGGTCGCTCAAGCTTGTCGAGGGGCACTACGTCGCAAAGATCGCGGCGCGCGATTTCCAGTTTGATCTGGACTTTTCATCCACCCAGGCCGTCATGCCGGAAGGCGAAGAAGGATTCTCCCGCAAGGACCAAAACCTCGCCAGCGCGAGCTATTACTACAGCCAGCCGCAGCTCGCAGTGTCGGGCAATGTTGCCATCGACGGTAAGGGCGCGGCTGTCACCGGCGTTGCCTGGCTCGATCACGAGTGGTCGAGCGAAGCGATGGCCGCCGACGCGAGCGGGTGGGACTGGATCGGCATCAACCTGAACGATGGCGGCGCGCTCATGGCGTTCCGCATGCGCGACCATTCAGGGTCGGCGCTTTGGGCAGGAGGGACTCTTCGCGAATCCAAGGGAACAGCGAGATCCTTTGCGCCGAATGAAATCCGCTTTACCGAACGCCGGCGTTGGCGCTCGCCGCGAACGGGTGTCGAGTATCCGGTTGCCATGCTGGTCGACGTCGGCAACGCCGAGTACGCGCTGGAACCGCTGATGGACGACCAGGAGCTGGATTCGCGCGCGAACACCGGCACCATCTACTGGGAAGGCGCAGTCCGCGCGATTCGAGCCGGTCAGGAGGTCGGCCGCGGCTATCTCGAGCTCACCGGTTATTGGAAACCACTGAAGCTTTGAGGCGGAAGGGTTCGCACGCTGTCGCGCAAGCGAACGCGCATGTCGACGTTCTCGAATGCCTGTATCGGCCCCCGCGCGCGCCGCAAAAAAGCGCGCAAGATGCGCGCGCTTTTTTCAGGCGGATGCTGGCAATGTCTAATGCAAATTCAAATGCTTCGCTTGAATTCTTGCGCTTGTTTCTATCTTCACCCGTAGGAATTACATCCCGGACTTGCCACGGGCCGAGGAGTTTGTATTGGAACTCGTGCGTTGCGCGGTGGTGTTGCTGGATGGCGACTTGCCACTTCCCCCGCTCAGTCCCGTGGGGTCCGAGCCGCTGCTCGACCCCGTGATACCGCTCCCTGGGCTGAGACCGGTCGGGTTCGACCCGCTGCTCGAACCGCTGCCGCTCGCCGGATTAGGGTTGCCCGCGGGCGGCGGGTTGTTGCCGGGCGGCACATACCCTGGCGCTCCATAAGTCCCGTACCAACCACCCGGGTTGTACGAATTCACCGGCGGCGCCAGGATTTCGCCATTCAGCTCGCGGCAGGTCGCAAGCGCGTCGCCCGTCATGCCGCCGCAATCGTGCGACGCGCTGGTCGTGTTATTGCCTGCATAGGCCGCGGCCGCGTTCAAATCCATGCAGCTGCGCAGAGCGACCCCATCCATGCCGAAGCAATCATAAGGCGCCGACCTAGGCGCTACCGCCGGCCCCGCACGCGGGCTCGTGTTCGGGGTCTGAGCGAGCGCCGTGCCACTCATGCAGAGCGCCATTCCGAGCAGCCAGGACTTCCAATTCACGATGTCCATTCGATTCTCCATTCCAACAGTTTAGTGACTGACCGTACCAAAAAAGTTCTCCAAATATTTCAAATGCAACGCCCGGACGGCTGCGCCGTCGAGGGGTCGCCATTACCGCCGGGGTCTCGGGTACAATCTGCTCCGTCGCCGGAGGGAGACGAGCTTGCCGGGAATGCACTACCCCGCGTAGCTGTTTACCGACCGACGGGCAGCGGGCACAAGTATCCTGTGACACCGGGGAGGGACGCGCGACATCGTGCCGCGCTCGCCGTGTCGTACCCGCAACACAAAGAAAACCGACATGGAATTGCTCAACAACCCCGCGATTCAAGGCGGCGTCGCGCCGCTCGTCGTTGCACTCGTCATCGCGACCTTGCTTGCACGCACCCGGTTGGCGTGGCTTGCGATCGTCGGCGGCTATGCGACGACGATCGCGCTGACGACCGGGTTTCAATTCTCGCCGCTCACGGCGTCGCGCAAGATTCTGCTCGTGGGCCTCATCGTCCCGGTCATCGGCATCGCGGCGGATCTTATGCCGCGGCCGTCGCGCGCCATCGCCACGGTGTTCGTGCTGGCCGCCGGCCTGGTTTCGATTTGGGCGTTTGCGTCGGTCCTGCGGCAGCAGGAGGGCTCCGCGCTCTATGTCGCTGCTGCAGGCATCGCGGTGTTCGGCTCTTTGCTCACGGCGCTCTTGCTCGCGTTGCGCGACGACGGATTGCGCACCGGCGCCGCGGGCCTGGGTCTCGGCTTTGCAACCGGTGTCGCGGCCGTCCTGTCGGCGTCGATCGGCTTCCTGCTTGCGGGCGTCGCGGTTGCGGCCGGAGCGGGCGCATTGCTTCTCGTGCAGGTCATCTTTTCGCGCAATATCGCCGCGCGGTTCACCGGTGCGTTGTCGATCGCGATCCTCACGAGCCTGTTCGCCGCCGGCAGCCTGATGCTGGCCCAGCTCCCTTGGAATGCGCTGCCGCTCCTGCTGCTGGTCCCGCTGGCTGCTATGCTACCCGTGGGCGAGCGGCTGCCGTCGATCGTCCGCGCCGCGCTGCTCGCGTTCTATTCGCTGGTCGCCGCCGCTTTTCCCATCGCCGCCGCGTGGTACGCCGCGCGCGGCTCGTTTAGCTGACGTTCAAGTCGAAGGAGAATCCGATGTCGAAACGCCTTGCCATCCTGTTGCTCGCCGTCCTGCCGGTCGCCGCCGTCGCGGCGCCCGAATCCTATACGCTCGACCCGTACCATACGTTTCCTAACTTCACCGTCGATCATCTCGGGCTGTCGACGGTCCACGGCCGCTTCGAGAAGACGACGGGCAAGGTCACGCTCGACCGGGCCGCGAAGACGGGCTCCCTGGACATCGCGATCCCGACCGCTACGGTCTCGACGGGCGACGGCGACAAGGGTTCCCGGCCGCGCTCGCGCGATGATCATCTGCGCACTGCCGACTTTTTCAATGTCGCGGAGTTTCCGCAGATAACCTACAAGGCGACGAAGATCAACTTCAGCGGCGACAATCCGAGCTCGATCGACGGCGACCTGACGCTGCTCGGCGTGACCAAGCCGCTGCCGCTGACGATCGTGCGCTTCAAGTGCAACCCGGCGAGCGGCAACAACAAGGAAAAATGCGGCGGTGATGCCACCGGCAAGTTCAAGCGTTCCGACTTCGGGATGAAAACGGGAATCCCCAGCGTCGGGGACGAAATCACGCTGCTGATCGACTTCGAGGGCTTCAAGGACTAGAGCTCACTAAAGCGGGTCGCGCAGGATTTCTCGCTAGCGGGAATGAATCGCAAACGTAGAACTACGATGCGCGGTTGCGATGCGCAGCATCTGTGACTGCATCCGGATCAGGCAGCGCCACTGACCACGATTCGTATACAGCCTGCCGGGGTGCCTTCCAACGCAGCATCCAGATGTCCGGCCTCTGAAAAACCAACTCCCCATGTCCGTCATTGGCATCCTTTAGCGCAAACCCTAGCTGCGCTTCATTGGGCAGCCCGCAAAAATGAATAAAGGGGTTCCACTGTGCGAGATAGGAGTGCGCGATCGATAGGGCCACATCGAGACACCGATGCACGTGCTCGCGCACGGCAATGGGTTGCCGGGGCCTCTTCGGGAACTGGAACAGATAGTGCGCCCACGCCGAGTCGGCTGCAGCGGGCCAGTCGGAAAAGAGAGAGTCACGCTGCCGGGCGCAATAGCGGGATGAGCGCTCCTTTCGCGAAAGGATCTGACCATTCGCGCCCACCAGGTGCAATGCGCTCTGGGCGCCGACGCCATACGAAGTCTTGCGCAATACAGGCTCGCCCTGCGCATTGCAACCCATGGTTACGTAGGTGTGCGTTTTACGATTCGGTACGAGTTCATAGCCAAACAATCCATCTTCGGCAATAGGCAGCAGGTCCAGCGCCAACCCGGCCGGCAGCGGATAACGGGAAGCAGCCGCAATGAGGTGGCCCCGAAGGAGCGGCAGCAGATGCTGGGCTTCAGAGAGCCGCGGACAGAATGCTCTGGGCATGGCAAACTCCCAATGGATGGGGAGCGTTTTGAGACGGGCAGGACCGCTATTAGAAACAAGTTCTGCAATGTACGCCACTTTTTTCGTGACGCGCCTGAGGTTCGAGCCGTAACTGCCTGAATCCACTCGCCGACCACAACGAGCTGAAATGCCGGAATACCTCGCACCGGGCGTCTATCTCGAAGAATCCGACGCGGGGGTCAAGCCGATATCCGGCGTTTCAACCTCGACCATCGACCTCGAGACGGCACGGGCTCTGGTCGCAGCCATCGAGCCGATCATCGAGCGAACGCAACCGGGCTGGACGCGTTTCAACGGCACGGATCCGGGCATCACGCTGATCGAGCTCTTCGCGTGGGTCGCCGAGGGCTTGCTCTTTCGATCGGGTGGCTATTCCGAGAGCCGGCGAAAGGCGGTGCTGAGCGCCGTCGCGGACGTGACGGCAATTGCGCATGCTTGCGAGATCGAGCGCGAACCCCTGAAGCGGCCAAGCTTCTTCGTCGGACGGATCCTCGACGCAGCGACGCTTCAATCCGAGCAGGATTACCACATCGAAAAGCATCGGCGCCACAACCGCAACCTGCACGGATTCGGAATCGTGTCCGGCCTCGAGGTGCGCGTCGACGCGACCGCCGGTGCGGACGGCGATTGCATCATCGTCGATCCGGGCTATGCGATCGATCGCTGCGGAGAGGAGATAGCGGTGTCCGAGCGCGTACGGCTGACACTGCCGGCGGACGGCGACGCGGCATACGTATCGCTTCGCCATTGGGACCATCCCGGCGCGCAGGTGCCATCGCAGGGTACCGTGGAGGCCGGCGACATCGAGGAGGCTTGCGCCATCGCGGTCGTGCGAGACGTCTCGCCTCCGGCGCTGGCGATCGCGCGACTGGTCCGCTTCGACGGTCACTGGAGCGTCGACTCCGCGTTTGTCAGGACGCGCGCCGGATCGCCTTAAGCTACAAGACTTACGCCCCCATCTCGTCTTGCTGGTCAGCGACCCTGCCGGCAGCCTTGCGCAATTTATCCATCGCCATCGCGTAGGGGCACGGGCTCGAATGCGGTGAAGTCGTGGAAACTGCGCAGCGGAATGATCTTGTCCTCGTCGGCGGTCCCGCTGTAATGCAGCCAAAGCGCCTCGAAGTTCAACGCCGGCATTCGCAAAAGCCTCGCCTCCGCAGGATTGTCCGATCGAAGATCTTCCAGTCCGGACAGATAGGGACGCGCAGTGGCGAGGGCATAGGCGGAGATGTTCATAGTTCAACCATTCAGTCTGTAATCTGTGAGAAGGAGTCCCTAGCTTACTGGACCGCGTACTTCGCCAGCTCGTAGGTGTCTTCGGCGAGCCTCGTGCCGTCCGTTGTGAGCACGGTGCGCACGTGCTTGACGGTGCGTTTGATGTCGGGGGCGTACCAGATGACGTAGCGGATGCGCGCCGGCGCCGACTGTGCCGCTGAGTTGGCGCTGGCGTTGCGGTTGCTGTTGAGTTCGACGCGCAGTGCCTTGAAAGTGCCCGCCGGCACGGAAACCGACTCCCATCCGATGGCGCGGCCCTGGCTGTACCAGGCGGAAAGGAACGGGTCTTCGATCGGCGTCGCCAGCGACTTCCACGTGGTGCCGGGCTGCAATGCGCCGAACGCCTGAAGGAAGGGGTTGAACTCGACGAAGTAATAGCCCTGGCCGCGCCATTCGATAAAACGGCCCTCGCCGCCGAAAGACTTGCTGTCGGAGACTTTGCTGCCGTTGGCGACAAAGCTCATCGTCTCCCGCACCTCGCGATCCGACACGGCAGTGACCTGATGGGCGTAGGTGCGCGGCTCGACATTCTTCCACATGCTCTTGAAGTTGTACTGCCAATTGTCGCCCACGTGCGGGAGGCCGGTCGGTACCGCGCCGACCGCCGCGGGCGCGGGCATGATCTCCAGGGTCACTCGCTCGCCCGCCGTCAGTTGCTCGCCGCCTTTGGGCGACTGTGCCACCACCGAGTCCACCGGACCCGACGCCTTCGCTTCCGGTTTGCTCTCGACCACTTGCACCTTGAAGCCGGCCCTTTCCAATTCGGCGGTCGCATCGCGCCGCGACTTGCCGATCTCGTCAGGGACGGCGATGAGCTGGGCCGACGGCGGTTTCGCGGCCTCGACGCTGATCGCGCGGGTCGCCACGACTCCGGTGGCGCTGCGGGCGCTCAAGGTATAGGTCTTGCGGATGCCACCGGCGACAAGCACGCAGTCCTGCGCCAGCGGTTTCACCGCGCCGGGTTCCGGTGTGATCGTCGCGCTCGCTGCATTTTCCACACCGTAGCAAAGCTGCACCTTGTCCTCGACCAGGCGCGCTTCAAAACGGAGGATCTTCGGCGGCGCCGCGACCACTTCGGGCTTGTGCTCCGGCGGAGCAATGGCTGGCGTGGTGGGGGGCGGGCTGGACTTTTCAACCGGGGGGGTGGCCTGCGCCACCACGGGCTCGGCGCCGCGCCCCTGCATGCTGATAGTCGGCGCTGCATTCGCGGCATCGTGGGCGATGACGGGAGCAGGTTTGACGTCTCGGCGCCAAGGATGGGTCAGATAAACGACGCTCGCGGCGATCAGCAGGAGTAGTGCGCCCAATCCCCAGTACAGTCCTGCACGGCGCCGCTCCGCGACCGGCTGCGGCGGCTCGGGGCGCGGCATCGCTTCGGCCGGTCGGGCGCCAGCGAGTGCGCGCTCGACAGGTTGCGCAGCGGCGGCTTGCGGCTTGTCACGATCGAGGATTTTCTCGAGGGTGCGGATCAAATCGGCGCTGGTCGCATCCCATTGTTTGTGGCTGAGCTCGACCGCCTGACGGCGCACTAGCGGCAGTAGCTCAGTCGGCAAGCTGTCGCCGCGCGGCATCTCGACGCCTTCCACGAGCACCGGCACCACGCGAATACCCCGGGCGAGCGCCGTCGCGGTCTCGACGCGCACGAAATCGTTGGGATCGTCGAGGCGCCGCCGCCCTGCGTTGTCGGCAGCGAGCCAGTCCTTGCCGATGAGCACGATCAGGATTTCGCACGAGCCGAGCGCGCGCTCGATGGCATCGACAAAGTCGACACCAGGCTCGATCCCCTGGACGTCCATAAAGACGTGGTCGGCACCAAAGTGAGCGGCGAGCCGATCGTAGAGCCGACCCGCATAACCGGGCGCGTCGTCGCGCCGGTAACTGATGAATATGCCGTTCATGGTTTATGCCACGCGGCACCGGAGAGCGGGATCGCCCGGCCGGACACTAGACTCCGTCGAGTAGCGCACTCGCCATCACGCGGGTAAAGTAAGCGCTCTGTCGTAAACAAGTCAGGATGCACGCTAGCATGCGACGAAAAGGCAGGCAAGTAGCGACCCCATGACTCGCGCATTCATCATCCGGCCATTCGGCGCCAAGGCAGGGGTCAATTTCGACGCGGTCGACGAAAAGCTCATCCAGCCTGCGCTCGCTCAAATCGGCGTCAGCGGCAACACCACCACGGAAATCGTGGAGCAGGGCAACATCCGGGAAGACATGTTTCGGCTTCTGGTGTGTGCCGATCTGGTCATCGCCGACATCTCGATTCACAACGCCAATGTGTTCTACGAGCTCGGCATTCGGCACGGCATGCGGCCGAATGCGACTTTTCTGCTGCGCGCGAACGTCGACGAATATCCGTTCGATCTGCGCACCGATCGCTATCTGGCGTACGATCAGAACGACCCCGCGTCGAGCGTCGCGGCATTGGCGCGTGCGCTCAAGGCCACGCTCGATTCCTCGCGGGTCGACAGTCCCGTCTATCAGGTCCTGCCCAACCTCAAGGCGCCGGACGCGACGGCGTTGCGCGTCGTGCCCGGCGACTTTCGGGAAGAAGTTCAACGCGCGTGGGAGGCCGGCGAGCGCGGCGATCTGCGGCTGCTCGCGCATGAGGCGCGCAGCTTCGATTGGGCCAGCGAAGGACTGCGGGTCGTGGGGCGCGCGCAGTTCAGTCTCAAATCGAATGCGGGTGCCCGTGAGACATTCGAATGGCTGAGGGAGCTACGGCCGGATGACATCGAGGCCGATCACCGCTTGGCGAGTATTTATCAGCGGCTCGGCGATGTCACCCGGTCAGGACTCGCCATCCAGCGCGTGCTCGCCTCATCGCAAGCTGACCAGCGCGAGCGGGCCCAGGCGTTCGCGCTGCAAGGGCACAACATCAAGACGCGATGGCGCGAAAGCCTTGGCGACAAATCGGGAGAGGAAGCGCGCAGGACTGCGCTGTGCGCACCGGGGCTCAAAGAGGCGCTGCAGTGGTATATGGATGCTTTCAGCCAGGACTTGAACCACGTCTATCCGGGATTGAGCGCCTTGTCACTGCTTAGCATCCGAAATGAGCTGGCGCAGGCTATGCCCGACGTATGGAAGGATCAGTTCGACAGCGACGATGATGCTGTGCGGGAGCTCAGCGCAAACGTGGCGCAGTTCGAGCAACTCGCCAGCGCCATACAGCTCTCGCTCAAGTCGGGACGCGAGTCGCTGCAGCCGCGATCGGCGTCCGAAAGCGACGACCCGGTTTGGCTGGAAGTCTTCGAAGCGGACCTTGCACTCCTGATCAGCGCCCGTCCCAAGGCGGTTGCCCAGCGCTACCGGGACGCGCTGACCGATCAGCCGGCATCGGTGTTGAGCTCGGTTTACGATCGCCTCGACATTTTCCGGCAGCTCGAGGTGCGCAAGGAGTTCGCGGCTGCGGCCCTTGCGACGCTTGCGGAGTTGAGCGCGATGCAGCCGGCGCTCGCGCAGCGTAACGAGCCGCCTGTGCGCGTCCTGCTTTTCACCGGCCACATGGTCGACGAGCCTGGACGCGCCGAGCCGCGCTTTCCTCCAACCAAGGGCGCGGAAGATAAAGCCCGGGAAATGCTACGCAACGCGATTGTCGCGGAGCAAGCGCTGACCGATGGAAAAGTCATCGGTGTCTGCGGTGGCGCATGTGGAGGAGATATCCTCTTCCACGAAGTCTGCGCCGAGCTCGGCATCCCCACGCGGCTCTATCTCGCGCTGCCGCGCGAACGTTTCTGCGTGACTTCCGTTCAACATGCGGGCCCGGACTGGGTCGAGCGTTATTTCAAGCTCTGCAACCGGCTTGCGCCACGCGTTCTGATGGAGACCGAGGAACTGCCGAAATGGCTGCGCGGCAAGCAGGGCTATGGAATATGGCAGCGCACCAATCTATGGATGCTTTACAACGCACTGGCGCTTCACTGCAAGGAGCTGACCCTTATCGCGCTGTGGGACACCGGCGACGGCGACGGACCGGGAGGCACCGATGATCTGGTGGGGCAGGTGCGCTTGCGAGGGCACAAATTGCTGCGTCTGCCGGCAGAGCAGCTCAAGGCTTTGGTCTAGCCCGGGCGCCAGGTGCGCGACATCATGCAAGTTTGAACGGGTAGTTCGGACACAAGCGCTGGCGGGGTCGCTTCATGACAAACATCATCATCCATGGTCGTCTCGATCTCACGCCGAGCCTCAGTGATGTCGCGAAATCCTTCCCCGGGCAGGTAACACCCAAGTACAGCGCACAGATCCAAGTCGCGAGGGCAGCAACGGCCGCCCATCGACTCGACGTCGCCGACGACGACATCGTCGAGCTCGAGCTCGAAGGCGGCGTCCGGCTGTGGCAGCGCGCCGACACGCTGCAAGCCGACTTTCCCGGTGTCGCAATTCGTGGTGTTGCGGCCGAGGGCTATGCACTGCCCTCCGTGCTGCCCTTGGGTAGCGCGCGACGCGGCGTCGGGCCCTGGGTGATCAAAGGACTCAAGGTCTTCGGGATCGATCTCGCGGGCGATATCGCCGACATCGTCAGCAGCAAGGTCGAAGGAGCGCTCAAGCCTGGCCCGGGACTCTATGCTTGCGCGAGTTCGGGCGCGATGGATCTGAAGCCGGTCGGCCAGCTCGACGCGACCAAGCCCATTCTGGTTTTCATCCACGGCACCGGGTCGACAACCGGCGGCAGCTTCGGGGGCCTCTGGGAAGGCGCTTCCAGCGCCCGCTATGCCGATCTCGACAAGGCCTACGACGGGCAGGTCCTAGCCTTCCAGCATCGCACGCTGACGCAGAGTCCCCTCGAGAACGCGCTTGAACTGGCAGGCAAGCTTCCAGATTCGGCGCGTCTGCACCTGGTGTCGCACTCGCGCGGCGGCCTGGTCGGCGAAATCCTGTGCCGGGCGATGCTCCAGAGCCGCTCGCCCTTCGATGACGGTGATTTCGAGCTATTCAGCGCGCCGGAGCGGAAGCGGGATCTCGATGCGCTTACGGCGCTGCGCAAGTTGCTTGCCGACAAGGCGTTTCAAATCGAGCGCTTCGTGCGGGTCGCGTGCCCGGCGCGCGGCACGACGCTTGCCGACGGGCGTCTCGATCGCTACTTCTCGATCATCGTCAATATGCTCGAGCAGATTCCCGGCTTCAAGTTAAATCCGGTTTACGACGCGACCTCCGCGTTGTTGCTGGCCGTCGTCAAAAAGCGCACGGATCCGCAGGAGCTGCCCGGACTCGAAGCGCAGATGCCGACATCGCCGCTGGTTCGCGTGCTCAATCGCCCCGGGCAGGCGACCACCGCCGATCTGCATGTGGTCGGCGGCGATCTTGCCGGAGACACCGCGTGGAGTAGCCTCAAGGCGCTGGTCACCGATCTTTACTACCGGGAAGACAACGACCTCGTGGTCAATACGCCGTCGATGTTCGGTGGGGCCGAGAGGACGGGGGTCATTCGCTATTGGATCGACACCGGCGGCAGCGTCGATCATTTTCATTACTTCCGCAATCCCGATACAGCGAGCCGGGTTGTGGCTGCGCTGGTGCATCCGGATGCGGACGTCTTCCATCCGCTCGAAAAAAAACCGTCCGAAATCACACCGGACGATTATCGCAAGCGATCCGTGGCGCCGCAGCCGGTCGTCATCGTGCTCCCGGGGATCATGGGCAGCACCCTCAAGGCCGGCAACAACGCGGTGTGGATGAACTATCTGGCGCTGGCCGGCGGCGGCTTGGCCGACCTGGACATGTCGGCCGCGAACATCGAGCCGTATGGTCTGGTTGCCAATTCGTATCAACGCCTGCTGCGCTATCTGAGCCTGAGCCACGAAGTGATTCCATTTCCGTACGACTGGCGAAAGACGATTACCGACTCCGCAGCGCGGTTGAGTGCCGTGCTTACCCAGGCACTCGAGAAGGCAGACGCACAGGATCAGCCGGTACGAATCATCGCGCACTCGATGGGCGGGCTGGTGGTCCGGGCGATGCTGGCCGACGCGGACGGTCAGAAGCTGTGGAAGCGAATGTGTGCGAACCCCGGCGCGCGATTCATCATGCTCGGTACACCCAATGGCGGATCGCATGCGATTACCAGCATGCTCATCGGGCGCGATGCGCTGGTCAAGAAATTGGCCTTGCTCGATTTCAAGCACGCTTACGGCGATCTCTTGAATTACATCACCCGCTTCTTCGGCGTGCTGCAGCTCCTTCCCTATAAAGGCACGCTCGACGCCTATGAGCCGGACAGCTGGCAAGCGCTCCAGATACAGGATCTTGCCGGACAGCGGGGCATCGGCAAAAGCCAAGTCGCCACTTCCCAGTCGGCCGGTTTTGCATGGCTTCTGCCCGACGCCGATCAACTGGCCGAAGGGCGAAGGGTTCGCGACCTCATCCGTACCAGCCCTATCGATCCCGATCGGATGATCTACGTCGCGGGCTGCGCGGACGCAACCGCCGTCGACATCACGGTCGATCCCGGCGCGCCAGCCGGGCAGCGCGTTGTCGTGCTCGGGAGCGCCGAAGGCGACGGACGCGTGCCGTGGACGACCGGCATTCCTCCGGAGCTCAATGCCCGGACGTACTACATCGATGCCGTGCACGGCGACCTTGCGGACGTTCCCGAAACTTTTCCGGCGCTGCTCGATTTGCTCACGCTGGGCGTGACCACCAAGTTGTCCACGGCGCCTCCTGTTCGCCGCGGTGTGGCTGGCGGGACCTTCGTTCTGCGCGCGGAGCTGCCGACCATGTTTCCTGACGAGCAGGATATTCTGAGCTCGGCCATGGGCTCCAGCCGCCGCGATCTCAGCGCCAAGGAGCCCGATCGCAAGGTGAAGATCCGCGTGGTCCACGGCAATCTCTCCGGCGCACAGACGCCGGTGGTGATCGGTCACTACCAGGGTGACACCATCGTAAGCGCCGAGTCGTACATGGATCGTCAGCTCGGCGGAAGATTGCGCGAGGCGCAGCGCCTGCGTCTTTATCCGGGCGAGCTCGACACCGTCAAGCTTTTCCTGAACGGTCAGGAGCTGTGCGAGCGGGGAGCGCACCCGGGGGCAATCGTCATCGGCCTGGGCACGGTAGGAGATCTCTCCCCCGGGGCGCTGGCGAGCACCTTCGCCAATGCGGCCACGACTTATGCGCTTGCTCGCGTCGAAGAGGAGCGTGCGCGACACAAGGGCGCGGCGGCCGTCATCGCCGACGATTTATGTTTGAACATTTCGCTTACAAGTCTCCTCGTCGGTTCCGGTGAAGCGGGCCTGAGCGTCGCCGACTCGCTGCAGGCCATGCTGCGCGGAGCGCGTCAGGCGAATCTGCGCCTCAAAGGATTGAATCAGGCGAAGCAGACCAGCGCAGCTGACTTCAAGAACCCGACGGACCGCTCGATCACCGCCTGCATCGAGAAGATCGACTTCATCGAGCTCTGGGAAGATCAGTCGATCCGGGCCGCGAAAGCGTTGTTGCGGCTGGGCACGTCCTCGGAAATACGCGCGTCCTTCGACATCGACGAGCTGCTGGTAGAGGGCCGCGATGGACAGCGCCGCGCAGATTTCGAGGAAGAGCGCAATTGGTGGCAGCGGGTGCGCATTTCGACGCAGAAGGACGGAGCGCTCAAGTTCGAGACCTTTGTCGATCGCGCCCGGACGGAATCGTGGCTGCAGCCGACGCAACGAAAGCTGGTGCAAAGCTTCCTCGAGCGCGCGACAGAATCGAGCGCGACCGATCCGAACGTCTCCTTCACCCTGTTCGAGCTTCTCGTCCCCAACGCGCTCAAGCAGGCGGCGCCCGATCGGCGCAACCTCGCGCTCATGCTCGACGAAGAATCCGCGGCCTATCCGTGGGAACTCTTGCAGGACCGGTACGACGACGCGTCGGCGCCTTTGTCGGTCCAGGCCGGCATGGTCCGGCAATTGGCCCTGAGCGAATTCCGGGAGAAGGTGGCACACGCGACCGATTTCTCCGCGTTGGTGGTTGGCGATCCGACCAGCGCCGACCCATCACCGGACTTTCCCGCGTTGCCGGGCGCTGCCGCGGAGGCGCGCGCGGTTGCGAAGCACCTGCGCGATCGAGGCTATGGGGAGGTGGTGGAGCTGGTCGAGGCCGATGCGACGCCGGAGGCAACGCTGAACGCGCTCTATGCGCGCCCCTACCGCATCCTTCACCTGGCTGGCCATGGCGCTTTCGAGTACGCCGTGTATGACGGCGATGATCTGGCGCAGAAGGACGGAAGCGACGGCGACGGACCTGCCAGGACCATCACGGGAATGGTTCTCGCAAAGGGAATCTTCCTTACGCCGGCCGAGATCGAGCAGATGCGCTTCGTTCCCGAGCTTGTGTTCATCAACTGCTGTCATCTCGGGGAGATGACGGGAGAGGCAACGCGAAAGCCCATTCCCTATCACGAGTTGGCGGCAAACGTCGCGGCCCAGTTCATTCGCATGGGCGTGCGCGCCGTGGTGGCGGCCGGGTGGGCAGTCGACGACAGCGCGGCATCGACCTTCGCCACCAAGTTCTACGACTGCATGCTGAGCGGTGTGCCGTTTGGCGACGCGGTGCAGTCGGCACGCAACGAGGTGTATCGGTCCAGCGGCGGCTCCAACACCTGGGGCGCTTACCAATGCTATGGCGATCCGGACTTTTCGCTGGGCATGCCCCAGGGTTCGACCTCGCGCACCGAGTCCAGAATCGTTGCCGGCGTGGAGTTGCGGCGGCAGGTCGATGTGATCGCGCTTCGCGCGAAGACCGCGGACGGCGCGACCGCTGACCGGCTCCTCGACGAGCTCCGTGCGCTCGCGTCCAGCAGCGCCCAGGGGTGGATGGAGTCTGCGGCGACTTGCGCGGCCCTGGGAAGCGCGTTCGGCGAGCTTGGCTCGTTCGAGGAGGCACTTTCCTATTATCAAAAGAGCCGAGCCTTATCGCCGTCCGACGCCAGCGTCGAATCGCTCGAGCACCTCGTCAATCTCAGCGGGCGCTTGGCTCTCGAGCTCTTCTCGGACATGCTCGGGACTCGGGCGGCCGACGCGCCGCGCGAGGTACATGTCGAAGCGCAGAGACTTTTTGCGGAAGCCGAGAAGATCCTGGACGCATTGCTGGTGCTCGGTGAGACGTCCGAGCGCCTGTCGTTGAAGGGCAGCCTCTACAAACGAAAAGCAATGGTCGCAGTAGATTCCAAAGAGCGCCACCGGGCTTTGCAGCAGATGGCTCATTTCTACAACGCAGCCTATGACTTGGGTGTTGCCGCCCGAAGTGACGATGCGTACTACTCGCTGGCCAATCGCTTGGCAGCCGAGATCGTCCTTGCGTGGCCCTCCAGCGCGCGCCGGCCCCGTTCGAAGGCCGCGCGCGAGCGTCTCAACGCGATCAAGGACGGACTGGAAAAAATAAGATCGATCGCCGCGCAGACCAAGCAGGGAACGGATTTCTGGGCCGATACCTTAATGGGCAACGTATTGCTCGGAACATGCATGGCCCGCCAGGAGATCAGTGCGACGGACCTCGATGACATGCAGACCGTCTATTCGAATGCCGCCATTCGCGGAGGGTCGGCACGTGCGCTGCGCTCGGTCACCGATCACATCCGGTTCTTTCAAGCGATGGCCGATCCCGGAACCCGTACGGGCCGGAAGGATTCGCTCGTCGAATCGCTCGAGTCGTTGCGCGAAGGCGTGATCGCCGCAGCGACGGCGACGAAGCTGTGATCGCACCTAGTGAATGTTACCTAAACGGATGACAGCTCCCCGAAAAACTTGCGTCATCCCCGCGAAGGCGGAGATCCATTTTTCCCCGTCCAAATGGATTCCCGCTCAGTTACCAAAATGAGCGGGAATGACGATTCAAGGACGCAGACGTCATGCACCTTCGCAATTCTCAATAAGTGCCAGTCGCACATGCCTCGTCGCTGGCTCCTCGGAATGACATAAGCCTTTTGCAACAGCTCGCTACTGCACGCTCTTGGGATAAATGGATTTCGCGAACGCGTAGTCCATGTTGTCGATGTCGAGGCCACCGACGATCGGCTTGTGGTCCTTGGTGATATTGCCGGGGATCTGATAGCACATGATGGAATGCGCGTCGGCGTGGGTCGTCCCGAGCAGGGATGAGTCCTCCAACGGCGTAAGAACCTGCTGCCGCACCTCCTCCGGGGTCCATCCCTGAGTGGAGCCGAAGAAGGCGATCGCCTTGGCTGGGTCGATCTTAGCCACCAATTCGCGCCGCATGTGTTCATGCGGGAAGCCCAGCGTATGGCCGGTTTCGTGACGGACCACCCGATGGAATTCGGATTCGGGCGTGTTCATCGTGAACGCTTCGAGGTTCATGGTCGGCTCGTTGGCCGGAATGCTGAGAATGTCCGTTCCCAAATAGGACCAGTAGCCGGAGACCTCTGGCGGAGTGGACGCGCGAGCGATGCGCACCTGGGGATTGGTCTTGGTCTCGGTGAACTGGACGTTCGCTGTCTTTGCCCAGGCATTCATGTGAGCGATGATGCGAGCGCGAAGGTCGGCCGGTGGATTGTCGAGAAAGCCGACGGTCAAGCGCACGCCGGCGGTGTGCCAGCGCTTTGCGATCATGACCGCGATGCGCTCGAGCTGAGAACCAGGGCCACCCAATCCTCGGGCAACAAAGCCCGTTGGCGGTTGGTTCGCCGGGTTGATTTCCACCGCCTTGCGGGCGGCGTCCACCCATTTTTCACGGGGCAACGATTTCGGCGTACACACAATGGGATCGCTCATTTGGTGCTCTCCTTGTCGATGTTTAGCGAGGAACCCGATCGCGGCGCAAGGAGAACCCTGACTCGGGTTCGTTCCATGCTCGCAGCGACGCCACCATATTTTCACCGGTTTCCGAGCGCCGTCTCAAGTGAAAATTCGACAGAAAGGGCGTGAAGGGTACGCGTGATGAATAGCGGCGGCACGATGCCGCCGCACTCTTGACCTACTGCAAAAAACATGATTAAAACTGTTCGTGCGATTTAGGGCTTTCTTACCGGATCGGGCGATGACAATGGGCAACCCGCGCTTCGCATGGCTGTTTCCCGCATTGAGCGTCTTGGGATTGTCCTGCAGCACCCTTCCTTTGGGCTCGATGTGCGGGCATGGCTCCGGACAGGTCCTCGACGAAGCGATGTGCATTGGCCGCGACGCCGGGAGCTTTCCCGCGGCCGACGAGGATTATTTCCGTGACATGGACTATGGCGTGACAAAAAGTCCGCCCCAGGTCGCTGCCGCGTTAGCTCCTTACATTCCGAATATCTCGCCCGATCAGGCGGTTTCAGCAGCGGTCAAAGGCCGCAACAACTGGATCGTTTGGACCGGCGGCAACGACCGTTTGTGGGATGTGCTGTCGGTTCGAAGCGCCGGCATTCTGGACTTTCTGAAGACCATCTCCAACCATCCCGGCATAAAGAACTACAGCCGCGACAACCGTTGGCGGTATCTCGGCCTGGTGAATGAGCCGTGCTTCGACAAAGGCAACGGACCGCGCAAAGACCGCTACGGCCTGTGGCTCGACGTCAGAAGCGAAGCCTGTCCGCCCGATCCTTTCGAAAACGAAGCGAAGTATCCCGGCGTTAGGATCGGCGCCCGAGGCAAGAACCTGCCTGTCGGTTCCTACTACGGCTACGCGACCGGCGTCGTCGGGTTGCGATTGTTTCCCAATCCGGATTTCGACGAAGCGGCGGCAAAACGCTGGGATCCCGAACGCTATTACACGGATCCAGCCTACTACAACGACAAAAAACTCATCAAGCCTTATCGCGTCGGCATGTCCTGCGGTTTCTGTCACGTCGGGCCGAACCCGAGCAACCCGCCCGCCGATCCAGAACACCCCAAGTGGGAGAACCTCAACTCCAACCCGGGTGCGCAATATTTCTGGGTCGATCGCATCTTCGTGTGGGACGTGGACGAATCGAGCTTTGCATACCAGTTGTTCCACACCTCGCGCCCCGGCGCGCTCGATACCTCGTTTGTTTCCACCGATTACATGAACAACCCGCGGACCATGAACGCGGTCTACAACCTCGGCGCGCGGATGGCGTTGGCGAAGAAATGGGGCAAGGAGGAGCTTGCCGGCGGTGAGCTGAACAACGAGCATCTCAACAAATATGTTCCGCCGGGGAGCCCGCTTGCGCAGTTCTACCAGGCGCCCAGTACGGTATGGACACCCCGGATCCTCAAAGACGGTTCGGATTCGGTCGGCGCCCTCGGTGCGTTGAATCGCGTGTTCGTCAACGTCGGCCTGTTCAGCGAAGAATGGCTGGAGCACTTCAGACCGTTCGT
>DATMNH010000287.1:0-11636 GCA_035568975.1 Casimicrobiaceae bacterium
AGCCGATTCCATCAGGGACTGAGGCATGAGCCTCAAACAAAGTCCGGATCTATGGCTGCAATCTTAACCTTCTCGCCGTCATTGAGTGATCGCTTGACAAACCGGGTGCGTCCATCTATGACAAACGCCCTCATAGAAGCGCCAATTGGCGATGCGGAACCGAACGGCTGGATTCGCGGCATTGCTGCCGCTTGGCAGCGCGACGCTCAATGGCAGCAAGGGGTCGACAGTGCGGTTGAACGGCCGCTTATCGCCGCGTGCCGCTTCACTGTCGAGACGGGGTTATAGGAATCGCTCCCGAAGGCCCTACTCGCAACGAAACGCTCTAACGGTTGCGAGTTTTACCTACCACGAGTGAATGCGGATAGCCAAGGTGCTTGGTCCGCAGTCGACCCGCAGACGACATTCGCCGTCACCAATCTGCCGAACGGAAGGCGTCATCTGCTTTGAAGTGGCGCGTGGTGTTTAGTTTACGCCGCGACGGCGACGGCTTTCCCACTTTGCTCTTGGGCGGCGACGCCGGTGGTCATACCTTCGCGTGCCGGCTTCAGCGTCTTGGCCCACCATGACATGTGGTCGAGCAGCCTGTTGGCCGCCTGCGCCAGGTGCGGAAAGTCTTCAAAGGTCTTGCCCTGCTGCATGATGCCGAGGGATTCCACCGTGCCAACGTGAACAGCATGGCTCACGGGCGCCATCTGCAGCTCAATGGCCACCAGCCGCAGCTGCTCGACGGCCCGCGCCGCCCCCGCCCCGCCGTAGCCCACGAAGCCGATCGGCTTGCGGTTGAATTCCTTGTAGGCGTAGTCGAGCGCGTTCTTCAACACCGCGCTCGGGCCGTGGTTGTACTCGGGCGTCACGATGATCAAGCCGTCGAGTGTCGCGAGCTTGCCGGCCCAGAGCCGTGCCGCCTCGTTATTGACCGGCCCGTAGGCCGGCGACCGCGGCTCGTTGAAGAACGGCAGCGGGTAATCGCGCAGGTCGATCAGCTCAAAGGCAAGGTCGGTGCGCTGCTTGGCGATCTCGTGGATCCAGTGCGCGGGCTTTTCGCCGAAGCGGCCTTCTCGGGTTGAGCCGATCACGATGCCGATGCGGGGTTGTTGCTCTCGGGTCATGGGGTACTCCTGCAATCTGGGAAGGAAAGGGTCAGAGAGGCGGATTGCTCTCGCTTTGATTGATACGAACAATATGTTCGTTAAGATATGGTAGGCTCTATCGCCGATTTCACAAGAAGGCACTTTTATGGTCGATACGAACACTGCTGTTCGCGCCCCGGAAGCGTCGAACCCCCACGAGGCTTGCAACGCGGTGGTCGAGACGCTCGCTCGTATCGGCGACAAGTGGACCGTGATGGTGGTGGCCGCCTTGTCGAAGGGACCGATCCGCTACAACGAGATCGGTCGCCGCGTCGAAGGGATATCGCAGCGCATGCTCACGCTGACCCTGAAAGGCCTGGAGCAGGACGGGTTGGTTACCCGCACGATGTATCCAACGATTCCACCCCGCGTGGACTACGAGTTGACCGAGCTCGGGCGCAAGTTGATCGCGCCGTTAAAAGCGCTCTCTGAGTGGGCGCGGGAAAACCGGCCGGCGATGCTGGCCGCACGGGAGGCGTTTCAGAGAAGGGGACAGCACGGCTCGCCACGCACGCGCTTTACCGTCCCGAAATAGGCCTCGTGCTCGCGGCGAACGATGTGAGCCCGGGTCTTCGTGGGTCCGTAGCTCGGGCAGCAAGCTATGGCCCCGCTCGGGCACTAGAAAACAGTCGGTCGCGGATGGCCGCTCCTGGCCAAACTGAGACGACGATGCATATCGACCGAGAACGACCCGTGGCGGAAATACCAACTGGTCGGCGCGGTGCTACAGCGCGGCGAGCGCCACACCGTATGCGACGGAAACTTCCTTCGAGTTCGTGACGGTTGTGCCCAAGTCGCGGACCAGCCCGTCCTTTAGCCCGTAGACCCAGCCGTGCACCGTGAGCTCTTGACCACGATCCCATGCGTCCCGCACGACCGTGGTCTGGCAGACGTTGCCTACCTGCTCGATCACATTGAGCTCGCACAGGCGGTCGATGCGCTGTGGCATGTCGGGGATCATGGCGATCCTGGCATCGTGCTTTGAATGCACGTCGTGTAGGTGATTCAACCAGTTGTCCGCAAGGCCAACGCGCTGATCCTGAAGCGCGGCGGAGACGCCGCTGCAGCCGTAGTGGCCGCAGACGATAATGTGCTCGATCTGTAGCACATCCACGGCGAACTGCATCACCGACAGACAATTGAGATCACTATGAACAATGACATTCGCGATGTTGCGATGCACGAATAGCTCGCCTGGGAGGAGACCCACGATCTCGTTGGCCGGCACGCGACTGTCCGCGCATCCAATCCAGAGATACTTGGGTCTCTGCTGCCGCGAAAGCCTGTCGAAGAAATCCGGGTCGATTCGCCGAATGCGCTCGGACCAAGCGCGGTTATTTTCGAAGAGGTGCGAAAGCGAGCGCATCGGGGAGCATGTATTTCGATGGGATTCTACCCTCCAGCCTTCGCAACCATTAATCGGGTGAAACCTTTTTTAGTGCGCATGAGGTCACTGCCGAGGAAGTCCAACGACGGCTATGGCCCGAAGGCGGACAAGCTAGGGAGGGCCTACTCGCAACCGATGGCGTACTAAACTCGGGTGTCAGGTCGACGGCAGTAGATCGTTCCGGTGGAGAAATCCATGTCGCTCCAGCGCAATCCTGTCACCTCCGAGGCGCGCAGACCATGCCGATACGCGAGCAGGATCATCGCGTGGTTGCGCGGGCCATGGCGACTCCTTTTGGCGGAGCGAAGAAGGGAGGCGACTTCGTCGCGGGTGAGGTAATCGCGGAGGCGCGGTTCGTGGGGCATGTGAACAACATACCGCGACCGCCCTCCCCTGCAAGTCCGCGCTAGGACCACGCGCGTCGATGCGCGTCACGCAACACCAAGGCGCAGCGCCCGCGTCGCGCTAAAGCCTCTTTTTACCGACCGGTTTTCAGGGGGGGACGGGGGGAGGAACTCGCAACCTTACGCCCAAAGGGTTGCGAGTGTCCGCTATGAAGCGCAACCGCTCGAGGCGCGGGAACGCCAGCACCCGTCGACCCTAAGTGGCCGTACGTTTCGCTCGTAAGCGGACTCTCGCAGTCGCCCACCTCGGTGAGCGTACCGCACCACCCCGACTGGCGCCGCCGAATTCATTGTCGCCGTCGTTCCGTTGGTGAGCCCGTCCACTTTGTACCCGCGGTTTGTTTCGGTATCTTGCGTTGCCGACTTGTCCCGACAGCTAGACGTTGCGCGGTATCGCGTTTAGGCCGTTCCACGCGGTCGCCGCGCGCCGGGATCAACGGACGCTACCATGATCGAGAGGCCTTCGCTGAAGAGCGAGCTGTTCAGCGAAACCCATACGTCGTGGCCGGTCGCGTGCCGGAAGCGGTGCTCGGTGGCGCGCGGTGACACCACGCCGTCCAGCATCCCGCGCATTTCCGCCTGCAGCGAATCAGCATGGTCCGGATGCGCCAACTTCCACAATTCAATCCCGGTGCATTCCGCGGTCGTGCGGCCGAGCAGCGCCGCCAGGGCATCGTTGGCCTGGAGAATGCGCCCCTCGGGCGACACCAGCACCATGCCGACGGCGGCGTGGGTGAACGCGCTGCGCAAGCGCGCTTCGCTTTCCTGCAAGTGGGCCACGTGGCGCTCGGCCACCTCGGATTGACGGAAACGGGCGTTGATCGTGGCCAGGAACATGGCGATGATCGGCACGGCGGCCAGCAACGCGGGCGTAACGAAGCGACCGACGTAGATATAGACCAATCCGGCGATCGCGGCGCTCGCCAGATACGCGAGGCCGATCCAGCTGTTCGCACTGAGGATCCGCCGCACATTGACGGCTTCGCCGTTCTTGAGCGCGATCAGCGATACCATCAGTAGCGTGCTGCACGCGAAGTAACCGATCGCGAACGTGAACAGCACGACGAACAGCCATGAGTTGCTCAATGCCCCTTCGATGCGCGCCGCACTCGTGGCCAGGGTGAACGCCGCCCCGCAACCGTACATCGCCATCGCCGCCATCGTCGGGCTGCCGATGCGGCTGGTCCAACGCTTCGACGTTCGAAAGGACCCGACGGCGGCCTCGGCCGCGGCCGCGATCGTCGCCGCGGCCGGCCCATAGACGAGCAGCAGCAGAAAGATGAACAGCTCGGCGCCGGCAAGCGAGGTCTTGGTGCCGGGAATACGCACTGGGAAGAGTCCGGTCAGCGCCGCGATCGCAGCGCCGCATGCAACTTGCAGCATGACGGTGCTGTCGAGCTGCGATAGATCCAGCAGGGCAAGGCCGAGTGCCGCGGCCCCGATGAGGGTGGTGGTCCACCAGTAGGCTTTCGCCTGTGGCGTGTAGTCGTCCATGCCCAGCACCGGCGCCTTCACCGTCGTCTGGGGGCCCAGCGTGGCGGGTTGGTTGCTAATCATGCTCATGGCCTAGGATTGGTTGGCGGCGGGCGTACTACGCGATGGACTCGATCGGAGCAACGCCGCTCATGGCTCACCATCCACGACGCCTTCGCTCAGCAGCAATCCCTCGCTGAGCACCAGGCCTTCGGACAGCACCAGGCCTTCGGAGAGCACCAGGCCTTCGGAGAGCACCAGGCCTTCGGAGAGCACCAGGCCTTCGGACAGCACCAGGCCCGCGCTGAGCACGATGCCTCGAGTTGATAGCCAGCCACTGCCGCCGATCAGCTGATTGGACAGCGTCTTGGACGGGATGAAGATACCGGTCTTGTTCGTCAGGGAGCTGCTGCCGGCGAGCGAATTTCCCGTCACCACGCCCGACGTGATGAGCGTCTGGTCGGCGACCGCGTCGTCGGTGAAGTACTGCACGTAGGTGTTGGAGGCGATACCGGCGCCCGACCAGTACACGGCGACGCGTTTGCGCACCACGTTGCCGACCCACGTGATGCGCGGGTCCCAGATCGGCTGATACTGTGTGAACAGCTTGCTGCCGCTGACCACTTGGTTGCCACCGACGAAGGCGATACGCGACCAGTTGAAGGTCTGGCCGTTAATCGTCGACGACTGAGCCGGCATCCACTTGTTGGTCGCCAGCATACTGTTGCCGGCGTTGAGGCTGTTCGAATCGATCTGGGCGGCGATATTGGTCTTGAGCACGCTGGCCAACACGATCGCACCGTCGATGTTGAGCATCCCCGCGCCCTGCTGCGGCAGATTGTAGTTCGACAGCGGCTGCGCCGTGTATTGTAGGATCGCCTTGATCAACGGCGGCGTGAGCCCCGGGTTGGCCTGCAGCATCAGCGCCACGGCGCCGGTCACCACCGGGGCGGCGATCGAGGTCCCGCTCATCTGCATCTGCGTTTCGGGATAGATCTCCGTGATGCCCACCGGCGCGACCAGATTGTTGTAGTAGGTGGCGGCCAGCCAGTTCCAGGTCGGAGCTCCACTATTCGCAGTGGTGGCCGCAGCGCTGACAATCCTGTTGCCCGGCGCCACCAGATCGGGCTTCAGCAGGTTGTCGGGGTGCGCCGTGCCGGCGTCGTCGAACCATACGCCGCGCGTCGGTCCGCGCGAGCTGAAGTTGGCGACGGTGTCGTCGTCGCGGGCAACGGTGTTGTGATAGTTGACCGCACCCACTGTGATCACCGACGGGTCGATGCCCGGGGCGCCGACCGTGCCATAGAGCTCCTGGCCGGCGGTCGACTGACCGAAGTTGCCGGCCGCGGCCACTACCGTGATGCCGGCGGCAGTGGCACTGCGCGCGGCCATGCACAGCGGATCCGTTTGCCAGCTCTCGGTCGAATCGGCGGCCAGGCTGGTATTCAGCACCCGGATGTTGTATTCCTTGGCGTGATAGATGACCCACTCGATGCCTTCGATGGCATCGCTGACGGTGCCATAGCCGTTATCGTCGAGCACCCTCACGTCGTAGATTTTCGCGTTCGGTGCGATGCCGGTGGTATCGGGCGTGCTGGAAGCATAGAACTTGGCGTAGCCGGCGGCGGTCGCGGCCACGTGCGTACCGTGGCCGAACGGGTCCTGCGTCGCATCGTTGTCGGCGACAATCTGCGCCTCGTAGGTGCTCAGCGCCAAGCTGCCTGGCATCAACGATCCCGTGATGTCGACGCCGATCGTCCAGTTGGCTGCGGCGCTGTTGAACATGTCGACGTTGCGCGCAACCCGCGTAACCCCGCTGCCGTCCAGAAAGGCGTCGTGCGCCTTCATCACTCCCGAATCCAGGACCGCGATGCCGACGCCGGTCCCATCCACTCCGCTGTAGCCGGTCTTGGTGCTGTTGGTGCGCACGTTGCTCGTCAACGCACCGGTGATCGATTCGAGCGTGCTGGCCGTCTGGCGGACGTCGCGGTTCGGCGACACGCTGACCACGTCCTTGCGCTGCGCCATCGCGTTGACGGTGCCCGCTTTCATCAGCACCGTCAGCGCGTGAATGCCCGAATGCTTCGCGAGCACGGAACCGCCGGTGTGGAGCACGAACGAGCGCAGATCGGTCATCTCCGGGTCGGCGGAGTTGCTGACGACGATCACTTGCAGGTAGCGCGCGCCCTTGACGTCGCGTGCCCAGTTGACCTGCTGCGTGTTGCCCGCGTCGATGCCGGCTTGCAGGTCGCGCGCTAGCTTGCTGTGCGGGTTCGGCTGCGCCGGCGCAGCAGCGTGCGCCGGATTGTCGACTACACCGAACAGGGAGATCGCGAATAGTCCGGCGGGCAGCAGGATCCTGGCGATGCACGCCGCCCAGCGCCGCACGCCGACCGGTCGCCGCGTTTGGTTTGGCGGCGCCAGATTCATCGCGGAAACCCGCTGGTGCGGATGAATACTGCGTGAGTTTGTAGTCGTCATGGTCTTGGCCTCGTCCTGTGATTCCGTGTAGGGCCATCCCGATGCAAGCTTGGTGCCAATCCGCAGCCGCCGCTTTTGTTGATTGGTTGCAAAATGTTGGGAGCGATCTGCGCGCGCAATCTTCGCGCTCCATCCAGCGACCGCATTCACCTATGCAACGCAGTACGCGCGGCAAATGACAGCGTCATTTCTGTGGATATGACGAACGAATATTCCCGCGTCGCCTGCTGCGATGTTGTCACTCCGCAACGTGTTCACGACATGCTGGCAGCCTGTCATGTTACGGCGCTTGCTTGACGCGGTGCGCCGACCCTCGCTGCGATGTTGGCACTCCGCAACGTGTGCACGACATGCTGGGAGCCTGTCATGTTACGGCGCTTGCTTGACGCGGTGCGCCGACCCTCGCTGCGATGTCGAGGGGCTTCGCCGTCGTGCGAAGTGCCGCGCCGCAACCAGGCGCGCGCAGAGCGTGAAGGACCGACCGAAAGAAGATCTTCTCGCCGCACCAAGAATGACGCCGCCGGGATATCGTCATCCGGGAACCGGCGACAGGTGCTGACTCCTTTCGAGCGAGTCCAGGCGCATCGACGGCGCGTGCGCTACCGCTTCCCGTCCGTGCGAATTCGTTGCTCGACGGCGGAGGGTATTCGAGGGCGGCGTCGTTCGCGCGTCCATCGGGGCCGATCGTCGGCGACGCACGGTCGTCACCGCCGGTCCGCACAAGGGCGCCAGTGTCCGGACTAGATCGTTAGCACCATCGAACTACCGCTCTCAGCGACTTCGCGGTATGGCTGCCGTTGGCCCGCAGGCGGCCATCGATTCCTCTGAAACGCCGCGACTCACAACCAAACGCTCAAGGGTTGCGAGTCGCGTCCGTGACCGCCAAAAGGCATCCAAGGCCGGAACAAAATCTGCAATCCGTAGGTAATCCGTAGGCGCGTCCGTCGCGGCATTTGCCATGATTGCGGCGACTTCATTCTAGGCTCAGCGCGGGGAAACGATATGAAAACGATGAAAGACGCGGCGGCGTTCCTGGTTTCAGTTATGACACTCGTGCTGCTGATGGTCAGCAGCGCACAGGCCGGCCCGTCGTGCCAGAAAATCGATGCCACCGGCGTTGGTCAGGACCAGGGTAGCGGCGTCACCACGGCACAGATCAGCGACGGCGGCCTGCTACAGGGAACGACGGCCGCTGCTTTTACGGGCATTTGCCGATCGTGCTGCGAACACGGGAGAGGAACAATGAACAACGCGAATAGATTGAGAATCCGCAGTATCTTGGCATGCGCGATCACCACCTTGCGCGGAAGCGCTGCGTCGATTTGGGGACGCGTCTGGACTTAACGGAATCGTCGGTATGCGAGCGCGCGGCGTCACCGATCACGCAGTCCTTGCTACCTCATCGTGGTGTTCACTTCCGACCGCGGCTTTTGCATCTTCGATGATCACGTCGCTTGCCTTTTCGCTCACCATGTACACCGCCGATGCAATAAAAAACCCCGGAATCTTCGGAAACACCGAGGCATCCACTACCCTCAGGCTGCGCGTGCCATGGACCCGGAAGCGGCTATCTATCACTGCGCTGGGGTCGCTTGCGGGGCCCATCTTGCACGTGCACGACGCGTGGTGGCCCCAGGCATTGTCCTTGATGAACTGGCCAACCTGCTCCACACTGCGAATATCCGCTCCCGGGAGAATCTCCTCGGCGATGACGCCCTGGCAGCGCGCGGTGATGCGGCGTACGGTTTCCACGCCCTCCGCTACCGATGCGAGATCGTCGACCGCGCCCGAGCCCTCATCGAAATAATGAAAGTTGATTTCCGGAACGTCCTGTGGATCGGCGGAGCGCAGCGTCACGCGGCCCGCGGCATTGTTGGTATGTGCTTTCAGGATGGCCCAGCTGAAGAAATCGTCTTCCCGTGCAATGGCGGCTGAATAACCCGGGAAGTAGCCCTTGAAGGATCCGAGAAGGCCAAAAATGAACAGGTCCGGTTCGGACTGGTTCGGGAATGATCGCTTCATCATCGAAATGACGGCGCCGTTGGTCGTGTAGGGCCCTCCGCCCTGCAACCATTCTTCGAACTGCGGATCGGGCGCCTCACCCGGCAACGGGGGACGCAGCTTCATCCCCTTCATGAGCGAGAAGCCGCCCTTCATTTTGGATACGACACAGACCTCGTAGCGATCCTGCAGGTTTTCGCCCACGCCCGGCAGCTCGACCTTGACGGCTATTCCGTGTCGCTCCAGCTCCTGTCGCGGGCCGATACCGGACAGCTTGAGTAGCTGCGGCGTATTGAACGCGCCCGCGCAAAGGATGACTTCTCGCGTGGCCGTTGCGGTGAGTCTCTGCGCAGGGCTGTCCGACAGGTGCCGAGGGTCTGCGCGATACAAGCGTTCGCCGGCAAGATATTCCACGCCGGTGGCACGATGGTGCTCGTCGAACATCACTCGGGTTGCCAGCGCATGCGTGCGCACCACAAGTTGCATCGGGCAGGCGTGCTGTACGCGGCGAATGTACTCGCGACTTCCGACGCGCCGGCCTTGATGTGTGGAAAGAGGCGTCATACAAATCCCTTCCCCGCTTTGCCGGACCAAGCGCCAATCGTTGGGATCGAAATCGGTCTCGAGCCGCTCGAGGACGCGAGTGAAGGGTCTGCCCAGCGCCGCAAACGACTCCCGCAGCGCGGCCACGACCAGCGTCTTCAGGAATTCATCGCGCACCATCAATATCGGATCGGCGACATTGGTCGCAAGCCAACCCCGGAAACCATGGCGGCTCTCGGTCACTGCGGGGGAGACATATTCGCAGTGCTCGAGCCGCTCGAAATAGCCCCGCATATTGTCACTGGCCCACGACGGATCGCCGGTGACCTTCGCGATATGATCCCAGTCGCTGTTGTGCGGATAGATCACGATCATCGCGCTGTGAGCGGTGCATCCGCCCAGCGTCGCGCAGCGCGGATAGAGCACGCCGTTCCGTGCGATTTGAAATTTCTCGTCGCGCTTCTGCTGCGCATCGTCCGCGTAGTGGCGCACAAAGAAGTTCCAGGCAAAGCGCTCGTCTTCCGAAGCGCGCGCATGAAACGCGGGGACCTGATAGTCATAGGTCTCCTCGTCGCCGCCGGCCTCGAGCAGCAACACCCTGAAGCCCGCGAGCGCCAGATTGGCGGCCAGGGGGCCGCCGCCGGCACCGGAGCCCACGATGACATAATCGAATGCATCGCCATCGCCGGGCGCAGCGCAATTAAGCGGCTGAGCGGCCTCCGTCGAGCCGGACGGCCTGAGGATCGACGCACACCCGCTTACGAGCGCGCTTATTGCCGAGACGAAGGCGCCACACGCCTGAATGAAACGGCGCCTGGACATGGCGGCCGAGGTGCGCCTCACAAGGTCTTGAGAAATTCGATCAGGGCACGTTTGTCCTGGTCGCTCAAACCAGGCTCCTCGCTAAAGAAGTCGGTACCGAAGTAATGCCCACGATTGACGACGTAGTCCGGGCACTTGCTGACCTCGAGCAGCGGTTCGACCAGGTTCGCGAAAACCTTTCGCGCGTCCTCGTCGCTCGCGCCGGGAGGAAGCGACTTGAGATCGCGCTTGGCGTCGACCAGAAAGCGAAGCGCTTTGCCCCTTTGCTCGAGATCGATGTTGGACAGCAAATTGACGGGCGTGCCTTTGGGAATCGGACCGATCTCGATCCCGCCTTCGCTGAAAAGCCACGGTTGGGCGTAGCTCAAGGGGCCGACAAGCTGCTCCAGGAAATCCGGCAAATACCCCTTCGGAACGCGCAGATAAGTAGTGGCAGACGTTACATCGATGGTGCCGGGCACCTCTTTGCCGGAGGCCGTCATGTACTTTCGATCGCCTTTGCGCCTTTCGGGCCAGAGCAACTGCTCGATGCCGCTGTTGAAGGACTTCATGCGGTCTGCAACGGACCCGGACCAGTAAAAGTCTCCCAATGAGTTGTTCAGGAGAAAGGGTGCCGACGACCAGAGACTGATGAGCGACGCCGGGCGAATGTATCCACGTCCACCCGCGGGCATGTCGTAGCTGCGGGGTGCGCCGGTAATCGGATGATGGACGGTTATTTTCCCCACCGAGGGCAGGCTCTTGTAGGAATGCGACGAGAAGTTGTCCCAGATGTCGCCGGCAAGCGCATTGGTCGCAAGCGACGAGCAGGCGTTGGTCTCCAGCAAGGTCACCGGCACGCGCAAATCGGTCGAGAAATAGTTGTCGGACGCAAAATCATCGGCCAACGCAATGCTGGTCATCGACTTCTTGAACCCGTCGCTCTTGGTGTAGGTCCAGTAATCGTTCCAGCATTTGAGGTAATTGCCGCCGGCGCACGACTGCTCCTGAAAGAAACGGAAAGCTTCCTCGGGCAGCTTGCTCGAGTGACATCGTGCGCAGCGCTCGGCGAACACGACCTTTCCGCGATCGAGCGCGCCCTTGTCGCTTGAAAGGTATCCACGGCCGCCGGGCGCATCCTTCAAGTAATCGGGTCGGGCCGTGGCGAGAAAAAACAGCGCCACATCGGGGGTCTGCGCCTCGGTCGCCTTCCAGTAGCTCGAGTTCTTGTTCGCGACCGCGATTTCGAAAGGCGTGAACTTCGTCCCACCGACGAACGGTCTGAAGTGCTCCAGCCATTCTTCGCTGAACAGGCCGACGTTGACGAACACGCGATTCAACGCACCGAGGGCGCCGACCGAATCCGAACCGTCTTTGAGGATCCGGGGTGTCCATACCGTACTGGGCGCCTGG
>DATMNH010000288.1:0-3137 GCA_035568975.1 Casimicrobiaceae bacterium
CAACACCCCGCCATACACCGGCTGCACCGGATCGTGAAACAGGAAACCACCACCACTGACCACCCCGCCCGCCTCCACCGCCAAACCAATCCCCGACGGCGGCTTGAACCCCAAACCAACATCGATCGGTCCGAGATTGCCAGTGGGCGGATCCGGGAACCGCGTCGCGAGCTTGAACCCCACGCCATCGGCGATCGCGGTGACCGGGCCGATACTGCCGCGAATCGTGACGCCGACCTCGAGATCGACGCCCTGCGCATTCGGTCGCAACGCAAACGAAATCGCCTGAAGCGCGACCGGACCGAATTGAACCGTCACCGGGACGCTTGTCTCGAGGCCCGCCGATCCGGTCAGATGAAATCCGGTCTGACTCGAGAGATGAATGCCGAGCGACAAGTCCGCCGACACGCCGCTTCCCATCAAACTGCCGACGAAGGAATCGCCGTCATCCGCCGAAGGCTTGACGACGACTCGAAGCTGGTCGAGCTTCAAGTCTGCGAAGGCATCGACCATCGTGCCCGACAGCTTCGCACCCACCGACGCTACGAACGTATGCACCGAGACGTGACTGCTGTCGAGCGTCCCGATGAGCACGCGCTCCGGTTGATCGGGCGCGGGCGGAATCGTCAACTGCAACTGGACATCGGTCGGCGTCGTCGGCGCGTGTCCGCCCAGGAAACCGGCTTCGATCTGCGGGTCCTGTCCCGGCGCCAACGTCAAAGCGACGCCCTGCGCGAGATCCGCATCGGCGCGCAGCGATAGAGAGACGACGTCACCGCTGGCAACGCCGGTCGATGCGCTCAGACGCGCAAAGGGAAGAAAAGCGAGGGCCGGACCGCGGTCGGCAGTAGGCGGTCGTACGACCAACCTGACGCCGGCCTCGTCTTCGGGCGGCACGCCCAGCGCCTCGCCGAGATCCAGCACGATGCCGAACTCACCGGCCAGCGGCTGCAACGCACCGCGGTTGGCGAACGCAAGCTGCTCCGGGTTCAACCGGAAGTACGCAAATTCCCAACCATACCCCTCGAGCACGCTGCCGACATCGACCAGAACGTTTGGAAGCTGCGGCGTGGCCGAGCTCCAGGCGTAGGCTTCGCGAAACCCGCTCGCCGGATCGGTAAGCAGGGTGCCTATCCTCGACCACTCCACCTGCCGCCGCAGATAGGGCTGACGAAGCCCGATCGGCGGCATCTCGATCAACCGGACGATTCCTGCAAGCTTCAACAGGCGGCCGATCCGGAAGCGACGGCCCAGCAGATATTCGACGACACAGTAATCGAGAAGGTCGCGGCCGATCGTCTGTTTGAACGACGCGACATCGATGCCACTGGGGAAAGCATTGTCCGGTCGAGTGCGGATGGCATCGATGGCATCGACCATCCCGGCGATTGCGACGAGCAGATGGCCGGTGGAAATCTCGTCGGGATCCGATCCGATCGCGTCGAGGAGGCTTGATCCAGCCTGCGCCAGATCGAGCAGGGGTTGCGGCACCGAGGCGGCGGTCCAGCCGAGATCAGCCAGCAGTCGTGTGAAGGTTTCGGGAGCCTGCGCAGCATCGACCAGCGGTGCGAGCACCAGTGCCATCTCGTCGATGACGCCGCGGAGCGCGTCGCCGTTGCCGCTCATAGCACGCTCACAGTTTCAAGAGAGCGTTGTGGATGGCAATGCCAAGGGCCGCGCTCTTTTCCGCGGTGTTGGGCCCGCTCGTCATGGACGAGACCAGCCCCACCACGATCACCGCGTATTTCATGACGCTGCGATGCGGAGCTGCCGGTGGCGGAACCTCCTTGGTCTCGAGATAGACGAACTCGCACAGGAGAGGATTTTCCGCCCCATCCTTATGCCTGAGGATGCCGATCTTGTTGAACTGCGTGGTGATGGTCGTGATGCTGGACACGCCGTCAGAGACGGTGTCCCGATCCGGACCGTCGACCAGGAAGCTCGGGAGAGCGAGCGCCCCTCCGTCAGACAGATTGTTGCGAATGGTCGTACAGCCCTCCTGCCCCGCGACCAGCACAGCGGGATCGACGATGAAACTCTCGCCGACGAGGGCGAGCATGTACGCGGTCAGCGCCGCCGCCGACCCTGGCACCCAGGATTTATCCCTGTTCGCGCCTGTTAACCATTTATCGTCGACCTTGATCGGATCGACGTAGACCAACTGCCGCGGGGGTGGGGGCGCGGGAGGATCGGTGCTGCCTGGGATGTTGTCGTGAAGACCGGACGAAAAGAGATGCATACCACCGTTGGGATGCTCAGCGAGCCCGTATGAGCGCTGCACCGACTTCAAGTAAGGTACACCGATTGCGCTGACGCAGGCGGTGGCGGCGACGTTGTCGGATACCGCGCCGGCAAGCCATAGGCGTTCCGAAAAGGCGAGAGGAGGTTTTGTCTTCCAAGTCAGATGACCTCCGCTCAGCTTGTTCAGAATCGCTGTCTGATCGGCGGGCGTCCGGGCATTTGGATCGGGTCCTGTGAAGTCGACGGGACTCTTTGTAAAGTCGAAAATCTTCGAGATGAGAGGCGGGCTATCGCCGATCTCCTTTATCTCTTGCGCAGAGAGCTTGCCCTTTTTCCACAGGCTTCGATTGCTGAACAGTGCGTCGAACTCCGCCGCCGTCGAAACGATCTGCGGTGAGAGTTTCAGGATTCGTCGAACCTCCAGGCGCAGCTGCATAGCAGCCAGCATCATCGCGATCTTGGCGGCGCTCCCGATCCGATAGGGCTCGTCTGCGTTGTGCAGCCAGACATTCGGAGGGTGGGTCGGAAAGGCGGTGAAGTCGATCACGCCAATGCTCGCGGCCGTCCAGCGTGCATCGGTCGCTACAAGATTCATTGCGTCGGTGAATGCTTGGGGGCCGGTGTTGACGGGTTTCGGCAGCCGCGTCGTCGAGCGATCGCGCAGAATGAAGATCTCGCCGGCAATCGTCGCAAGCTGGGCGTCCGATGGCGTGGTCATGTCGTGCAGTCTCTAGCGATGATGGAGCTCACGCGGCGAGCTCATGGGTGGGCACCATCTGCCAGTTGGCGGCGCCGCGGTTGAGCGTATCCAGTGCTGCTCGATATTCGCTCCAGGTGCGCACGCCCGGAGCGACGCTGGCCGCCGCACCTTCGGTCAGCGGCACGATGGTCCAGCG
>DATMNH010000289.1:0-12668 GCA_035568975.1 Casimicrobiaceae bacterium
AGTAAGCCCTAACTGGCGAGGCATGGAATCGCGTTGTATCGGATAACGCATTTTGTTATCTTGGCGGATGCTTAAGGTGTTGCCGGACCCCATCGATGCTGGCCTCGTCCGTCGCGCGCTCGTCACCAAGCTCCGGCATCACGGCGATGTCTTGCTCACCTCTCCGGTGTTCACGGTGCTCAAGCGCGCGCTTCCGGCGGCGGAGATCGATGCGCTGGTCTATCGCGAAACCGCACCGATGCTCGAAGGCCACCCGGCGATTGCACGGATCCATGTTATCGATCGCGACGCCAAGCACCGGGGATTCATCGCCCATGCGCGAGCGGAGCGCGGTTTGCTCACTGCTCTGCGCGCGCGGCGATACGATCTCGTGGTTCACCTGACCGAACATCCACGCGGAATATGGCTCGCGCGTCTGCTCCGGCCGCGCTACAGCGTCGCGCGCGAGCTCGACCGCGCGCATTGGCTGTGGCGGACGAGCTTCACCCATTACTACCGGTTGCCGCGGTCGACACCGCGTCACCTCGTCGAATGCAATCTCGACGGCTTGCGCCGCATCGGAGTGCAGCCGACAACCGCCGAGAAGGCGCTGGTGCTGGTGCCCGGCGACACCGCAACCCGGAGCGCTCGCACGTTGCTCGAGCAGCACGGCGTAGAGGCGCGGCG
Organism: Casimicrobiaceae bacterium; assembly: GCA_035568975.1. Taxonomy (GTDB): domain Bacteria; phylum Pseudomonadota; class Gammaproteobacteria; order Burkholderiales; family Casimicrobiaceae; genus PALSA-1003. The sequence continues at coordinate 667 of DATMNH010000289.1, forward strand.
CTTCGTCCACCTTCATCCAGGATCGCGCTGGCTGTTCAAGTGCTGGTCGGCGGAACGCTACGCGCAATTGGCCGATCGGCTGTCGGAAGGCGGGTGGAGGATCGTCATCACCGGCGCGCCGGATCCCTCCGAGCGCAGCCTGGTCGACGCGATCGTTGCACAAACCGCGCTCTCCACCCGCGCCAACCTGGTCGATTTGACCGGCCAGCTCGGCCTGCGCGAGCTTGCCGCGGTCATAGGCCAAGCGCGGATATTCGTCGGCGTCGATTCGGCACCGATGCACATCGCGGCGGCCATGCAAACACCGGTGATCGCGCTGTTTGGACCCAGCGGAGAGTTCGAGTGGGGTCCTTGGGCCGTGCCGCATCGAATCATCACCTCGATGGACCATCCTTGCCGGCCGTGCGGAATCGATGGCTGTGGCGGAGGCAAGATATCCGAATGCCTCACCACCCTCCGCGTCGAACGCGTTTGTGCAGCTTTTGCGGAATTGATCGACGCGACGGGCGGCATGGCATTGCGGGCCTGACCCTTTGCGTCTCGCGATCATTCGGCAACGCTATACGCCTTACGGCGGCGCCGAGCGCTTTGTCGAGAACGCATTGGAGGCGCTCCTCGAGCGCGGCGTCGCTATTTCGCTCTATACGCGACAGTGGCCCAACACCCGGCTCCAACTTATCGAGCCGGTGCTGTGCAACCCGTTTTATATCGGCCGTCTGTGGCGCGACTGGAGCTTCGCCCGCGCCGTATGCGGTGCCGTCGCAAAAAAGGCGCCGGAGCTGGTGCAGTCGCACGAGCGCCTGCTTTGCTGCGACATCTATCGCGCCGGCGACGGCGTGCATCGGGTCTGGCTCGACGAGCGGCTGCGCGACGCATCGACATTCAGGCGCTGGGGGATCGAGTCGAACTTCTACCATCGGTACCTGCTCGACATCGAGCGCCGGCTGTTCGCGAGTCCCTGGCTGCGCGCGGTCATCTGCAATTCAAAGATGGTCCGCGACGAGATTCACGAGCGCTTCGGCTTGAGCCTCGAGAAGCTGCCGGTAATCTATAACGCCGTCGACAGCGACGTTTTCTCGCCCGAACTCAAACAACATCGCGCCGCCGTGCGGCAAAAGCTCGGCGTGTCGGATTCGGCAACGGTCTTCCTGCTCGTCGGCTCGGGATATGCACGAAAAGGAGTGGCGACCGCGATCCGGGCACTGGCACGGCTGCCCAGCGATACTTATCTGTTCGTCGTTGGCCGCGATAAATCCGGACGACGTTACAAGCGACTCGCACAGCAGCTCGGCATCGCGCGCCGGGTGGCGCTGCTGGGTGCGCTGGACGATCCCAAGCCCCTCTACGGTGCGGCCGACGCCTTCGTTCTGCCGACGCTGTACGATCCGTGCCCGAACGCAGCCCTGGAAGCGATGGCTTGCGGCCTGCCGGTTGTAACCAGCACCAAGTCCGGGGCGGCCGAACTGGTCACAGAACACGACGCAGGGCTGGTGTGCGATTCGCGCGACGTCGATGCGCTGGCCCGGCACATGATGACGCTGACCGATCCGGAGGCTCGTCGTTTATTGGGTGCACGGGCGCGGCAAGCGGTGCTTCCGCTGACACCTGCGTCCATGACATTGCAGCTGGTGTTGCTGTATCGCGATCTGATCGCCGCGGCGGTCGCGGTGAGAGACGGGGAAGAGAAGCCCGCTGCGCTATAATTGCGGGCACTTCGTTCACACGCCGGCAGCGAGGACCAACTCGCGCGCATCCATCGGCCCAATCGGTTTCACAATCGGTTCCCCAATCGGTTCCCCATCGTCCTTGTGGCACCCAGTCTGACTCTCTACCGGCGCTTGTTGCGCTACGTCCGTCCTTACTGGTGGGCGTTTGCACTTGCGATCCTCGGCATGGTCATCGTTGCGGCCGGCGACGTGGTCATGGCTTATATGGTGATGCCCATCATCCAGCGGCTGCAGACGCCGGACCCGGCGATGACGGTCCAGTTGCCACTCGCGGTTGTCGCGGTCTTCCTTCTTCGCGGACTGGGCTCATTCATGTCCGAATACGGAATGGCATGGACCGGCCACCGGGTCGTCTTTGACCTTCGACGTCAGATGATAGACCGGCTGCTTTCGCTTCCGACGCCGTACTACGATGCGCAGGCCTCCGGGCGGCTGATTTCCAAGTTCACCTTCGATGCCTATCAGCTCGCCGCCGCCACCTCGTCGGCGATCACGACCGCGGTTCGCAGCGGGTTGACCATCGCCGGCAGCCTGGGCCTCCTTTTCTGGCTCAACTGGCAGCTCACGTTGATCTCGATCGTGGTCATGCCGTCGGTCGCCCTGGTGATTCGCTACTTCGGCCGTCGTTTGCGTCGAGTCGCACGCGACGTGCAGCAGCGCACCGGGTCGATCACCCACGTGCTGGAGGAAATCGTGGGCGCGCAGCGGGTTGTGAAAATTTTCAGCGGGCAGGATTACGAGCGCAAGCGCGCGGTTGCCGGAGCGAACAAGCTTCGGCAGTCGATGAGCAAGCAATCGTCGGCAGACGCCGCCAGCTCGCCGCTGTTGCAGTTCGTCGGCGCATGCGTCGTCGGGTTCATCGTCTACATTGCGCTCAAGCAAAGCGAAGCCGGCGGCTTCGACGCGGCGCGGTTCACGGCTTATGTGATAGCACTGCTGACTCTTCTCGACCGTCTGCGGTCGCTGTCGGGGGTCAACGGCAACATCCAGCGCGGCCTCGCCGCGGCGGAGAGCATTTTCGGATTGATCGACGAGAAGCCGGAAGAGGACCGCGGCACCGTCGTCCTCGCTCAGGTGCGCGGCGAGCTCAGTTTCGACCGCGTGTCGCTGCGCTACGGCGGCTCGGACAAGGACGCACTGCGCGAGGTCAGCCTGGTGATTGCTCCCGGCGAGAGCGTCGGGCTGGTCGGGCCTTCGGGCGGCGGCAAGACATCGCTGGTCAATCTGATCCCGCGCTTCTACGAGCCGACTGCGGGACGAATCATGCTCGACGGCCGGGGCATCGACGAGCTGACGCTCTCCAACCTGCGCAGCCACATTGCATTGGTGAGCCAGGACGTGACGCTTTTCAACGACACCATCGCCGCGAACATCGCGTACGGCGCAATGTCCGAGGCGCCGCGCGATGCCGTCGAGCGTGCCGCCGTCGCTGCGCATGCGCTGGACTTCATTGAGGCCTTGCCGAAGGGTTTCGACACTCTCGTCGGCCAGAACGGCATTCGCTTATCCGGCGGTCAGCGGCAGCGCATTGCAATTGCGCGTGCGATTCTGAAGAACGCGCCGATCCTGATCCTCGACGAGGCGACGTCGGCGCTCGACTCCGAGTCGGAACGACATGTTCAGGCGGCGATGGACGCGCTCATGCGGGGACGCACCACCATCGTCATTGCGCACCGCCTGTCCACCATCGAACGGGTCGACCGCATCGTGGTGCTCGATGCCGGGCGCATTGTCGAACATGGCACACATGCGGATCTGATCGCGCGTGACGGCATTTACGCCAACCTTCATCGCCTCCAGTTTGCTGCGGCGACGGCGCTCGCATAGCGGGCGGGAACGATACGATCATGTGCGGCATCACCGGCTACGTAAGCACCGATCGGAGGGCATGGGAGTCCTTGCCGAGCATGACCCAGGCTCTCGCGCACCGGGGCCCCGACGCCGACGGTTATTATCGCGACGGCGCGGTCGGCCTCGGTCATCGCCGACTCTCGGTTATCGACGTCGAAGGCAGCAACCAGCCGCTGATCTCCCCTGATCGGGACATCGCGGTCATTTTCAACGGCGAGATTTATAACTATCGCGCGCTGCGGCGGGAGCTCGCGGATGCCGGCCATATTTTCGCGACCAACGGCGATGGCGAAGTGCTGGTTCACGGTTGGCGTCAATGGGGTCGCCAGTTACTCGAGAAGATCTCGGGCATGTTCGCGTTCGCGATATGGGATCGCAAGCGTGCCGAGCTGTTTCTGGCGCGCGATCACCTCGGCGTAAAGCCCCTTTACTACGCGTGGCACGCCGGATCATTCGTCTTCGGTTCGGAGATCAAGGCGCTGTTGCGCTTTCCGGCAATGCCGCATGATGTCGACCTCGACGCCGTGGCACTCTATCTCGAGTGCCAGTACATTCCGGCGCCGTACAGCGTTTATGCTGCAATCCGCAAGCTTCCCGCCGGACATTGGCTGTCGTTCCAGAACACAACGTTGGCCAGCGGCGCGTTTTGGCGCCCGTCCTATGCGCCGAAGCACGCGCTTCAGGGAACGGCCGCAGTCGACGCGCTTTCCACCAGATTGTCTTCGTCCATCGAGTCGATGCTCGTCGCCGATGTCCCGCTCGGCGTTTTCGTCAGCGGCGGCATCGATTCCAGCTTGATCGCGGCGCTCGCGACGCGGATCTCCGGCCGTGCGCTCGACACATTCACCCTGGGTTTCAGGGGTGACGACGTCGGCAGTGAGCATGAGGAGGCCGCGCGGGTCGCGCGTCACATCGGCAGCAACCATCACTGCCTGATGCTGAGCCCCGAAGAAGTCTTGCCGGCCCTCGATCAATGGGGCGATGTTTTTGACGAGCCGTTCGGCGACCAGGCGGCATTGCCTACCATGTTGCTTGCGCAACACGCCAGGAAAACCGTAACGGTCGTTCTTACCGGTGAAGGAGCGGATGAGGTTTTCGGCGGCTATAGCAACTATGGCAAGCGCATCCGCGAAGAGCGCTTGACCAGCGTGCTCGGCGCGCGAGGCTCCCCTATGCCTTACTTGATACGTCGGCTCCCTGCACGGCTTGCGCGCGATCGAATCCTCAAAGCGGCAGCCGAGCCTCGTTCCAGGCGATACGCGACGATCCCGAATATTTTTGACACGCTGCTCCGGCGCGAATACTTTACCGAAAACTTTCGACGTTCTGTCTCGGCCAGCATCACCGATCGCGCGGAGCTGTTCTACAACGAGTGTGACTCACCGTCATACCTCGATCACCTGCTCAATATCGATGCTCGATTGTGGCTGCCCGATGATTTGCTGGCCAAGGTCGATCGATCGACCATGGCGCATTCCCTGGAAGCACGGGTACCTTACCTGGATCACGATTTTTTCGGATGGTGCGCACGGTTGCAACCCGCCGAGAAAGTACGCGGTCAAGGACGCAAGCTGCTCTTGAAGCGACTCGCGGAGCGGCATCTCCCTCTCGATATCGTGCATCGCCCGAAGCAGGGATTCATGATGCCGTTGCAGCGATGGCTCGGTCGCGAGCTGAAAGGCGATCTCGAACACGCGCTGGGTCCCGCTGGGTTGCAACGCCGAGGATTGATTCGATCGGATGCGATAGAGCGCCTGCTGCGCGAACATTCCCTGAACCTTCACAACCACGCCATGCGGCTCTGGGTGTTGTTGATCCTCGAGCGCTGGTTTGCACGGTACGAACCATCCTTCTCCCTTTAGGACCTGGTCGCGTGCGGCCGCTCTCGATTGTCCACACCGAGAATTCCGCTGGCTGGGGAGGCCAGGAAATCCGCATTCTCACCGAAGCTCGCGGAATGCTGGAGCGCGGCCATAAAGTCACGCTCCTGACGCCACCGGAGACTCCGATATATGGCGCTGCTGCGCGTTATGGCGTTCCGACGGTTCCCCTTGGCATACGTCGAAAACTGCCTTCAGATCTCTGCGTGCTGCGCGCCTGGCTGTCGAGACATAGGCGAGCGATCGACGTCCTCAACACGCACAGTTCCACCGACAGCTGGCTTGGTGCCATTTCATGTGCTTCGATGGCCAATGCGCCGCCCATCGTCCGCACCCGGCATGTGTCAACGCACATCAACAACAGCGCCGCGACGCAGTGGCTCTATTGTCGGGCAGCCGCCCACATCGTAACCGCGGGTGAGGCCGTACGCCGCGGCATTGCCGAGACCAATGCGGTCCCGCTCGATCGAATGACGTCGGTTCCCACAGGCATTGATCTTCAGCAATTCGTTCCGGGCGACGCTGTCGTCGCGCGATCGAAGGTCGGTCTGCCGCAAAGGCCTACTTTGGGTATCGTCGCCACTCTGCGTGATTGGAAGGGCCATGACTACTTGTTCGAGGCGATCGCCCTGGAGCGAAAAGCGTGGGCCGGCTGGAATATCGTAGTCGTCGGTGACGGGCCGCATCGCGCGAAGCTTGATCGGCGAGTCGCGCAACTCGGGTTGGGCGACAACCTGCGGTTCGTTGGTCAGCAGCACGACGTCGTGCCTTGGTTTCAGTCGTTCGATCTCTTTACGCTGCCGTCTTATGGAGAGGAAGGCGTGCCGCAGGCGATCATGCAGGCAATGGCGTGCGCTATCGCGGTGGTCTCAACGCCGGTTGGCGCGATCCGCGAAGCGGTGGACGATACCGTCACGGGAATACTGGTCGAACCACGTTCGGCGGGCGCCCTCGGCGCCGGTCTCGCGCGTTTGCGCGACGATCCGGAATTGCGGGCGCGCTATTCACTGGCCGGTCGGGCTCGTGCAATCGGGTCTTTTGGCATCGATCGAATGCTCGATGGCATGGAATCGGTCTTCCGACACGTCCTGGATCCGGCCTGACATGTGCGGGATTGCGGGATTTTTTGGCAGTCGAATCGTGACTGCGGTGACTGTTGAGCACATGTTAAGCGCCTTGCGGCAACGCGGTCCCGATGCCGAGCGCGTGCAGGCTTGGGACGCTGATTTTCGCTCAGCATCCTTACCTGCACCGAATGCCTTGCTGAACACGCGGTTGGCGATCATCGATCCCAGGCCGGAAGCCGACCCACCGATTGCGAATGACGCCGGCGATATCTGGATCACCTATAACGGCGAAGTCTACGACTGGAGCGCGGATGCCGCGGTCCTGAGGAACCAAGGTTTTCATTTCCGTACTCGTTCCGATACCGAATTCATTCTGCATGCATACGAGCATTGGGGAATTGACTTTCTACAACGGCTCCGCGGCATGTTCGCCATCGCGATCTGTGACCTTCGCCGCCGCGTGATTTTCGTGATCCGCGACCGGCTCGGGCTCAAACCGGTCGTGTATGCGCATCGAAAGGATGGATTCGCATTCGCATCGACGGTACGTGGGCTGCTTCCCTGGCTGCCCTCAGGGGCTCGTGGTTTCTCGCCGAGCGGTCTCGACGCGTATCTTGCTCATCGAACGATTCCGGCGCCACGCTCGGCATTCGCCGATATTGCAAGGCTGCCTCCCGCGCATTACTTGCGTTACGATCTCGCCACGGGCGACGCTTCGCGCATCGAATATTGGCGCCCGGAACCCTCACCCGAACCCTGGCTGCCGACGTTTGATACCGCCATCCGTGTACGTACTGTCGCCGACAGGCCGTTAGGGCTTTTCCTGTCGTCCGGCGTTGATTCAGGCGCCATCGCGTGCCGGCTCGCGGCGATGGGTTTTCAGGGATTGCAGACCTTCACCGCCGCGTTCAGCGGCACGTCATTCGACGAAAGCGCGGATGCCGAGCGAACAGCCCGGAGGCTCGGCCTCTCGAATCGCGCAATCCCGATGAATCACCGGATCGTCGACGACTTCGAGCGAATCATCGCCGATCTCGACGATCCATTTGCCGATCCCTCGAGCCTTCCCACGTGGTATCTGTCTCGAGAGGCCACGCGACATGTGAAAGTCGTGCTCGGCGGCGACGGCGGCGATGAGCTCTTTGCCGGCTACAAACGCTACGCGAAACACATGCGCACAGGCTGGCGGCATGGCCTGCGATGGTCGCGCGCGCGATCACCTGCCGGCATCGGTGGCAACGTATTGCGGCGCCTCGTCGAAGAATTGCGGCTCGACTGGGCTTCAGCCTACGTGTTGCGGTTTTCCGGGTTCACGCCAGGTGAAAGGCTCTTTCTGCAGCCTAATTACGCCGTGCAGCCTCATTACTGGCGCATGCCGCCGGGCGCTTCCGCCGTCACGCTGGAAACGCTGCTCGAGATCGATCGGCTCAATTATCTGCCCGACTATATTCTGCGAAAGGCCGATCTCTGCACGATGGCCCATGGACTCGAGATGCGCGCGCCGTTTCTTGATCATTACTTCTTTGCTGCGGTGTTGGCCTTGCCGACTGGAATGCGCTTCACTACCCCGGCGAAGAAAATTTTTGCGCAGGTGCTGGAGCCGCTGGGCGGCGACGATCCCTTGACGCGAAACAAGCGGGGCTTCAATCCACCCATTGAAGGCTGGTTGAAGGAGGACCTCTCCCCGCGGCTGGGCGGCCTGGGCGAGCGCTTGCAGAATACGACGTCGGGGCAATTGTCCAGACATAGCGTCGATGGCCTCATCGCCTCGTGGAGCAGCGGTCAGAATCGCCTTGCCGAACAAATTCTGCAGCTCGTTATCCTGGACGAATCGCTCGCGCAACTCGCAAGCCTTGCTCGCACTACGCAATATGAGTAGTCGCGGTCCTTCCCGATGGCTGGTGCTGCCGCTCGCGGCAGGTAAGATGGTCGCCGGCGCAATCGGCCGGCAGCGAAGCGCACCGCAAGTACTTGAGCGAGTGCTGATCGCGCATGATCTTCTGCTCGGCGACACTATCATGTTGACGCCGCTGTTGGCGAAATGCCGCGAGCGCTGGCCGACCGCGGATATCGTCATGACCTGTGCGCCTTCCTACTGCGGACTGTACGCGACGCGTCCTTATGGAGTTCGCGTTTTAAGCTACGATCCACGGGACGTGCACTCGCTCAAGCGCCTGCGTGCCGAAGCGCCGTCCGACCTTGCGCTCATCCCCGGCGATAATCGATATTCGTGGCTAGCGCGCGCGCTTGGCGCTCGGTGGGTGGTGGGTTTCTCCGGTGCCGATGCGCGTTACAAGGACTGGCCGGCCGATGAGCTGCGAAGCTATCCCGATGTGCCGACGGCGTGGGCCGATCTCGTCGCCGGTCTGATCGACGGCCCGGCACCGGCACGCTACCGCATCACCGACTGGCCTGCGCCACCGGCGGCTGCATTCGAAGCGCCCGCTGAACCATACTGCGTCATTCACGCCGGCGCGAGCAGCGCGCTCAAGCGATGGCCGGCGGACAGATGGTCTGAGCTCGCGAGGCGGCTCGGAACCCTGGATCTGCGCATCGTGCTCAGCGCGGGGCCGGGCGAAGCGCACCTCCTCGACGCAATCGATGCCGCCCGGGTATTTCCACGCTTTGGCGGCAATCTATCGCTCCCGCAGATGTGGCATCTTCTCAAAGGCGCAAAGCTCTTGATCGCTCCGGACACGGGAATTGCGCATCTCGGGCGCCTCGTTGGGGTGCCGACGGTCGCGCTGTTTGGGCCAGGCTCCGCCTTGCTCTCCGGCGCAGGGGATTTCTGGCGCGACAGTCCTTTCACGGCTCTCACTATTCCGGACTTTCCGTGCCGGGATCAGACCGTCACGATGAGGCGAGATGTGAGCTGGATTCGGCGCTGCGAGCGATTCCAGGGAACTGCATCCGGTCAATGCCCGGAGGCGCGTTGCATGCTGGCGCTCTCTACCGACGACGTCTCGCGCGCCGCCATGCAGTTGCTTTCGGCTCCCCCGCATCGCGCAAGGCCAGCGACCCTCGGCGCGAGCGCCTAGGGCGCGCACCTTTAGCGGCTGCGGCGGGCAAGCAGGGAAACCGCAGGCGCGGGCGCTGCCGGCGTCACTGCGATCGGCGCGGTTGTCGCGCCCGGCGGGGCGTATTCCGGAATCCAGTTCTTGAGCCAGATGCGAACCTCGCCTTCTCCCGCGGCACGATCACGCTCCAGCCATGCGACCATTTGATCGACCGCATCGCGATTGCCCGGACGTGCCTGGGCGATGCGCAGCTTGGGATGCGGTGTCGGCAACGTCGCCTCTCCCGTGGCAAGCGGCTCCTCGAACAGTTTTTCTCCGGGCCGCAAACCAGTGAACGCGATGCGGATGTGGTCGGGATCGGCGCCTGAAAGACGGATCATGTCGCGGGCCAGATCGACGATTCTTACCGGCTCGCCCATATCGAGCAGCAACACCTCGCCGCCCTTTCCCATCAGCCCAGCCTGCAACAGGAGCTGCGTCGCTTCCGAAAGCGACATGAAATAGCGCGTGATCGACGGATGCGTCACCGTTACCGGCCCGCCGCGCGCGATCTGTTCCCGGAAGCGGGGAATGACACTACCGGCGCTTCCGAAAACGTTGCCAAAGCGAACGATGACGAACTGCGTCGTGCCGTTTTGCAGGCTCTGGCAGACCATTTCCGCCATGCGCTTCGAGGCTCCCATCACGTTGGTCGGATTGACCGCCTTGTCAGTCGACACCAGCACGAACTTCTCGACGCGCGCCGCAACCGCGGCGTGTGCGAGTACCCACGTGCCCCACGCGTTGTTGCGCACCGCTTGCCACGCGTTCCGTTCCTCCATCAACGGCACATGCTTGTAAGCGGCCGCGTGAAACAGGACGCTCGGGCGTTCGCCGGCGAGCACTTGATCGATCAGCGCGACGTGCTTGACATCGCCGACCAGCGTCGCCAGCGGCAAGCCGGGGAAATCGTCCTGCAAGGCCTGCTGAATTTGATAAAGCCCGAATTCGGACAGGTCGAGCAGGACCAGCCGCGCCGGCCTGAAGCGCGCGATCTGGCGGCAAAGCTCGGCCCCGATCGATCCGCCGGCGCCGGTGACCATCACCACGCGCCCGCCGAGCCAGTCGCCGAGCCCCGCGCTGTCGAGCACGACTGGATCGCGGCCGAGAAGGTCGTCCAGCTCGACGTGCCGTATCGTCGTCAATTGCGAGCGGCCGCTGATCAAATCGTCGTAGGAGGGAACGGTCAATGCCTCGACGCCGGCCGCGGCGCACAGCTCGGCCACGCGCCGGCGCACGCCGTGGGCCGCCGACGGCAGGGCGAGGATTACGGTACGGACCCCGAAACGCTTGGTCCACAGCGGCAGTTCGGCAATCGGGCCAAGAACGCTGATGTTGCCTAGCAGTCGGCCCTGCTTCGCCGGATTGTCATCGAGCAGGCCGGCGATGCGCCATTTGCGGCTGTGCGTGAGCTCCTTGGCAAGGTGTGCGCCGGCTTCGCCCGCGCCCAGAATCAGCACCGGCTCGCCGAGCGCCGCCAACGGGCTGTACAGTCGATGCTCCTTCCACACCCGGTAGGTGAAGCGGCTGCCGGCCATCAGCACGATCAGCACCGGCGGATAAAGAATCAACACGCTGCGCGGCACCACCGAGGTCAGCCTGAGCATGACCAGCACGACCGGAACCGCGACCGCGCCCAATCCGACCGCAAGCACAATGCGCTGAAGGTCGGGCAGGCTGGCAAAACGCCACAGCCCCCGATACAGTCCGAACGCCAGGAAAATACCGGCCTGCAAGGGCAGCACCCAGGCCAGCGTCTGCAACATGTCGGAGAGCTGCGGCTCATGCAGCTCCAGATTGAATCGCAGCCAGTAAAGGCCGACCCAGGCGAGCGCTGCGGCGATCACGTCGTGACCGAACGCGAGCCATGCCCGCCAGTTAGTACTTACTTGCATCAAATCCCTTGTCCCTTGTACGCCAATAATGCTCAATGGCGCCGAACAATAGCGCCATCACCGCGCTCCAGAAAGCGAGCAGCGCAGGCCCCGAAGAAGGTGCTCGCGCCAGCGCGAGCAGCGCCGACATGGCTATACCCAGCATTAAAGCCGCATAGAGCATAAGCGTTCCGCGGTGGCCGAATCCAAGCTGAACAAGCTTCTGGTAAAAGTGTTCCCGATGCGCTTCCCAGATTGTGGCACCGCGCAGCAGTCGTAGCACCAACGTTACGCTGGCGTCGGCGATAAACGGCAAGAAAACGAGCAACGGGTACCAGCCCGGCCACGTGCCCTGATACCAGCCGCTGATGCCAAACGTCGCGGCGATGAAGCCGAGGGGAACTGCTCCGACATCGCCCAGGAAAATTTTGGCCGGCGGCAAGTTCATGACCAGACAGGGAGCGATTGCGGCCACCAGCGCCCAGAGGATCGGCGCATCGCCGGCACCCGCCATCGACCCCGCCACCGCGTAAGCTCCAAAACCGAT
>DATMNH010000290.1:0-29879 GCA_035568975.1 Casimicrobiaceae bacterium
CCGTTGCCGAGCGCAGGACTTCCAGAGGCGTCAATCCGGCTTGCTGCATCAGAGACATCTCGCGGAACACCGAAGCACCGTGCAAGGTGCCGATGTTGCCCGCGTCGGTGCCCATCGCGACCGTAATGTCGGCGTCCCAGACCTTGCGCAGATTGCTCATCGCAAAATCCGGAGGCTGGAAAGGCGGCGGATTGACCATCAATCTCGCCACACGATCGGGGATGAGCTCGCGCGGGATGCGGCTCAAATCGCCCATGGTTGCCAGGATCTGCGGGTCGGCAAGGCGCAATTCCGCAGGCGTCGGCTTCCAGGTGTTCGACAGGGCCGAGCGGTAGCCGCTGGTGACGAACAGTGTCGGGCAGTAGACGATGCGCCGCGCGACGGCGAGTCGCAGGAACTCGTCGTCGACGGGTGCATCGTCGACCGAATGCACCAGGTAGTCAGCGCCTGCGCGCATCGCAGCCTTGGCAACGACCAGCTGGGTCGCGTGCACCGCGAGCGGAATCCCAGCGGCGTGCGCCTCGTCCGCCGCCGCCTTGACGATGACTTCCTGCGCCCCGAGATCGGCGTCGAGGCGGTAGATGAACCAGACCTTGATGTAGTCCGGTTGGCGAGCGAGCTCGCGTCTGACCAGCGCGCGCGCTTCCTCCGCCGTGGTGATCTTGATGATGGGCGGATCGCCGAGATCGAGCGGCGGATCGTCGATGGTCGAAATCAAGGGGCCGGCGACGCTCACTCGCGGCGCTGCGGTGGAGCGCTGCGCCGCGTCGCGCATATCGAAGTTCCAGAAAGGGCCGCCGATGTCGACGACGCTCGTAACTCCGCTGGCGAGGTATACCTTGAAGGTGGCGGCCAGCCGCGCCTTGTTTCGCGCAACTTCGCTGGCGTACGGCACTGCCGCCCGGAGGTCCGCCGCATCCGGGCGGGTGTAGAGATTTCCCGATTGGAAGAAGTGAACGTGCGCATCGATGAGACCCGGCACGATCCATTTGCCGCGAGCATCCACGATGCTCGCACCCGCGGGGATGGGCACGGAGTCGGCGGGCCCGACGGCGCTGATGCGGCCGTCGCTGACCACGATAACGCTGTTCGGTACGACGCTCCGCGCGGCGTCGCGCTGCGGATGAACGACGGTGCCTCCGACGATGGCGAGCGTCGGCGCGATGTTCGGCGTCGGGCGGCTGGCGCACGACGCAAGGCATGCGACCAGACATGCCGAGAGGCCGATGTGGTGAAGGAGCCGCGGCGCGTACATTGTTGGCGTCACCGACATCGACAGAGCACGATCTGGAAAGTGTACGTCGTCCTTGATCCTACAGGAACATTTGTATTTCGGCGGCCTCTAAAGCGAGGCCACGCAGCCTGGTCTGCGATGGCAGTTCATAAAACGAGTTCAGGAGCGAATCATGGCCAGATACGGCAAGAAGTCGCAGGAGATAGTGAAAAAAGTCATGGAGGAAAAAAAGAAGGGGACATTGCGCAGCGGCAAGTCCGGCAAGAAAGTGACGAGCCGCAAGCAGGCCATCGCCATCGGGCTCTCGGAAGCGCGCCGTGCGGGAGCCAAGGTGCCCAGCAGGAAATCCTCATCGAAGAAGAAATAGCGAGGCTCGAGCTTCGAATGCGGGGCAGCGCGCGTTTTTTGGCGACAGGAAAATAACGCTCGCTGCCTCATTTCTTTGGCCGCGCGAATCACCACGCGCCGGTGCGAATCGGCGATCGACCCCGCCGGGTCATTCGAGCGCCGCTCGATCCCACCTGCCCAAATCGGCAGCGGCCTCATAGCTGCTTTGCAGGAACTCGAGCACCATGGCGTCGGGTGACGGCGCTTCGCGCACCTGGTCGTAGGGCAGAATGAATTCGTGCAGTTCTGGATGATAAAACGCTGCCGAGGGACGCACCTCGGCCTTGTCGAATCCTGCCGGCTCCGGATAGGCATAGGCGTAGAACGCCGGGTCGGGCAGCGCCTCATTGCCTGGCCAGAAGCCGCAGCTGCTGACCTCGTGCGAATAAGCCTCGCGCACGACCCAGTCCGGCAGATTCGGGACGCCGCCGGCATGCGGGGGCGCGGGCCGGCCGGAAAAACGTGTGACGGCGAGGTCGAAGCTGCCCCAGAAGAAATGCACCGGGCTGCACTTGCCCTTGAAGCGGGCCCGAAATTGCTTCATGACACGGTCCGCCTGGAGCAGCGCGCGCCAGAATCGGTTGGCGTACTCGGCGTCGTATGAGCGGTGCTGCTGGTCGCGTTCGAATGGAATCGCATTGGCCAACTCGTTCGGCGTGGTGTCGATCTTGACGTCGATATCGAGCTCGGCAAGCTTCGCAAAAACGCTCTGATAGAAATCGGCGACCGAGCGCGGCCGCAGCGCCATCGCTTTCACCGCCCCGTCGCCGGTCTGGATCAGGAGCCGATGGTCGATAAAGTCGAAATCGATCTGAAACAGGCGCAGGTCATACCGGATGGGGGAAGTGGTGAGCCCTCGCGTAGTGAGGTAGAGCGGAACGTGCCACGAGTGATTGATCCAGGGCGTCTGGACCAGCCGTATTTTGCCGACGATCTGCGTCCACAGGTGAAGCGTCGCGCATGTATCTTTCCATGCCTCGAACGGAAGGGGCGGCCAGGGATTCGTCATGGAATCTCGGCGCCGTTAGCGGCTCTTTGCGGCATCGCCCGAGGCGTGGAGCACCGACGCGACCTCCTCGGTCGAAAAATCAGCCGGCATGACGATCTCGAGCATCTCCAGGTCGTCGCTGTGCGCGAGCTCGCGGTGCCGGATCGAAGGCGGCTGATAAACGCTTGCTCCCGCCTCGAGACGCACCGGCCCGTGGCCTTCGTAGTCGAATTCGATCCAACCCCTGAGCACGTACACGAACTGAAACGTCGTGCGATGCAGGTGCGCCTGTCCCGCAAACGGCGCGCCCGGCGCGGCGCGGATCACGTGGGCCACGACTTGCCCATTGGTCGCCGTTGCGATGCCGAGGTCGCGGTATTCGAAGAGCGAGCGCAGGCCGCGCTCGAAATACGCGTCGCGCGCGTGGCTGACGGTGAATCCCTCGGTGGACATCGTTTTTCTCCTCGCGGGCTTACTCGACGAATGTGAAGCATATACCGAGGCCACTTGTCTTCGGTAGGGTCTCCGGTAGTATTTGTCCGATCGCTCATTCACCCGTCGAGGAGAGAGCATTGTGACCTCATCCAGGAACAGCATCGGTATCATCGGCGTGGGCTTCGGCGCGCAAGTTCACGTCCCGGCGTTCCGCTCCGAAGGCTGGGATGTCGCGGCCATCTGCAGCCGCACGCGCGAAAAGGCGCAGAAAGCCGCGGACGAGGCCGGCATCGCAAGCATCTACACCGACCCGATGGAGCTCATTCGCCGGGATGATCTCGCCGCCATCGCGATCATCACTCCTCCGGGCGCTCACCACCAGCTTTCCATCGCGGCGCTCGACGCGGGCAAGCACGTGCTTTGCGAGAAGCCGTTTGCCATCGACGCGAAGCAAGCCGAGGAAATGCGCAGCGCCGCCGATAAGTCCGGGCGAACGGCGATGATCGCGCACGAGTTTCGCCACACGCCACAGCGCGCCTACATCAGGCAGCTTCTTGCCGAGGGTTACATCGGCAGGTTTCAGCTCTGCACCATCGAGCTCTTCCTCGACCGCTACGTTTCACGAGAGCCGCGCCCGCTTACCTGGAACGCCTACAAATCCGAAGGCGGCGGCCTGCTCGGCGCGCTCGGGTCGCATTACATCGATGGCCTGCGATTCTGGTTTGGCGAGATCGCTTCCGTAAGCGCCTGGCTCGCCGCATTTCGCCCGGATGTAGGCGACGCCGCGACGGGAAAAATCGTCAAAGCCGAAACCGATGATACGTTTTCGTTCAGCGTCACTTTCAAGAGCGGCGGCATGGCCACGATGACTTCGTCCTTCGCCGTCACGCCGCCGCGCGGGGCGAAGATCGTGGTAATGGGCGACCGCGGCACGCTGATCGCCGAACATCCAGGCCCCAACCCGCTGGAGAATGGAGTCGTCGTCGCGAGCCGCGACGGTGCGCCACTGCTTGAGCTCAAGACGCCGTCGCAGTACACGCCTTTCGCCGACCCCCGCGATCATCGATTGATGGCGTTCCGGCTGCTGGTCCGGGATTTCACCAAAGGAGTCGAGGAGGGTAACTCCCCCGCCCCCAACTTCACCGATGGGCTGCGCTGTCAGCAGGTGCTCGATGCGGTGCGAGAGTCATCGGAATCAGGGCGCACCGTAAATCTCTAGCACCGGATTTCCATTTCCGGAGCGCTCTGCCGGTCCTATTTTTCTTTCGGACCGGCCAGCGCCATTGCTTTCTGGTAGGCAGGGCGTGACTCGATGCGCTGCAGGTACGCGAGAATATTGGCGTATGGCGCGAGGTCGTAGTTCAGGAAATGCCGCATGGTCGTAAAAGGGAAAGTCATCATGATGTCCGCCGCGGTGAATGCTGCGCCGGCAAAGTAAGTCGCTTGAGCGAGCTCCGAGTCGATGAAGGCCAGGGTCAGTCTCGTTCGCTCCAGCACCCGGGTCCGCACCGGGCTTGCATTCGCTTCCGGGACGCGGCCCAGTACCAGTGTCAGTATCAGGAGCGACATCAAGCTTCCTTCGGCGAAATGAAACCAGTAGATATAGCGCGCGTATTCTTGAGCCGCCGGCGCCACGGCGAGACGATCGCCCGCATAGCGGTGCACGATATAGTCGACGATAGCGCCTGACTCGGCCAACACCGTGTCGCCGTCGCGTATCACCGGCGCCTTGCCGAGCGCGTGAATCTCCCGCAGCGCATCCGGCGCCGAACCGTTGTCGTTTCGCTGAAACAGCTCCAGCTTGTACTCGAGACCGAGCTCCTCCATCAGCCAGACGATGCGCTCGGACCGTGATGTGTCGAGATGATAGATCGTGATCATGCGTGCGCTCCATTACCAGCCGATATGTATGAGACGAGACGTAAAAGCAGCAGCGGTTCACTGCTTGGCAGGACTGCACAGCGGACGGCAGCGCTAGCGTCAACGGCGGAGTATGCAACATCGTGCGGGATGCGCGCCAGACCGTCGCTTGAACAGCGGTGTTACATTTCCGTCTTGACCCGTATTCAGGCGAGGGGACCGATGGGCAAAGGACGGCTGGAGGCATTCAGTGACGGCGTGATCGCCGTGATCATCACCATCATGGTGCTGGAGCTAAAAGTGCCGCACGGCATCGAGTTGCCGGCACTCCTGCCGTCGATCCCGGTGCTCCTGAGCTATGCGCTCAGCTATGTCTTTGTCGGGATTTATTGGAACAACCATCATCACATGCTGCACGCCGTTCAGCATGTCTCGGGCGGCGTGCTTTGGGCCAACCTGCATCTGCTGTTCTGGTTGTCGCTGGTGCCATTCGTCACCGGCTGGATGAGCGAAAACCACTTCGCCGCGGTGCCCGTCGCGCTCTACGGCGTGGTGCTGCTCATGTCCGGCGTCGCGTATTACATTCTGGCTCGCATCCTGGTCGCGCAGCATGGCAAGGATTCGACGCTGGCGCGGGCATTGGGCAGGGATTACAAGGGTATCGCATCGGTAGTCCTGTATGCGATGGCGATTGTGCTCGCGTTTGTCAATCCCTGGGTCGCCTGCGCCATCTATGTCGCGGTCGCCGTCATGTGGCTGATACCCGACCCACGGATCGAACATCAACTTGTGAAGTAGTAGGGTCTCAGACGGTGTAAAATCAGCCCCCGCCACGTACCGCCACTTCAAAAGGGGAGCCCATCATGAGACATCTGCACAATTCAGGATCAGTGCTGCTTGTCGGCGCCTTGCTCCTTGCCGGTTGCGCGGGTGCGCCAGAAACCCCGAGCAGCGCACCCGGAGCCACGCCGCCGCCGCAACCATCTCGTCCCCAGACGGCGCCAGCCGCGCAACCTCGCACGCCGCAAGCCGAGCCAGCGGTCAGCGCCGAAAACATGACGATCTTTGAAATGCAGGAACGCTTGAACGAGCTGGGTTACAAGCTTGGTGCCGTCGATGGCGTAAGCGGGCCGAGGACGGTAGAGGCGCTCAAGAAATTCCAGAGCGACAACAAGCTTCCCCCGACCGGCACGATAGACGCCGAAACGATCCGCAAGCTGCGAAGCGCCAAATAATTCCGGGCGCAATAGCGTCACCCGCGCCACCGCTGTCGCGCGGTTCTGGTTTCAGCGTCAAGCGACCCCACGCGGCGCTTCTCGTCCCGAGTTCGTGCGCCATTGCGCGGTAATCAGTATTTGTCCTACAGGATTTTCCGTCAATCGCTGACAACCTCGACCGGACGATGCGCGTTAATATGTTTCCGTTCAGCTCGTTCAGCGGATCAAACAGGAGGTATCTATGCACTTGACATTGAAGACTTTCTTGGGTGTGGCGGCGATTTGCTGCGCCACCCAGGCGGCGGCACAGGTAACCTTTTATGAAGGCGAGGGGTTCCGCGGCCGCTCGTTCAGGGTCGACAAGACGATCTGGAATTTCGAGCCTTACGGCTTCAACGACCGTGCGCGGTCCGCAATCGTCGCCCGCGGACGCTGGGAGGTATGCGAGGACGCGCGATTCGAAGGGCGCTGCACGGTGCTGCGGCCTGGAAGTTACGAGTCGCTTGCCGGAATGGGCATGAACGCCCGGATTTCCTCGGTGCGGCCGGTCGAGCGAGTGGCGTACGAGAACGAGGCGCCGCCACCGAGCTCTGGGCCCGTTTACGAGTATCGGCAACGCCCGAACGAACGGCTTTACCAGGCGCCCGTCTCGTGGGCGCACGCAGTGGTCGGTCCGCCTGAGCAGCGCTGCTGGATCGAGCGCGAACATGTCAGCGACGCCAATGTTCCAGGCGCGATCGCCGGTGCGATTATCGGTGGCGTTCTTGGGCACCAGGTCGGCGGCGGACGCGGCAGGGACGTTGCCACTGCCGGCGGCGCCGTTGCGGGAGCGGCTATCGGTGCCAATACGGGCGGAGGCAGCTATGGCTACGGCCAGAACGTTCAGCGCTGCACGAGCGTTCCGAACAGCCGGCCGGATTACTGGGATGTCACTTACAATTTCCGTGGCGTAGAACATCGCGTTCAAATGAGCGCGCCCCCGGGGCCGACGATCACGGTCAATGGTAACGGTGAGCCGCGCGGTTAATGCAATAGCGCAATCGGGTAACTCAGAGCGGCCCTTCGGGGCCGCTTTCTTTTTTTGTAGTGTGAAGATTGCCCCCGTTGCGTGTCGAATATTCGATGGTGCGCGCCACCGATCCGGGCGTCCAATCAACCAACATGTAAATGTTGAGCCGGCCGACCGAAGCACGGCCACCGCCGCAGCGGCACACGGATCGCAGGGAGAAAATTCACCATGGCAAGCTCACTCACCATACTTTGCGTGCACGGCGTTGGCCATCAGGAGCTCGACCCCGATGTCCGGGCCGCGTGGCAAACGGCGATCACTGCAGCGGTCCGGACATGGGATCCGAACGTGCAGCCGACCATCGATTTTCTCGAGTACGATGCACTGTTCGATCACGCGCCGCTGAATCTCGCGACCTACGGCATCGCGATGGGCAAGCTCCTCGCCAGCGCCATCGTCCATGGCGTCGGCGATGCGGTCGAAGCTACGCGCGGGCTCGGCGACGTGCCCGAGAAGGTCAAATGGACCGCTGGCATGGTGGCTCAGTGGTCGACCGAGGATGAGCTGCGGGCGAATACGCGCAACGCCGTTCTCGCGCAGATGAAGAAGAAGAGCTACGACGTGGTTTGCGCCCACAGTCTCGGTTCGCTGATCAGCTACGACACATTCGCCCGGAATCCGGCGGCGATCCAGGGCAAGGTTTTCGTCAGCCTGGGATCGCAAATTGGCAATCCCGCGGTCCGTGACGTCTTTGCGGGCCGGATCGTGGCGCTGGAAGCACGCGAGTGGTACCACCTTTTCAACCCGGAAGATCACGTCCTGACGTACCCGATCAATCTCACCGCGAACAACTTCCAGCAAGTCACGACCCAATTCGACGTCCCCAACGATCTGCTCAATCACGACGCGACTTGGTACCTCGGTCACGCCAACGCCGTGGCGACGGTATGGCGCGATCTCGTCGGCGGGCCGCAGCCCAAGTCATTCACCTCGATTGCGCGAGGATTGCTTCGAGTCGTCGCCACACCGACGCGGCGCGCATTGCTGGTGGGCATCAACGACTATCCGGATCCGCGAAACAAGCTCGAGGGATGCGTCAACGACGCGTTCTTGATGAGCTCGGTCTTGCAGGAGTGCGGCTTCAACGCCGGCGAGATCAGAGTGGTGCTCAACGATCGGGCGACCACGCAGGCAATCCTGGACCGCCTGCACTGGTTGCTCGACGACGTGCACGATGGCGACCAGCGCATGCTCTTCTACTCGGGGCATGGCGCCCAAATTCCCGAATACGGGCCGCAGGGCGAGCCGGACCATGTCGACGAGTGCCTGGTGCCTTTCGACTTCGACTGGTCCC
Source organism: Casimicrobiaceae bacterium (assembly GCA_035568975.1). Classification (GTDB taxonomy): domain Bacteria; phylum Pseudomonadota; class Gammaproteobacteria; order Burkholderiales; family Casimicrobiaceae; genus PALSA-1003. The sequence continues at coordinate 8,485 of DATMNH010000290.1, forward strand.
CCGCTCACGCCATAACCGACAAGCAGTTTTGCGAGTTCTACTCGCAGCTTCCGTACGAGTCTCACTTTGTTGCCGTCTTCGACTGCTGTCATTCGGGCGGGTTGACGCGCGACGGCGGCCCGCGCGTCCGCGGTCTGACTCCGCCCGACGACATCCGTCATCGCGCTTTGCGGTGGAACCCCCGGGAACAGATGTGGGTAGCGCGCAGCTTTCCTGCCGTGAACAAGAGTTTGGCGGACTCCAGGGACGGCAAGGCTTACCTCGGCCAGGGTGGCTCATCGCATCGCCTGGGGCGCGCCTCCACTTTGCGCACGCTCCCGAAAGCGGCGTACGACGCCACGCGCAAGGAACTCGGTCACCTCGGGCCGTACCTGCCGATCCTCATGGAAGCCTGCCAGGAGACCGAATTGTCGTACGAGTATCGTCATGGTGCGACTTCCTACGGCGCGTATACCTTCTGCCTGGCGCAAGTGCTGCGCGCGAATCGGGAGGGCGGCACCAATCTGAGCTACGCCGAACTCTCGGCGCTGGCAGCCGAGAAGCTCCATCGACTCGAATACCACCAGACACCGGCGCTGGTCGGCCCCAAAGAATTATTGTCCGAGGACCTGCCGTGGAGTCCGGCGGCGAGGGCGCCTGCGCACAAGGGTGCGCGCGGCAAGGCCGGAACGCCGGCGCGGCGCAGCCGGAAGAAGGGCATCCGATGAATTCTGCGAGAGCGCGATGGCGTCGAACGGACCCAACCAAAGCAGGAGCGAACATGGCACACAGAAAATCCGCAGTGAAGAGCAACAAAGGAAAGAACGCAGGAGGCGCGGGCGCAGGAGCCGACTGGACGATCATGGTTTACCTCGCGGGCGACAACAATCTGGATGGTGCAGGTGTCGCCGATCTGCGCGAGATGAAAAAAGTCGGCTCCAGCGCCTCCGTCAACGTGATCGCCCAATTCGACCGTGCCGGATCGCGCGGAACGACCAAGCGTTTCTACTTGCGCAAGGGCACGGAGCTTCCCAAGGATGCGGTCCAGGATCTCGGCGAAACCGACACCGGCGATCCCAGGGTCCTGTGCGATTTCTTCAGATGGGGTGTGAAGAACTACCCGGCGCGCCATTATCTGCTCGTCATCTGGAACCATGGCGCAGGCTGGGACGATTCCAATCTTTACGCCAATCACGGAGACTACTTCAGCGGGGATCCGCCGCCGATCGCACGCAGGGGTGTCGTCATGAACGCCGAAGGGAGTGTCGCCAAGGCTCAGGCGCGACGCAAGGCGCGTCCTGTACCGATGGCTCAGGCGAGATCCGCCGTTCGCCGGGCGCACCGGGCGCTCTTCGCGTCGACTGTCGATACCATGGTCAGATCCAGGGCCATCGCATTCGACGATCAAGCCAAGGATTTTCTTGACAACATGGAGCTCAAGCGCGCGCTGGGCGAGATGAAGAAGCTTCTGGGACGCCCCCTCGACATTATCGGTTTCGACGCATGCCTGATGGCCATGTTGGAAGTGAATTATCAGATCATGGCGACCGCCCGGTACGCGGTGGGCTCGGAAGAAGAAGAGCCCGGCAACGGCTGGCCCTACGACCGCGTTCTCAAGGCACTGGCGAAAAAGCCGGCCATGGCCCCGGACGAGCTCGCGCGCGCGATCGTCGCGCAATACGCTGCGTCCTATGGCGCTGGCGACGGCGTAACGCTTGCGGCCCTCGACCTGGGCCAAAGCGACAGCCTGGCGGCCGCGGTCGGGAAACTCGGGGAATCGCTGCTGAAGCGCGTCGGCAATCAGTCCGGGGCAACGCTCTTAAGCGCCGTTCGCGCGAAGGTGCAGGAGTACTCCGCTCCCTACGACGATTATGTCGATTTGGTCGATCTGTGCGACGGCCTGCAACGGTTGCTGGGCGATGCCGGTGTCACCCAAGCGTGCACGGCCGTCAAACAAGCGGCCGCGAAAATGGTATTGGCCAGCGCAGCAAAGGGCAGCCGGGTAGCGCGTTCACACGGGATCTCGATCTACTTCCCGAAGCACAAGGTTTGCGCGCTGTACGCCAACCTCGACTTCGCGAAGAAGAATGCCTGGGCCAAGTTCATCGCTGCTTATACCAAACAGGTTGCCAAAAAAGGGTGGGATTGACGGCTTTGTTGCCGCGACGTACGCGGCCAGGAGGATGATCGATGCGCAATATCAATGTGGGAGCGGTCCTTGCAGTCCGCGCTATCGCGGGGCTGCATGTAGTCACGCTGGCCTGGGATTTTGTGGCAGGGCAAGAGGCCAAGCGCCTTAACCTTCTCGGGTTTGCGATCGAGCGTACCGAGCTTGCCGCCGGCGCCGTCTTCGAGCGCTTCTGGCTCCGGGGCATCAAGCGGTTCAAGTTCAAGGACGAGGGTCTGCCACCAGGCTCACCCGTCCCCACTTCCGAGCACCCCGTGCAGTCGTTCCAATGGGGCGATTACATCGCCAAGCCGAGCACCACCTACCGTTATCGAGTCGTGCCCCTCTATGGCAAACCGAATCTCATCGACATCGACGATGCTTCCTCGACGACCGTCGAGATCACGACCGAAGACGAGCAGGGCGGTGACACGGTTGCCGGCGCTACACGCCACGATATTCATTTCAACCGCGGTGTCGCCGGCTCGCAAGCCTACGCGCGAACGTTCGGAAAAACGCTACCCGATCAGACCAAGCCGGCGTCTGCCCAGATGGTCTGGCTGTCGCGCGGCCTGTTCGAGGCGTTGATTGCGTTCATCGCCCGAGCCGCGGGGCCCGACGCGGCAGACTTCAAGCTTCGTGCGATGCTCTACGAGTTCCGCTACCCGCCCATCGGAGAGGCCTTCGGAAAGGCCGCGGCGGCCGGCGCGGACGTTCAAATCCGTTATGAGGCACAGTCATACAAGACCGACAACGAGGCAATGATCGCCGCAACCGGTATCGGCGGTATTTGCCAGCCGCAGAAGTCCCGCGCCGGCATCCGCCATAACAAGTTCATGGTGCTCGTGCACAAAAACATTCCCGTGGCGGTCTGGACCGGGTCGACCAACATTTCTGCCGGCGGAATCTTCGGACACTCCAACGTGGGACACGCGGTCTGGAACCGGGACATCGCCCAACGCTACCTGGATTTCTGGACCCGGCTCGCCGACCCGAATGTGAAACCCTCGACGCTCAAACAAGCGAATCTCGCCGTCGAGCCCACCCCCGGCCCCGATGCGCCACCGCCCGCGGATCGCATCCTGACGCTGTACAGCCCGCGGGACGAAAAGCCTGCCCTGCCGACGCTGAACTGGTACGCCAATCGCATGGCCTCCGCGCAGCGCATCATGTGCATGACGTTTGCGTTCAACTTCGACCCGATGTTTCAAGCTGCGCTGGGCAAGCCCAGCGACGCGCTGCGCTACCTGGTGTTTGACAAGGCGCTCGACGCCGGCGTCGAGACTCAGGTTACGCAGAGTGGGAACACGGTCGTCGCCGTCGGGTCCAAACTTGAACCGGGCGACCTCGAACATTTTCTTGGCGAGGTCCTGACGGGATTCAATAACAACAGATACATTCACGACAAGTTCATTCTTGTGGACCCCCTCGGTGCTGACCCGACGGTCGTAACCGGAACCGCCAATTTCAGCGGCCCGTCGCAGACGGATAACGATGAGAATATGCTGGTGATCCGGGGAAACACGCGCGTCGGCGACATTTACTTCGGCGAATTCATGCGCATCTTCGATCATCTCTACTCGCGCTACATCATCGAGAAGCTGAAAGCCGCCGGCAAGCTGGACCCGAACGCCGGATATCTAAAGGAGAAGACCGACGATTGGCTGGCGTCGCATTTCAAGATCGGCAGCCCCAAGGAAAAGCGCCGCCGCTATTTCATGGGTGGCTAGGTAGTGCACCCTCAGGCGACTGGTATAGACTGGTGGCTTCCCGTCAAGCCAAACGGAAACCGCGCTCTATGCTAGTTCGCTTTTGGGGGACTCGGGGCTCAATCGCCAAGCCCGGTCTGAGCACCCTGCGCTATGGGGGTAATACATCGTGCGTCGAAATACGATCGTCCAGCGGAACGCTCGTTGTGCTCGATTGCGGCACCGGAGCCCAGGACCTCGGCCAAGCGTTGGTCTCAGGCGGAATCTCACCGCTTCACGGTCACATGCTGATCGGCCACACCCATTGGGATCACATCCAGGGCTTCCCATTTTTTGCGCCGCTCTTCAAACCCGGCAATGTTTGGCACGTCTATGGTCCGCGCGGCGTCGGCACCTCTCTCCGCGAGTCATTGTCCGGGCAGATGCAGTCGATCTATTTTCCGATCACTCTCAAGGATTTGGACGCCACGCTGGTCTACCATGATCTGGTCGAGGGGGCGCTGGAGGTCGGCGATATCCGCGTCACCACGCAGTACCTCAATCATCCGGCTCTGACGCTCGGTTATCGGCTGGAAGCCGACGGTGTGACCGTCGTCTATTCCACGGATCATGAGCCGCACGCGTCGCCCCGCGTCGGCAGTCCTGCGCTCCTTACAGGCCAGGACGAACGGCACGCGCGATTCCTCGCCGATGCAGACCTCGTCATACACGACGCGCAATACACGGCCTCGGAGTTCCCTGCGAAGCGAGGATGGGGTCATTGCACTGTCGAATACGCCGTGCAAGCCGCGGTTTCGGCAGGCGTACGACGTCTCGCGTTGTTCCACCACGACCCCTTGCGCAACGATGAGGCAGTCGATCGACTCGTAGCCGACGCAAGGGACCTCGTCGCGCAGGCTCACGGCGCCACCGAAGTCTTTGCAGCGGCCGAGGGACAGGTTCTCGAACTCAAGCGGAGCTCGGCCGTCGGGCCCTCGGTCGAATCACGAGAAGACACGGCACGGGTGGATCCAGCGCTGGCCCTGTCGGATCATAGTGTGCTGTTAGCGGTTGCCGATCCGCTGGCAGGTCAGATTCTTGGCGACGCGGTCACCGCCGACGGTCTGCGGCTGGTGCGCGTGCAGGACGCAAACGCGATTCCCTCGATGATTCGTTCGAACCGATTTTCCCTCATTTTGCTGCAGCACGGGTTGAAGGATTTTGACGCTCTCCAGCTTTGCCGTTCGCTGCGTGGTGATCCTGCTGCAATCGCTAAAGACGCGCCGATCGTGCTGGTGAGAACCGAAGAAAGCCCGGCCGAGCAGCAAGCGGAGGCCGAAGCGGGCGTCACCGACTGGTTGATCTGGCCCTTTTCCGAGGAGTACGCCCGAACGCGCATACACGCGTGGGTGCTGCGCGAAGCTTGCCGCTGGAAAAGCGCTGCCCTGCCGGCAGATGAAGAACGGCGCCTCTTTGCTCTCCATCAGAGTGGAGTGTTGGACACCGAGCCCGAGGAGCGATTCGACCGCTATACACGCATCGCAGCGGCTCTGTTCGATGTTCCCATTGCCTTGGTGAGTCTGGTCGACAGAGACCGTCAGTGGTTCAAGTCGCGCAGGGGTGTGGACGCCAGTGAAACGGATCGCGACAAGGCCTTCTGTGCTCATGCCATCCTGGGTAATGAGGTGATGCAAGTGCCCGATGCTCTTGCGGATGACCGGTTTGCCGACAATCCCTTGGTGATCGGCGAGCCGCGCGTGCGATTCTACGCGGGGGCGCCGCTCTCACTGGGAGACGGAAGTCCGATAGGCACGCTGTGCGTAGCCGACCACCGGGCAAGAAATCTTGACGAGGGCCAGCTCCAGTTGTTAAGCGACCTCTCGAAGCTGGTCGAGCGCGAGCTACAGAAGAATCCGTCCGCGCATATCCTTTAGCGTTGCAGGGGCGGCATCCGGGCGGCTTTTGCCCGCCTCCTCGCGCACACCCTTGGCCTGCGCCTTTGCTTTGTCGAACTCGGCACGCCTGCGCACGATCTCCTCAGGCGTGAGACGTTCGACGTTGCAGTAGTCGAGCTTCCAGGCCGGATCGGCGCTCCATCTCAACGGCGATTGCACGGTCGTCCGCGGAGCCGCCGCGGATTCGAGAACGCTGAGCGCCAGATCGAGGGTGAAGACCTGCGACTCGCGGTCCTTCGGCCGCCCCGCGCTGTTGCCAAGGGGAAAATCGGAGAACAGAAAGCGAGGTACACCCACATATTCGACGATATCCTTGGCGCAGCCCACGACGACAGTGGAAATGCCGCTTTCCTCCAGCAGTCGCGCGGCAAGGCTGACGGTCTGGTGACAGACAGGGCAATTGGGAACCAGGATCGCGGCATCGACGCCGTCAGCCGTACAGCGGGCGACGATCTCCGGCCCATCGACTTCGAGCGTGACGCGATGGCTGCGATTGGTCGGGGCGCCATGGAAACGCTCAGCCACCGCGCCGATGCGGCCCGAGGCCGCACTCTGACGCAGCGCCGTCAAGGGGAAGTAGGCGGCGGGGTCCTCGGCGCTCGTATGCTTGCGGTCGATGGCGATGTGCGAGATGCGCAGGTCGTGGTCTTTCGCCGTATCGCCGGAATACACGGTATAGAACTTTGCCTTCGCGTTGTACGGTGCTCCCGGACCCTGATCGCCTTTCCCTGGTTGATAGGGAGCCGCCGTCGTGATGAGTGCGATCCTGCATTCGGACAGCGACTGCTTCAGCGGATGGAATGGCACGGCGGCGTAGTGCGCCCATTCGTACGGCGCGCCATAGCCCAGCGCTTGGTAGTACTCGCGGAGCCGCGACAGATAAGGGATCGGCACATCCTGTGTCGCGGCGAAGCCATGTCGCCCGATGAACGCCCGCCGATCCATCATCGAATCACCTCGTCGACGAATTGAAGGTCAAAATACTACGTCTTCCGGCAGCGCTCAATCCCCTTCAGTTCGCTGCTTAGGTATGATTCGCAGCGGCCGGCTATCACCTGTCCTGTTTCGCGTAGATGGCGCGCACGGTGTCGATGGTGTCCGCCTCCTGCGCTTTTTTGTCGGGCCGATATCCCTTGACGCGCGCAAAGCGAAGCGCGAGCCCTCTCGGGTAGCGGGGGCTGGCCTGCAGATCGTTGAAGGTGACCTCGACGACAAGCTCGGGGCGCACGCGGACGGTCCAGTCGTCGCGCGTGACCTCTCGTTTCAGAAGCTCCTCGGTTTGCCATGCGAGCATCGCGTCGGTCATGCCCTTGAAGGTCTTGCCGAGCATGACAAATTCTCCACTCGCTAGGTCGATCGCGCCGAGGTGCAGATTCGAAAGCCAGCCCTTGCGGCGGCCATGTCCCCATTCCGCGGCAAGGACGACGAGGTCGAGCGTGTGGATGCGCTTGACCTTCAGCCACGTCGCGCTCCGCGCGCCGGGTTCATAAGCAGCGTCGAGCGCCTTGACCATCACGCCCTCGTGGCCCCGCTCGAGCGCATCGTCGTAGAAGGCCTGCGCGGCGGAGGTCTCACTCGTCACCAGGCGAGGAATCAACAACTCCGAGGACAACGCAGCGGTCAAGGCCTCGAAGCGGGCAGAAGCGGGCATCGGTACGAGATCGGATTCGTCGCGGCGCAGGCAGTCGAAGAAAAATACCGACAGCGGCATGGCCGCGCGCATGGCCTCGATATCGAGCACGCGTCCGAAGCGGCGCATCGTATCCTGAAACGGGTAGGGCGCGCCGTTAGGTTTGAGCGCGATAGCTTCGCCGTCGAGAATCAATGCCTGTGCTTGCGCACTCCGGGCCGCGGACACGATCTCGGGTGCGGCGGCCGTGACGTCATTGCCGGTGCGCGTGTAGATGCGCACGTCATCGCCGTTTTTGTGCACTTGCACGCGCGCGCCGTCGAGCTTCCACTCGAGCGCCGCGATGGGAATGCGCGTCATGGCGTCGGTGATATCGTCCGCCGGCTGCGCCAGCATCGGTGCGAGCGGTTGAAAGAGCGCGATGGCGAAGCGGCTCAAGCCGGCCGCGCCTTCCGTCAGTGCAGGCAACGCCACGCTCGCGATCCCGCCGGCGACCATCGCCGCACGGCGCACGGTGGCCGCGGGCACGTCGGCGGCAACCGCAACGGCCTCGATCATGAGGCCTTCGAGCGCACCCTGGCGCAACTCGCCGAGCAAGAGCCGCGCGAGAAATTCCTGCTCGCCTGCGGTCGCCTTTGCGAAAAGCTCGGATAGCAGACGGGCGCGTTCGGCAATCGATCCGCGGCCGCCGGCTCGAGCGATCTGATCCAGCGTTGCATCGACCTCCGTCAGGGTCAGCGCGGGCACATCGACGTTGGTGTCGGGTCGCGCGTCACGTATCAGGGCGTAACCGATGCCGCTTCGTCCCTGCCGGGTCACGCCGGCAAGGTAAGAAACCCCGATGTCGATTGCCGAGGGCGCCAGCGTGCGCAAGAAGCTCGCCATGCGGGCGATCTTCGTGCGTCGGGCGGCGTGCTCGCCGACACTTTGCGAGGTGGCGACGAGGTCAGCGAGAAGGGTGGGGGCGGACATGCTCGCTCTGTCGCGGATCTGATCTCAATGCAGCGGCACGGCGCGTGCGCGCTGCTCAGTCAACCGAAAGCTCGGTCCGGCAGCGGAAACCGAAAGGCGAGCACCAACGCGGCCAGACCTCCAAGAGTATAAAAAATGGGAGACACGGGGGAATCGGCGCTGAGGCGGGACACTAAGGCAAAGAGACCCTTTGCGCAACTGCGTGTCAGTGTGCCCACGAAGGCCTTTGCCCACACGCTCGATGGCGTGTCTAGAAGCAGATTGTTACGCGATAAATCACGGTCGGCATGGAAGCGTTATCCGGACTTCGGCTAGAATCGCTCCGAACGCGTGCAAGCCGCGGCAGTCAGCTGCCGGCGAGTTCGAGCCACGACAATGCACGCGAGAAGGAGCACGGATGAATAGTCGATCGTGGACCGGCCTCGTCGCGCTGTCGCTGCTGCTGGTCGCGTTGTCGCCGGCGCGCGCAGAGACCGGCGTCACGCCGACGACGATCCTGATCGGCCAATCAGTGAGCCTGAGCGGACCGACCGGATCTCTCGGGCAGGAGATGCAGGCCGGCGCGGTCGCGTATTTCAATCACGTCAACAAGCAGGGCGGCGTCAACGGCCGCGCCATCGTGCTCAAGACGCTGGACGACGCGTACGAAGTCGACAAGACCGTCGCCAACGTCAAGGCCCTGATCGAAAATGACGGCGTGTTCGCGCTCTTCGGTCTGCGCGGAACCGCGCACACCAATGCCGCCGCCAAGATTTTCATCCCCGCGCAGGTGCCGCTTTTCGCCACGTTTTCGGGCGCGCAGTCGCTGCGCGAGCCGTTCAACCGTTACATCTTTCACGTTCGCGCAAGCTACGCGGACGAGACCGATGCCACCTTCAAGCAACTGAGCGAGCTCAAGCTCAATCGGATCGGCGTCTTCTATCAGAACGACGGCTACGGCAAGGAAGGCAAAGCCGCGGCCGAGGAGGCGGTCAAGAAATACGAGCTGACGATTTCCGCATTGGGGTCCGTCGAGCCCAACAGCAGCGATGTCGTTAGCGCGGTTGCCGCCATCGCGCGAATTCAGCCGCAGGCGGTAGTCATGTATGCGAGCTACAAGGCGAGCGCGGAGTTCGTCCGCGGCATGCGCAAAGCGCAGCTGTACCCGCAGTACATGAATCTGTCGATCGTGGGCGCCACCGCGCTGGCCAAGGAGCTGGGCAACGATGCCCGCGGCATCGGCGTTTCGCAGGTCGTTCCATACCCGTGGAATATCGGCATCCCCATCGTCAAGGAATATCAGAGGGTGATGAAGGAGCAAACCGGAAAGAGCGACTATTCGTTTCTCACTCTGGAAAGCTATCTGGCGGCGCGCATCCTGGTCGACGGACTGCGGCGTGCGGGCCCCGACCTGACCCGCGAGAAATTGATCGCCGCGCTCGAGACCATGCACGACGCGAGCTTCGGCGGATTTCGTGTCGACTACTCGCGGACGAATCACGCGGCGTCAAGGTTTGTGGAATTGACGGTGATCGGCAGGGATGGGGCGATCCTTCGTTGACCGCGGCCTCCCTGGCAGTCGGTGAGGCGACCGAAGAAGGACGCGACCACCCCGAAGAGAGAGGAATCGCTGGGCGTGTCCTGGTGACTTGAAAATAAAGCCAGTGCAATGGCTGATCATCACGGCGGGAAAGCGGTAACCGCTGTACGATAGCAGTTAGATGGTCGCCATGTTCATTCGGCCATTGGGAGGGGTGGGCGGCCGGGGAGGGCCGCCTCGCAGACGAGAGGCAGCCCTTGGCGTTCAGCACTACACCGATCGCTGGTAGTCTGTCGCGGGTAGGGAGCACGGCGGGGCCGTTGCTGATCGAGGGCATCCTGGTTCTCGTGGCGATCGGCGCGCTACTTCCCCGGTTCGCGGTGCTTGCCGCGCAAGAAACCGGCCGCCAGGGGCGGTTCGCCGAAGCTATCGTCACCGTCCGCAGTCTGCCCGACCCAGCCCTGCCCAAGCTCTGCGCAAATCTCGGGTCGTCTGCCGAAGCCATCGTGCGCGACCGGGACGCCTGCGACGGGCTCGAGACGGCCGATGTGCTCGCCGCCGCGTCGGCGCTGATGGCCGACGCACGCACCGCATCCGTGAAGGCCGCCAAGAACGAGGCGATGAGGGCATTGCTTCGAACGGCGGGCTGGCAGTGGGGGGCGTGGGCGCTCGCGGGGCTGCTGCTGCTCAATCTGAGCCGCCGCCAGGGCATGGCGACGGTCGGTGTCGCGCTCGCGCTCGCGACATGGGCCGCTGCAGCATGGATCGGGCGCGTGCCATGGCCACTCGCATCGGGACATTCGTTGGTGCTGGGTCGCGAATCGGCGTACCCGCTGTCGATGCCCGCCGACTTCGTGTTCTGGCTGCTGGGGGCGGCGATCGCGGTGCTCGTCGGCGCGCCGTGGCTGCGCAAGATGCTCGCGTCCGGATCGCAGGACGTCGCGTCCGTCTTCGGTTATCCCGGCCTGGTCTTCGCGACTGGCATCGGGTGGCTGCTCCTGCTCGATCTGTCGGCGAACGGACAGCCGGGCAACCGTTATCTCGCGCTCTACCACCAAGGCCATCTGTGGTTTGGCATGCTGGCGTTCAGCGTTGTTGCATTCGTGCGCCAGCCGCTGGGACGGTCGCTTTCGTGGACGCTGTCCCTTTTCGACGGCCTCGCGAGCAGCGTTGGCAGGCGCCTCGGCGCTGCCGGCGGCGTGGCTCTGTTTCTGGTGTTGATGCTGGCGCTGGTAGGCGCCGTCGGGTCGCTGTTACCCAACGCACCCCAGCTCACGTCCGAAATCGGCCGCCTGTGGCTCATCGTGGGCGCAGCCTGGTTCTTTTTCATGCGCGGCACGCCGTTCACCGAACGCCTCGTCCGTAGCGGAAGCTCCCTCGCCTCGCTCCTCCGGTACGTCTGGCCGTTGCTGTTCGTGGTGATTGTACTGATCGGTGCGATGCTGATCACTCACGACATGGGACCGCTGCTGATCGCGGCCTACGCCGCGGGTGCCTTTGTCGCGGCGTCGGTGGCCATGTGGTTGTACCAGCGGTTTGGCACGACTGGCTCGGCCTACGCGCTGGCGGTCGCGCTGTTCGTGGCGTGGATCCTGGCGGCCACTGTCGGGCTATTTCGATTCGGTTCGCTCGACGATGTCGCGGCAGCACGGCTGGAGAATCTCGCGGCGCCACTTGCATCGGCCAACGACCAGCTCGCCCTGGTCACTTGGTTTCAGCGCGCCGCGCCGCCGGAGGGATTCGGGCCGGGGGCGGTCCCGTGGTGCGGCTTCGGGGCGGCAGGCGCGTGCGCCGGCGTGCCGGCACAAATCCAGAGCGACTACACGTTCACTGCGATGGTCGGCGAGTTCGGCTGGACGATGGCTTGGGCGCTGACAATCGGTTGCGCGGTTTGGCTGCACGCGCTCATTCGCAGCCATGCGCGCGCAACGCGCGGCGAGCCGCGCCTCGTCCGCATCGCCGGCCGCATGAGCAACGACCACCAGGCGTTCGTGAGCTGGCTCAGCGTCGCGTGGGTCGTTCTTGCGCTTTGCCAGCTCGCAGTGACCGTGGCAGGCAATCTCGCCGTGATTCCGCTGACCGGCGTCACCTTCCCGTTCGTGAGCTTCGGCATGACATCGCTTGTGGCGAACATGGCGATGCTCGGGCTCGCCATCAACCTCAATGTAGAACACCAAGGCGCGCATGGCTAAACGTCGACGACTCACGCTGCTGCAGCTCGCCGTCGCGGCGAGCATGGGTCTCGTGCCCGTGCTTCTTGGCGTGCTGCTGATCGTCGCTTCCGCGCGGGAGGCAGACAGCGCGAAGCCCGCGCAGAGCAGCGATCGCCACGTGAGCGTCCGGCACGTCGCGGCGCTGAAGACCTTTGAGTACGCGATCATCCGGCGCGACCGAGTAAAAATCGGGCCGCCGTCTGCAGAGACCCTGCTCGCGCATTTTCCGCAGTGTCGCACTGAGTGGGAAGGCCGCGGCGGCGTGCTAAGCCGCGTGCGACGACTGCTGACGCGCCCCTCCAATGATGGTTCGTCGGGGGCGACTCGGATGGCCGCGCAGCTCGACGAAATCGACCAGGCACTGCTCGCCTTCAGCAGCGGCGACAACCGCCGCGTGAGCGACAAGGTGGGCTTGGACGGCGCTCGCTGGTTCGAGGCGGTGACGACCGCGCTGCAGACGCCGATCGAGGCGCCCGAATACCCCGGAATCCGGTTCAAGGTGCAATGCGCGGATATCGCCGCTGCCGTGTCGACGCTCGCGCGCTCGAATGGGCGGATGCTCGCGGCGCTCGCCTGGCGCGGCACCGAAGTGGAACGCGTGATCGCGCGCTGGCGCCCGGAGCAGTTCGTTGAAATCTCAGCGCGTGAAGTTGCGCGTTTGAACCCTTGGGCCGGCATCCCGGGGTGCATCTACTTTGGCAAGTCCGCGAAGGACGCGGATGTTGAGGGCGGCCCGACCTATTTCCTCGGCGGCGTGCGCGGACTCGACGACCGGCTGTGCCAGCGTGCCGACATGCGCGGGATCGCCGCAGACAACGGACATGCTTCGGTCGCGCTTCGGCTCGCGGGCGAACCGGCGCCCGACATGCTCGTCGGCGACGAGCGCTGGAAGGTACCGCCATCGCTCGGCGCCATGTTGCAGCCGCTGGAGACGCTGCATCGCCCGTCTGGATCGTTGTATCTCGCCTATACCGCCGCAGCGATGGAACCGCAGGGATCGTTGGCGAGCTATCGTCATGGCCGGAACCGGATCGAGGTAGGCGGCACGCAGGTCGACGTCGGTTTCTCCATCGACCTCACGATCGACCCGTCGGTACAGGCGTTGGCACAGCAGACGGCCGCGTGCTACACCGGGCGCGACGATGTCTGTCGCGCGCTCGACATCCGCCGCAAGGAAGACGGGTCTCAGGCAGTTGGGCATGGGCTGCTCGAGCACGCGATGGTTCGCATGGCCGCAGTGGCGATCATCGACGTCGAAAGCGGGCGCATCGAAGCGCTCGCCGGGGCGCTCTCGCCGTGCACGCGCGAGGAATACGACGGCCCGGGGCGGTCCGCCCGCTGCGACAAGCGGCTTCCCTACCCGATCCGATATCGGCCCGACGCGCTGTTGAACCCGGCTGTCTTTCACGACGCAATGCCGGGCTCGACCATCAAGCCCATCATGGCCGCCGCGTTCCTGTCCGATCCGGCGGTCGGGGCGCGCTGGTTGTTCGCGGAACGCGCGGAGCTCGCCCGCGCGCCGACGGCGCTACCGTCGACGGAGAGCATGCGAGGACAGCTGATGCGTTCCGACTCGGCACGGTTTCTCGACCGCATGTTCTGCGCCGACAAGGGCTTTGCCCCGTGCGATCGGCCGTGGGAGATCCAGGCGATGGCGCCGGCGTTCGGTTGGAACAGCGGTTGTGCCGCTCCGAGTGACGAGTGCGGGAAGCGCGACCTGCTGTTCGGGCGCACCTTGGATGCGCTCGGTGACGACGGCTTCGCTCGGTCGCCCGCGCTGGCCGTTCCCTACGGCAGACTGCTGACGGAACCGGTCGAAGGAAAACTGGGGGCCCCCTTTCGAGTGCGGCCGGTGACGCAGCTCGATGCCGCAAGGGTCCGGCAATGCGCTGCCGGCCCCGACGGGCAGCGACTGAGCAAGGACGACTGGGTGAAATGCCGCGGGGGTGTCGTGGTCGACGTCGTGGCCGAGGGCTGGGGACAGGGCCACGCGAGGGCGAGTGCTCTCGGCGCCGCGGGCATGATGGCGATGCTCGCCGCTGCCGCCAACGGCCAGACGCAGGTAAGCAAGCCGCACCTGGTGCAGGCCTTGCGCGGCGCAGGCCCCGCCGACGCGCAGGGTGTCCGCGGGAGCCTCGCCAACGCGGAGCCTAATCGCATCGCGCGCGATGCGGCCGAGGTGATCATCAGCGGCCTTTCATTCAGCCATCGTGCGGGAACGGCGCGACTGGCGTGCGAGCAGGTCTTCGATGCACGCACATGCGCGCAGATGGACTGGATCGCGGGCAAGACCGGAACACCGACGTTCCCCAACGACAATCGTTCGCTTGACGACCTTGCACGACTTTGCACGTCGGTTGCCACCAAAGCGCGACGCGATCGTGACGCATGCGGACCGCTTCGGCCTTACAAGTGGTACGTCGCTGCGTACAAGACGGATCCCGCCGATCCACGCTGGAACAAAGCGATCGGCGTGCTGACCGAGCGCAATTGGCTAGCCGACAGCGGACGCGTTCACGGCGCCGGCGACCACGGACCCAATCCAGCGGCCGAGATCGCGATGCAGATTGCGGGGCGCCACGCGGCCGTTCTGGCGCATGATACGGTCGTGGCTCAGGGGACCAAGTGAGACCTTCGCGCAAGCACCCGCGCCCGTCGAGTCCCGCGCACGCCGCCGTCGAGGCGATCGGTGGACCGCTGGTGTGGACTTTCGATGGCCCGTTCACGACGTGTCTCGCCGACATGGAGGACGCGCTGCGTCGCGCCATCGTCCAGGTGGGCGACGTGTCGTCGATCGCCGTGCTGATCGAAGTCTCGCTACCCGGGCTCAAGCGGCGCGTCGATGCCGGCGATGCGATCCAGCCGGAGTGGGGACAATTTCTGGAGCGGATATCGGACCGTTACGGGCTGCCGGCGCCACCGCGGGTGCGCCCCTTGGGCATCGAAGGGCCGCTCGCTACACTAGTGATCGCGTACCGGAGCTAGCGCACGAGAGCGACGCGGATCGGGCAAGGAGCACAATGATGAAGCTAAAGGGCTGGATGCTAAGGAAAGTGAACGGAATGGGCAACCCGGGTTCACGCGTCGAGCCGCGATCGCACGCGGAGATGGCGGCTCACGGCGCGGGCGCGTCGCAATCCGAACCGCGTGAGCCGAGGATGCGCGCCGTCGGGGACCAGCGTGGCGGAGTGCCGGACGATGCCGAGCACCTCGGCCCTTACAGTGCGTTGATCGGGGCGATTCGCGAGGAGCTCGACCATTTCGTGACAACCCAGCTTCGCCTGCACCTCGCGATCGCCGAGCGCGACCGCTATGTGCTCGCGTCCATCGAGGTCGAGTGCGACGAAAGCAACGAGCATCGCGATCTGTTGCGCAGGTTCATCGGCGAGTTCAAACCCGAGCAGATCAAGCACTATCTTGCGAAGGAGGTGATCGCCGGCTTGCGCAACGCGAGCGCGATCGACTTGTCGCAGTTCGCCGGGCTCAATGCCGCGCAGCAAGACGACGGCACGAGTGAGGAAGAGCAACGTTATGGCGAGCTGCTCGCCGAGCTGCGGCGCGGCTCGCCCCAGAGCGTCGCGCGCCCGTATCGAGTGATGCTCCTCGGGCGCTGGTCGCAGCTCGATACGCCGTTGCCTGCGAGCGACCGAGGCGCGCCGCGACCCCAAAGCACGCAGACACCCATCGTCGCGCAGGCGTTCGCGATCGAGATCGAGGACGCGGACGGCGTCCGCCGCGTCGAGCTGAGGTCCGTCACGCACGGCCGTCGCTACGGCGTGGGCAAGGGCGAGGACTGCGACATCGTGGTCAACGGGCTTTATACGAGTCGCCGGCATTGCGAGATCTGGTTCGATAAGGGCGGCTGGTGGGTCGCCGACGCTGGATCGACCAACGGCATTCGCGTCGAGTCGGCGAGCGGCGTGATCGCACGCGGTCACCAGGGCGCGCATGGGGCAGCGCGGCTTCCGGCGATCGAGCTGCCGACTGGCGCGTGGCTGGTGCTGGCCGAGAATACCCAAGGCGAGCCGCGGCAGTACCCGCGGTTATCGCTGCATCCGGCCGTTGATGTCGAAGCCAGGGCAAAGCCGGCAAGCGAGGCTTCACCGCCGACGCCGGTAACGCCTATCGCGCCCACACGCCGACGCGAGGGCGCATTGACCATCACCGCCCGCACGGCATCGGGCGTTCGCACTGTCGAGATTCCTCCAGGCGCGCTTCCGTTTCGTGTCGGCCGCTCGCGCAATCAGGCTCTCGTCATCGACTGGACGCACGCCGACGTCTCGGGACGCCATTTCGAAATCGTCGCGCTGGACGAGTCGGGTGCGCAGATCGTCGTCCACGGCGACAACGGCGTGACCGTCGACGGAACCTCGCACGGGCCAGGCGCGCAATTCAAATGGAAGCTCGGGGAGACGCTGGTGCTCGGCGGCGGCGCGGGGCAGGCGTCTTTGTGCACGTTGACGCTATCACGTACCGCATGATTCTCCATCGGCCACGCAAGACGGAGTCTGCACAGGCATGAACGTCGCCAGGGCAAGCGATCGCCAAGCGCCGCGGCGCAAAAGCGCCGGCAGCGACAGGTCGGCCTTCGTGCGCGAGGCGGTATTCGCGACAGGCTGGATCCGGCTCGATACGGCGGTCGCGTCGTCACGTGGAAGGTCCCACGCCGTCAACGAGGACTGGCACAGCGCACTCGGCGGGACCTCGCCCCTGTTCGTGGTCGCCGATGGCGTGAGCTCGGGCGCGATGGCCTCCTGCGCCAGCCGCGAACTGGTGTCGCGTCTTCACGAGAGGCTCGCGGGTGGCCGCATCGACGCCGACGCGGTGCGAAGTGCGGTTCTCGATGCCGATCGCCAGGTGGGGCGCAGTATCGCGAGCCTGACCGACGCGTCGGGTGCCGCCACGGTGGCGCTTTGCGCAGGCACCGGAGCGTGGCTTTCCCGGTGGCTGGTCGCATGGGTCGGCGATTGCCGCGTCTATCGCGTGAGCGCGCTGCACAACGGACCGGCGCAGCTTCTCACGCTCGACGACACCTATCGGCACTTGAGCGAGCAGCCGCCGCCTGGAGGGTCACTCGACGATCCGGCGCGCATGGTCGGAAACGGCGCGGTCGACGCGCCGAATGTCCGCGACGTCGATCTCGGCCGCGACGAAATGCTTCTGTTATGCAGCGATGGGGTTCACAAGCACGCCGGACCGAACGATATCGCGCGGCTCCTCCGCGGAACGACTCCGCTGGCGGCGCGCTGCGTGCGGCTCATCGAATTCGCGCGGACGAGCGGCAGCAACGACGACGCGACAGTACTGGTCGTGCATCGCGCGGAGCGCGCACGTGCACGGCTTGCGCGTCTGGTTTCGATCGGCGCGCTGATCGCGCTCTTCGCCACTGCGCTCCTTTTGCTCGCCGCCGACTGGGTGACTGCGCAGCGGCTGCCGGCGGCGGCGCCCAACACGAAGGTGCAACCATGACGCCGGAGCAGATCGAACGCGTTTTCGGCCTCGGACGGCTGAAGATGGCCACCGGCGAGCACGTCGAGGTGTTTCGCGAAGCGGTCGCTCCCGGTGAGCGACGCCGTTATACCAAGCGCTTCCTCGCGACGAGCGACGCCGACTTCGGTCAGTGGACCGAGCGCGAATGGCGCATCCTCGCGCGGTTGATCGGACACGGGATCCGCTGCGTGCCTGATGTCGTGCAGTTCGACGGTGGGGCGATGGGAGGCACACGGCTCGTCCAGACCTACGACGCCGGCGTCACCGTCGATCAATGGGCGACGCTGTTGCCGGTTTCGCGTGACGGCGCCGTGCGCCGACACGTCTTCGAGGATTGCGCGCACTGGTGGGCTCTTGCCCATTACTGCCTTGCCGCGCTCGACGAAATTCATTCGCTGCAGCTCGTACACCTCGACTTCAAGGGCGACAACATCTGTATTCCCTACGGGCCGGCGAACTTCGATCCTGACGGGTCGGCGCGCCTTTATCCGATTTTCCAGAGGCTCGCGTTGATCGACTTCGCGTTCTCGCTGGTGTCTCGCGAGAACCTTTCGACACCGTTGCCGATCGGCTGGCAGAAAGATTACGACTACCAGTCGCCTCGGTTGCTCAGAGCGCTCGACGCCGGGCGCAACGGCGATCTGCAGCCGACCAAGGAACTCGACTGGCGCTGCGATCTGTACAGCCTCGCCGCGATGCTCAAGCGCTACCTGCCGAGCGAGGATACGGGCGGTGAGACGGGATGGACGCCGGAGCGGTTCGACGATGCGCGGACTCTCATCTTCCGCGTTCGTGAATGTCACGATCGCGACAATCTGGACTGGCGTCCGCACCAACAGTTGATGGACTTCGCCGGCGCGCGGCTAGCCAAAGTCGATCTCGCCGCCTCGCTCAACTATGGCTGGGTGCTCGCCCGTGGCGCGACCACCGATGTCGCTGCGTCGCCCATCACGCCGATGACGCGGATCGCACCGTCGGTCCGGACCACCAAGCCGATTCGCCTCGCACCGTCGATCCGGACCGCCGAGCCGATTCGCATCGCACCGTCGATCCGGACCGCCGAGCCGATGCGCATCGCCACCCACATCATGGTACCGACCGCGGTTACTGCAGTGGGCGGCGATACGCGCATTCCAGCGCGACGGCGCAGACTGTGGACAGCGACGGTGCTCGCTCCCGCGATAGTCGCGCTCGCCGCGCTAGCGGCCCCGTCGTTCGTCGGCGACCCGGAGCACCCAATAGTCGACCGCGCGCGCGCAGCTTTGGACGCGATGCGTTTGATGTTCCAGGCGCCACCCGATTCCACCATCGCAGCGGCAGACGCACCGGCGGCTATACCGACGCCGCCTACCGACCCGGAGCGAAAATCTCCTTCGCCCGATTCGACGGCGACGCCCGTCGCGGCGCCGGGAGTCATCGCGCCATCGGCGCCGAACGACGAGCGTGCGGAGCCTGATGCGAAACCGCCTTCTCCAATGGCCGACCAGCAGGCGTTGTCATCCCGGGTTGCAAAAGCAGACGCGAAGCCGGTCACGCCGGTGAGTCGGCCGCAGCCCGTGCCGAGCCCGTCGCAGTCAACGAGCGTGACACCGCGGCCGCTACATCCGCTGCCTCGTCTGGCGTCGATTCCAAGTCCGAAGCCACCGCGCCGCCCGTCGATCGCATCTGCCAGCGCGTCCGGACACTCGAGCGCGCGACAAGCGTCGAGGCCGCAGCAGCGGTTCCAAGCTTCATCACCGGCGGTCCAGGTCGCTGCCGCGAGGCCGGCGCCGCCGCGCACGGATTCGCGCGCGCAAGCCGCATCACCCGCCACTGAACCGCTACCGATCCCACCGAGCGACTCAGCGCCCGACCAACGCAGCCCGCAGCCGGGCGTGGCCGCGAATCAGTCCGCTTCGGGGACTCCGACCGACACGGCCGCCGAAGAGCGCCGCACGCCGACGGCGGCAAGCGCCGTCTCGTCTGGCGGCGTCGCGCGTGCACCCAACGAACCTCGTCCCGCCCCATCAACGGCGACAAACCAAGGGCCGCGAAGCGTACAGAATCCGCAGCCATCCAACGAATGGCGGACGCTGCTCACAAATCTCGGAAAGCTGCTGCGACGCCGCGAGGAGCCGCCAGCCCCTGTTGCGGAGCTCAGCATCCAGGCAACTGCGCCACAGGTGGCCGCGCCGCGTCCCCCGGTGCGATCGGCGCCGAATCTGCGCGCCCAGGCGTCTGCGCAGTCGAGCGAGTCTCCGCGCGTCTCGCCCGCGCTGGTCCCGACCGAACAGTTGCGGGCGGAGGGGAGTCCTTCGTCAGTTCCTGCGCCCCTTGCCAGGTCTCCGACGCTGATCGCTGACGCACGGGTTCAGGTAACCCCATCGGAGATTCCCGCGCCAGTTTCGCCTTCCTGGCAGCCGATGGTGGAGTCCGTCGCGCGTCCCCAGGATCGATCTCAGGACGCGCTCGTGATGCAGGCGAGGGGAATGCTCGCCGACATGGTTCCACGCGTCGCGACGCGGGCACAGCCGGATGTCTCGAGAGTTCTGGGACTCGCCGCGATCGCGAATCATCGGTCGCAACAACAGGCAGTCGTCGATGCCGCATACGCCAAGTGGCCCAGCGAGATTGCGTGGACTCCTGCAACGGAGACTGAACCAATTCGCGCACGCCGACTTCACGACGATGCGCGAAAGGCGTTTACGTCCGGCCGTGTGTCCGATGCCGTCAACATCGAGTTAAGTGCGTTCGGCGCGAATCCGCGCGATCCGGACATTGCCGCCTACCTCGCATTCCTCCATCTTAGAATGAAACCAGTTCAGCCGGAGATGGCGCGCCAGCTCGCGCTGTACGCGATCTTCGTCAGCGGCTCACGGCGCTCTGCACGATTCGCCGACTGGGGCACGCTGGCGATCGCAAGCGCCCTGGCGGGACGGGACATCGACGCCACGCGCGCGTTCTTGGTCGAGGTTGCACTCACGAGCAACCTCGATCACACCTGCGAGACCGCGCTGAGTGCTTACGCGAGCTTCGGGGAACGCCTTCGCGTCCCGGTCTATGCGATGCTCGACCGCATTGATTCCAACGACCGCGTGTCCCCTTACTGCGAGTGGCCTCCGACCTGGAGCACGGCAACGAGATGGCAGTGAGTGTCTTCGGAGCGCTCGCCCAAGCTCAATGGCGAGCTTGGCGCCGCGCAGCGGCGACAAGACCGTCGGTCGATCGCTAGCACCCGGCGACGCACTTTGCCGCGCCGTCGAATTCCATCGTCTTGCCGCTCAGCGCTGGATAGACGGGCCGTCCCTTGACCAAGGCGATGAACGCCGCGGTGCGCGACGTCGGGCGCACCTTGCCGCCGGTAGTCGCGGCTTCGTTGACGTGCGTAATAATCACCGCGGCGGGCTGCACCAGGGTGTTGACCGCGTGGGCCGCGCCCTCCGGCGTGAGGGCGCTTTGCCCGAAATTGAGCTCCATCAGGTTCGCCTTGTAGAAATCGCGCTCGACCGTTTGCATCTCGGCGTGCAGTCCTGTATCGCCAGTCAGATATACGGTGAGCCCGTTGGTGAACCGGATGACGTAGCCGCTGGGCGGCCCGAGCGTGAGGCTCACGTTGTCGGGTTCCAGATTCTTGCGCTCCGCATCGCCGAGCAAGGCGATCGGCACGGTGCTGTCGTGCGCGGCGGGGACTACCGCGATCTCGACCGCCTTGGACGTGGCCGAGGCCTTGACCGCGCGCGTGCCGCCTGTCTGGACGGTGGCGAGGCAGGGCGCGGCCAAAGGCGCCACGACGTCGGCGCCGG
>DATMNH010000291.1:0-12590 GCA_035568975.1 Casimicrobiaceae bacterium
CTGCGAAGCCTCTGAGCGCGCGATTTCAAGCACGCGACCGATGGTTGCGCCACGGGTCTCGATTCGCCACAACGGTTGGCCGTGCGCGACGCGCATCTGCGCCTCGAGCTGCAACCGGCGGTCGCCGACCTCGGTTTGCAACCCGTTCGCTCGAGCCGACAGTCGCGTGGCTCGACTCAGCAGTTCCAGCGCCTGATCACGTCTCGCCCGCAGGTCCTGCGCTAGCTTCTCGTTTCGTTTCGGAGTGGCCTCGATGCGTGCGATCAGATTCAACGGCGCGTCGCGCGCACGTGCCGTCTGCAGCCACTGTGCCGCCTGCTTATCGTAAGTGGCGAGGCGATCCAGATCGGCGTCGAAGGCATTGGTTTTCTCGCTGAGCGTCTCCATCGTCGTGGTCAGCCGGCGATTGGCCACTCGCAGCGTCGCCGCGAGGTCTGTCAGAGCAAACAATTCTTCGAAAGCGGAAGTATCGGCAGCAGGGTGCCTCCCTCTGGCGAGCGCCTGCTCGTCGGCATCGATCTCGGTACGCTGCGATTCCAGCCACGCCACGTCTGCGAGCCGCTTGTCGATATCGGCCTCGGTCGTCTCGAGCGCCTCGAGCGCTGTGACGATGTCCGCAAGCGAGGGCGTTGCGACTGCTGACCCACTGGTGCTTGCCGGCGATTTGCCTGCTCCTGCAGCAGCAGGCAGCGGCTCGGCGGCGCTCGCCGCAGCGCAGACCACGAACAGGACGAGCAGGTGCAAGCTTCGCTCACGCCACCAAGCAAAACGATCACGCACTTACTTGGCCTTCGGATGGGTCGTCATTCTGATGGCATGCTCCTTCGATTGATTGCTATCGCGAGGCGGTGCGGCCATCGAGCCGCCCGATGTCCAGGCCCGGCGGCTATGCGCGACTCACGTTCTCCCGCGTGATCTGGGCGATGTTCAGCGCACCCACCTGCCGCATGATCGTGATGAATTCCTCATCGAGGATCTCGAGCACGCGGTCCACGCCGGGCTCGCCGAACGATGCGAGGCCCCACACGTACGGCCGGCCGATGCCCACGGCGGTGGCGCCCAGGGCAAGCGCCTTCAAAGCGTCGGTGCCGCGGCGCACGCCCCCATCGATGAGCACCGGGACCTTGCCGCCGACCGCGTCCACCACCTCGACCAGCACGCCGATCGTCGGTTGCCCGCTCTCTTCCGCGCGACCGCCGTGGTTTGAAACGATGATGCCGTCCACGCCGTGGCGCAGCGCTTCTTTGGCGTCCTCGCCGGTCATGATGCCCTTGAGCACGAGCTTGCCCTTCACGATCGCGCGCAGGCGGTCGACGAATTCCCATGTCATGCCGGTGCCGTAGAGGTTCGTGACCTTGGAGACGTCGAGGCCGTTGAAGTTGGCCTTGCGGGTGACCTCGTTGGCGAACGCGCCCGGCTTGTGGCAAACGGTGCATTCGCGCTTGTCCAAGCGGCGCATGAGAAACATGTCCTCGGTGTTGCGACCGCCTTGCCGGTCGACCGTGAGGACGATCGCCGGGGAGTCGGCGGCCTCGGCACGCTTCACCAGCGCCTGCGTCACGGTCCAGTCGTCGGTCGGATACAGCATAAACCAGGCCGGCCAACCGTGTGCCTTGTTCACGTCCGCGATGCTCGCGTTGTCGACCGTGGAGAGAATCATCTGGTGCTTGCGCTTTCCCGCGGGACGCGCCACGGCCACGCCGGCCTCGCCGTTGTAGGCGCCGAGGCTGCTCACCGGGCAGCAGAAGATCGGGCTGCCCCAGGTCTCGCCAAAGATCTTCACGCTCGTGTCGATCTTGCGCGCATCGATCAGGCGCTGGACGCGGATGTTGTAGCGCGCGTAGGCGGTGTGGTTGGCGTCGCGCGTCACGTCGCCGTCGACGCCGCTCTCGAGATAACCCCAGTGCGTTGGCGCACCCTGGGCGAACAGCGCCTTCTTCGCCGCCGGCTCGAACTCGAAGACGTTTAACGCATGGCCCGGCGAGGTAATGATGCCGTCCGACCCGGTCGCGACGTTCGCTTCGCGCAGCGCGTCGTAGCTCTGTGCGAGCCCCTCGCTTGGAGCGGATGCGAACAGGGCGGCAACGCTGGAGGCGACGGCTGGCGTCGCGACGAGCGGGCTTGCTGCCAAGAAACGCAGCAACCTGCGGCGGGCATTGAGAGGGTCCATGAGTGATGCCTCCTTGAGTTCGTTCGGTGAGTCGCGCCGCTATCGGCGGATGGCGTCGGTTCGGCCGTTACCTAAGGGCACGTGGATGTATTGAAATGAGTTCGCATGTCCGCGCCGTGACACACGTGGGCCGCTGCGTGGCAAATGTTACGAACTGGGGTCCCGTTCCTCCCTGTCCGGCTTGTTTCCCTAGCCCATCTGCTGGCCGCTGCGCTCGAAGTATTGGCATTCGAACTGCCGAGGCTCGTTATCTGCTTGGAAGAGGTGATTGGCGTCGACAAAGCGATCGCGACACCTGAAACTACAGAAGGTCTCCTTGCCGTCCGGAAGTCGAATCGGATCGTTTCCGGCCCAACCTCGCGGAAAGGTTTCCGATTGCTCCGGGAGGTCGCCTGCAAATCGCATCAACGCCATGAGCATGACACCGGCGCAACCACCGCCAATGAACGCCACCAACGTCCACCAAACCGAGATCATGGGCTGCCCCGTTGGCTGCGAGCCAGCTGGTAGCCGAGCTTCAATGCGTGTCTCGCGCTGCGCACGGCGGCTTTGCTTGCGCTGGCTTTCCTGGTTACAAGGCTAGGCACAGTCGCGACCGCCGTCGTGAACTCGCGGTCATTTTTTGGTGAAAATGGCGTTATCGGCCTCGATTGGCGGTCATTCGCGGTGAGGAGGGACCCCTTGCGGCGAGCTCGGCGCCGCTGACTTGAACTCTTACGGTGGCACCAACCCTGTGGTACATGATCAGCGTCGCCCTTAGCCGCCAGCGTTCCGGCGACCAAGGATATGTGCGTGGTCAGCGCTGGCGACACCTGCGCCCGACGCATCGTTAGTAGCCCCGGATGGCCTCCAGCTTGACCCCGCGTCGTTCGCTGCGGCCACTCGGATAAGCGCATTCGCTGAATCGGACAGCCGTTGCTGTTTGGCCTGCTCGCGCTGCTCCCGCCGGATGCGGGCAAAGGTGCGGGCGATGTCCGTGCGGACTGCAGGCACGTATTTGAAATCCGACGATAGGATCGAGACTCGGGGTTTCATACGCCCAAATGCTGGCGGAAGCTATCCGTGGCCGCGATCATTGCGCCTGAATGCGCGCCGCTGCGAAGCCAGATCGCCGCTCCCCCATCGCCCCTTGGTTGCGAGTGTTGTCTCCCGTTGGGCGGGTGAAATGCGGCACGCGTTGCCGGCCCTCGCGCGCCGACATACGAAAGGCGCCGGGGGTCGTCCCGAGGTGCTTTCGAAACAGCGTCGTCAGGTGGCTCTGGCATGAGCAGCCGACCTCGAGCGCGATATCGGCGAGGGTGAGTTCGTCACGCGCCAGGAGTTTCATCGCCCGTCGGAGGCGGCAGCGGATGATGTACTGGTGGGGCGTCATCCCGGCGGCCAGTTTGAACCCGCGGCCGAAGGTAAACGGATCCAGGTCGACGGCCATCGCGATCTCGTCCCAGTTGAGCTTCGAGTCCAGGTTATCGTTGACGAACCGAATGGCGCGTCGCAACACATCGCGCGCCAGTCTCGGGTCGCGCGGTGACGCTTTCTGGCCCGCTTCATCCGTAGTTTGTCGGATGCAGGCCGCGATCGTTTGTGCCAGCTCCTCGGAGCGATGGTCGCCCCACTCATTCTGTGCGGCGGCTTCGACGAGGTAGATACGCATCATGCCTAGCGCGTGCTCGACTTTGGTTAGCGTCATTGCATTCTCCGTTGGTATTGGACGAGCCACCTCGTCCGCAATGTGAAGCTACGGGAATGCAACGCACCGGTCGTGATCTGGCGGTCATGTATTGGTTAAATTTGCGTTGTCTTTCTGAATTTTGTGGTTAAGGTGGGGCTTGGGCGTCCGCCTCACCGATCTGCTCGCAGGTGGTGTGTAATCGGTCCGGCAGCTGGGCTGATTGCTGCGGCAGATCGCTTGGCAGCTACCTCGAGTGGAAGAGCGGAAGAGACTCAAGCGGTTTAGGCCGCATTTCTTAAACTGTGTTGGCGGGGACTTGCATCGCTCGATGAAACGAGCGACAGGACTGGAGCTGGACGGAAAACGGGATCCGTCGGGATTCGGAACCGTCCCTGGCCGAAACAATTCGAGGTGCAGTGGAAACCTTCGGGGCTTCGGCCCATGAGCGACGCTTTGTTCGCAGCACCGCAATGGAAACAGCGAACCCGTGTTCTCCAGGCCCAGTCCTGAAAAGCGATCCAATCACTCGGAGCGTGATGCATTGGATCGTAGGACATGGAAATTCTCCTTGCTTTAGAATCGCAAAAAATTGTTAATGAACTGAGGGAGAACATCCCACCAAACCGAGATCATGGGCTGCCCCTTTGGCTGCGAGCCAGCTGCTAGCCGAGCGGTTCAATGCGTGTCTTGCGCTGCGCACGGCGGCTTTGCTTGTGCTGGCTTTCCTGATTACAAGGCTAGACACAGTCGCGACCGCAGTCGTGAACTCGCGGTCATTTTTTGGTGAAAATGGCGTTACCGGCCTCGATTGGCGGTCACTCGGGGTGAGGAGCAGCCCCCTCGAACGCCGTGCACGCAGGTGGTCAACGGGCGACAAAATCCCATGCCGAGTGCGAGACCGGCACACCTGCCGACTGCCGTCAATTAAAGCCTGGGCGCCTTCCTGCTTTGCCCGGCACGGACACCCGCACCGTCTCGAGCAGCTCAGCCTCGGTCACCAACCGCCCCGCGCGCTCCACCAGACAACGCAGCACAGCATAGGCCTTGGGCGGCAGCAGAAGGCGAGGTCTCGAAATGCCGTTTCTCCTAGTCGATTTCGACCAGCAAATTCGTATCGAAGCGAGGATTCTCGTTCACCCCGTTCTTGGCATAACCGCGCGGGTTGCACACCACCCGCGTTCCATTCAGGACATAATCGAAGCTGTCGTGCGTATGTCCGTGTACCCACAAGCGCGCCCGGCTCCCGTCGACCAGGCGCTCGGCGTCAGAGACGAAACACGCGTTGAGTAGCGAGTCGGCAAACCGCGGGTGGATGCTCTCCCGCGATGGAGCATGGTGGGTGATCACCACGGTCGGGCCGGGATACGGCTCGGCCAGTTTGCGATCGAGCCAACCAGCGTCGATGTTGAAGAGCGCCGCTGAATCGGCCGGGGTGAATAAGCGTTCGTCTCCCTCGCCCGCGCGGATTCTGCTGAAATCGCGCATGAACTTTAGCGCTTCCTCTACCGCCGCCGCTCGCTTGTCGCCCTCGCCGAACAGCATGAAGTCGGTCCACAGCGTGGTTCCGAGGAAACGCACGCCTTCGAAGACGACTTCGTCGTTGTCGAGCACGCGGACGTTCGTCCCGGCGCACAATCGCTTGAGACCGGCAACAGTTCCCGCGACACTACCCCCGTAGAACTCGTGGTTGCCGGCAACGTAGAGCACCGGTTTGGCAAGACCGAGCATCCATGCCACCGCCTCCTTCGGCCGAGCGACGTCCCCTGCCAGAATGACCACGTCGGCGTCGTTATCGGGCGGCTCCAATGTGCCTAGGCTCAGATGCAGGTCGGAGAGGATATTTACTTTCATTGCTATGTGCGCAGTCGCGGTGTGAGTCTGATAGGTTCCCGTCGAGGGGGCCGCAACCGCGCCTTGGTCTTCTGCACGTTGGCTGCGATCGCCTGACACTCCGTCCCGCTGAACTTCTCGACGAGCACATCGATGAACACGCGCGTTCGCGCCGGCATCAGCCGCCGGCCGGGGAAGACCGCCCACGCGCTCACCGGAGGCAGATGCCAGTCGGGCAGCACCTGGACGAGCTCTCCGCGCTGCAAATACGGCAACGCGAATGGATCGGGCACCATCGTAATGCCCGCACCCTTCAACGCCATGCGCATGAGCAGTTCCGGCGAGTTCGCCGTCGCGCGACCCGGCGGGATGCCCTCCCAGTGCTCCTCGCCACGCTTGAGTGTCCATGGAATCGCGTCGCCGGCGCGCGAGAGGATACGCAACGCGTCATGTTCCATGAGCGCCTCGGGCTCGGGCGGTGTTCCATGGCGGGCGATGTAAGCGGGGGCGGCATAGAGACTGCCGGTGAAACCGGCCAGGTGTCGGGCGGCGAGCGATGCGTCGTCGCGCAAATTCCCCATGCGGATCGCGACGTCGAAGTTCTCGCCGATCAAGTCGACGAAGCGCGCGGAGAGGTCGACTTCGAGCGTGATGGCCGGATACTTGAGAACGAATTCGGCGAGCAGCGGCGCGAGCAGGAGGTTACCCATATCGCCCGGCATCGTCACGCGCAGCCGGCCGCTCGGTTCGATCTGCCGATTGTGAGCCAGTGAAGCCGCAGCCGTGACGTCCTCGACGACGTGACGCGCATGCTCGAGCACGGCGTGGCCGAAGTCGGTGAGCGTGACCTTGCGCGTGGTGCGCAGCAGGAGTCGTTCACCGAGCTCCGCTTCGAGGGCCGCAACTCGTCTTGATACCGTCGACTTCGGAAGGCTGAGGCGCTCCGCCGCGCGCGAAAAGCTACCTTCGTCCACGACGCGCGCGAATACAACCAGGTCGTTGGGCTCAAGATCCATTGTGTTGCCTTTCAGTAGGTTGTCCTTCTGCCTGCCTCGAAGCCGGGCCATTGTTCCTGCTATGGAACGATCATATCCATTTTGACGGCTTCCGTATTATCTCAGCAACAAATATATTTGACTCGTCATCCACCCAACCTGATGGAGCGAGTCATGAACGTACTGCAAATCAATTCCAGCGCCCGTAGCGACGCGTCCCATTCGACACGTCTCGCCTCCCGGCTCGTCGAACGCATACGCGAGACCGCGCCCGAGTCGAAGCTCACGGTGCGCGATCTCAACAATGTGCCGCACCCGATTCTCGATGAAGTCGCGCTTGGCGCGCTGTTCACACCGGCCGCTCAGCGCACACCCGAGCAGGCTGCGCGGGTGGCACTCGATGACGCCCTGATCGCCGAGATCCAGGCGGCCGACGTCGTGGTGCTGGGCGTCCCGATGTACAACTTCGGCGTGCCCGCGCCGCTCAAGAACTGGATCGACGCAATTTCGCGTGCCGGCATGACTTTCCGCTACACCGAGAAGGGCCCTGAAGGTTTGCTCAGTGGCAAGAAGGTCTACATAGCGCTTACGCGCGGCGGCCAATACCGCAACACGCCCTCCGACACGCAGGTTCCGTATCTGAAAACCGTGTTTACGTTTCTTGGCATGACCGATGTTCAGTTCGTGTACGCCGAAGGCCTTGCCATGGGTCCCGACGCCGAGCGGAACGCAATCGCCTCAGCGCACGATCAAATCGAGGAAGCGTTGGCGGCGTAGGCGCTTCAGCTAGTGAAAGACCAATCCATCAACGTTCTTAGGAGAACACTATGACCACCGCTGCAATCCGCGTTTCCGAACGCCCCAACCGTTCCATAACCCTCGATGCCGTCGTTCCTTTCGTGGGACGAGCACTGCTGAGCGCGATCTTTCTGCTCTCGGTCGTCGGCAAGCTCCAGGCACCCGCCGGCACGATCGGATACATCGCCTCCGCAGGGCTGCCGTTTCCGCAGATTGGTTATGCGCTCGCGGTCCTGATCGAGCTCGTAGGAGGACTCGCGCTGCTCTTCGGTTTCCGGACGCGAATCGCCGCCGCAGCGCTGGCGATCTTCTCGCTCGCGGCCGCAGCCGGCTTCCACAGCAACCTGGCGGACATGAACCAGTTCATCCACTTCTTCAAGAACGTGGCGATTGCCGGCGGTCTGCTGCAGGTGGTTGCATTCGGAGCCGGTACGTTCAGCCTTGACGCCTATCGCCGGTCAAAGATACGGGCGTCGTGAAGCGCCTATCCGCGCTCAATCTTCCTGGGCCTGACGATGATCGATCCTTACGACAAGCGTCCGCGCCGACCGCCCCCGGCGACGGAGTATCCGCGACGTCCATTGACTCGGTCTGGTTCGAACCATTCGGTCCAGGTGTCGGGATGTTGCGACCGCGCTCTCTTGGGTTGCCCCAAAAAACCGTCCACGATTCCCCCATAAAGGGGATTACCTCGCTCCTTCTGGGTCTCGACAATGTAGCCAGAAACAGGAACCTAAGGAGCTACGGTGGCCCGTATCCCACAGCAAGCAGCCCGAAATCTCGTTGGGGCTAATCGCGCCGATCGATCCGCGTCCATGGCCATCCCTGCGCCGGTCATGCCGCACTTTCACCCCTTCAGGCTTGACACGGTCAACCAGTGCCTGTGGCGCCGGCGCGATTCGGGAAATGAGGAGCGCGTCCTGCTGCCGCCCAAGGCGTATGGGGTCCTGCGGCATCTGATGGAGCGCGCCGGCCGGCTGGTCACGCAGGACGAGTTGCTCGACGCCGTGTGGCCCGATACGCACATTCAGCCCGAAGGTCTCAAGAACCAGATCCTGCATATCCGGCGCGTTCTGGGGGACCATGCGAAGCGTCCGCGGTTCATCGAAACGCTGCCCCGGCGCGGGTACCGGTTCATCGGTGCAGACGGCAAAAGCGAGGCACAGAAGCCCGCCGTGCAGGGGCGGCCTGCGCCCAGTAACCTGGTGGGAAGAGAGCGAGCGCTTGGTGAATTGGGCGATGGCCTGCGCAGAGCGTTGCAGAGCGAACGGCAGATCGCTTTTGTTACCGGGGAGTCGGGGATCGGCAAAACGGCGCTGCTCGACGCCTTTCAGCGCCTGGCAGAAGCCGACGCGCCTGGCCTTCGCATCGCACGCGGACAGTGCGTCGAGGGTTACGGTGGCAAGGAACCCTACTACCCGATGTTGGAAGCGCTGGGTCAGCTGTGCCGCGGCCACGGCGGTGACTCCGTCGTCTCTACCTTAGCGGCGCAGGCGCCGACCTGGTTGGCGCAGTTTCCCGCATTGCTCACGGACGAGCACCGCGAGACGCTGCAGCGGGAGATATTGGGCGCGACCAGGGAGCGCATGCTGCGCGAGATCAGCGAGGCGCTGGAGACGATCACGCTGGAAAATCCGCTGCTGCTGGTGTTCGAGGATTTGCAGTGGGTCGATCAAGCCACCGTGGACCTGATTTCGGCGCTGGCGCGCCGACGTGCGCCGGCCAGGCTGATGTTGATCAGTACCTATCGGCCCGTTGACCTGGCCCTCGCCGATCATCCGCTGAAAGCACTCAAACAAGACTTGCTGCTGCATAAGCTTTGTCAGGAGATTGCCTTGGAGCCTCTCTCCGAAGCCGACATCTCCGCGTTTCTGGCTGCGCCGTCTCTCGAAGCCAGCGAGCCTGCGGGGCTGGCCAAGCTCATGCATCGTCACTCGGGCGGCAATCCACTGTTCTTGGTGGCTGCGCTGGAGCATCTGACTCAAAGAGGCCTGATCTCGCGGGAGAGTGGCGCTTGGCAAATGCGGCAGCCATTGGAGCAAATCGTGGTCGGAGTGCCCGAAGGTCTTCGCCACCTGATCGAAGCGCAGATCGAGCGCCTGAGCGTGGAGGAGCAGCGAGCGCTGGAAGCGGCGAGCATCGCCGGCGCGGCTTTCACGGTCGACATCGGTGCCGCCACCGCCGGCATGACGGCGGAAGACTTCGAGGACCTCTGCGATAGATTGTCGCACCGGCATTGCATTGTGCGCGTGGCAGCCACGCAGGCGCTCGCAAGCGCGAACGCCTCCCCGCGTTACGAGTTCGTGCACGAACTGTATCGTGAGGTTTTCTATCAACGCCAAGCGCCGGGCCGGCGCGCGAAGCTGCATCGCCGTGTCGGAGAGGCGTTGGAGGTACGCTTCTCCCAGCGCTTGAGCGACGTGGCGCCCGATCTTGCGGACCACTTCGAAAAGAGTGCCGACTGGCCACGCGCAATCAGGTACCTGCGCCTTGCCGCGGACCGGGCCGGCCGGCGTTACGCGCATCGCGAAGCCACCGTCTTGCTCCAGCAAGCTCTCGGTTTGGGGAGCGGACTGCCCGACTCGGACCGCGCGTCGACAAAGACGGCAATTTCGGAAAAATTGGCCACGATCTATGTTGAACGCCCGCTCCACGACTTCGAGGC
Source organism: Casimicrobiaceae bacterium (assembly GCA_035568975.1). GTDB lineage: Bacteria > Pseudomonadota > Gammaproteobacteria > Burkholderiales > Casimicrobiaceae > PALSA-1003. The sequence goes on from DATMNH010000291.1 coordinate 10,128, forward strand.
AGCGCGGCGAATCGATCCAGGACAGGAAGAAGGCCATCTCGACAGGCGAACGCACGTGCACATCGAGCAGGCCGCGGTTCAGTAGCGGCCAGGCGGACCCACTGCTGCGGGCGACGATGCGCATGAGTTGCTTTTTTACGGTGCGGCTCGATCCAGTGCGCGCACCGCGTCCGCGATGTCCAGGCTCAGGCGCGCCACCGCGAGGCTATGGGCGGCGGCGATTGCGTCGTAACTGTTGTTCAGCACTGACGCGCGCACCGAAGTGCGTCCGGTCTCGGCACTGCCGTCCGTTGTCCGCCGTACGGTCCAGACGGCATCCAGTGTTGTCGACGTCCCGATCGCCGATTCGAAACCATGGACCTCGATCGCGACACGATATTGTGCGGCTGTGCTCGGCATCTGCGGGAACAGCGTCACGCGGCGCGTCCCCAAGATCGCGACAAGGTTCTCGGCGATCACGCGTGAGAGATTATCCTGCAGCGGCGAGGCCCAGCGGTTGAACTCATCCAACTTCAGTTCATTGGAGCCCGAGCTCACCACGATCTCCGGACGGTCGACCACGGCAGGCACCGACACGGGACCTATCACGATCACGAGGGAGCTCGACGCCGCCGTCGAGGGCGCGGCAGTAGCACTCAGCGTGTAGAAGTGCGAGGGCGGCGTAGACGCGCAGCCAGCGGCAAGGCTGACGAGCGTGCATAGCAGCACTGGGATGCCAAGTCGGCCCATCAGTTCGCTCCTCGCGTCGGTCCGCTCTTGCCGCGCAGCGCCGACTCCGGATGGCGTTCCAGATAGTCGGTCAGCACGCGAACACTTTGCGCGGCCCGGGTGAACTCTTGCAACGCTGCGCGCAACTCCTGCTGGGCCGGAGCGTCCGCTCCGAGCAGCGTCGTATCAGCGCTGTTCATCGCACGCTCGACGGCGGCAAGCGTGCGATGCAATCCCTCGAGATCCGACTTCAGCTCCGGTACGAGCTGGACGTCGACGTCACTCAGCAGCTGTCTCGCGTTCTGCAGCGTTTGGTCGAGGTCCTCCAGGTCCTTCTTCAGATCGTTGCCGATCGCCGCGAGCGGGAGCTTATCGACTTTATCGAGAATACTCGCGAGCTTCGCCTCGAGGTCGACGACGGGACCCGGAACCACCGGCAGCTCGGGATTCTCCGGGCTCAAGTTGATCTTCACTTTGGGCGCGTTGGGAAAGTAGTCGAATGCGACATACAACTGCCCGGTGAGGAGGTTTCCGCTTCGAAGCTGCCCCCGCAGACCGCGTTCCTCGATCAGGCGCTTCAGCAAAAGGTCGCGTTTGCTCTTGTCTTCGTCCTGGGCACGCAAGCGGCTGGCGTCTCGTTCCGTGCCCGCATACGCGATCAGACGCTCGGGATAGAACGTGATGACCACGCGCGGACGAATATCCGCCTTCGCAGCATCGAACGAAAGGCCGATGCTCGCGACCTCGCCTGCCGGCAATCCCAGGAAAGTCACCGGCGCTCCTACCGCCAGCCCCCGCAACGATTCGCGGAAATGGAGCACGAACCGTCTTGCGACGGGATCCGGCGCCTTCATCGCCGCGGACCGGTCGCGGTAAAGAGTGAAAACGCTATTTGCTGCGGCGCCCGCGGCCTGAGAGGAGAAGGAGAGCGTGTCGAACGCGAGACCACCCACCAGCAGCGCTACGAGGGACTCGGTGCGCACATCCAGTCCGTTGGCATTCACCGACACGTCCAATCCGCTCGCGTTCCAGAAGCGCGTTTCGCTAGTGACGTAATTGTCGTAGGGCGCGTTGACGAATGCCTTGATTTGCACCGACTTACCGTCGGCTGCGAGATCGTACGCGATGACCTGCCCGACCGGCAGGCGGCGGTAGTAGATCGGCGATCCGACCGCCAGCGATCCTAGATCGTTGGCGTTGAGAACGAACTGACGTCCCGGCTGGCCCGATGATGATCGGCGGCACATCGAGCGCGGTGAAGGTCCGCTGGCTCTTGTCCGACTTGCCGGCATCGAATCCGATGTAGTTGCCGGAGAACAGCGTGCTCAGTCCGGAGATGCCGCTCAAGGAGACGATCGGCCGGACGATCCAGAACTTCGCGTCCTCCATCATCAACCCTTGGCGCTCTTGGCGATCTTGGCCTTCACTTCCACCTTTCCGTGGTCGTCGGTGAGCTGCACGGCAGTCACCTGGCCGATGTTCACATCCTTGTACTTGACGAAGGTCTTGCCGGCCTCAATGCCTTCGGCGGCCTTGAAAACGACGGTGATGGTCGGACCCTCGTTCAAGATGCGCTGAATCGCCACTCCTATCGCCACGAACGCAACGAGAATCGGGATGATCCACACGGCCGAGAGTCGCGCATGCTTCTTCGGCACGACGGTAGCCTGAGGGAGGTCATCGAGATCGGCGGGCTCAGCCATCGCGGCCTTGCGCGTCGCCGTTGGAATCCCAGATCAGGCGGGGGTCGAAGGA
>DATMNH010000292.1:0-18164 GCA_035568975.1 Casimicrobiaceae bacterium
ACGGCGGCCGCTTCCTGGTCCGCGCCGGCCGCTTCGAGAATCCCGAGGGGACGAGCCGCACCCGCAATGCGGTGATCGAGTTTCCAACCTATCAGGCGGCGCTCGACTGCTGGAAGTCGCCCGAATACCAGCAGGCAATCAAACTGCGGCAGCCTGTTTCGACGATCGATCTCATCGTCATCGAGGGATACGAAGGACCGCAGCCGGCTTGACGTTCGGCGCCAGCCCAATGTTGCTCGCCGACACGCCTGACCCTCGTCTGTACATGGTAGTTCAATCCACCTTGATGCCGGCTTCCTTGATGAACGCGCCATAGCGTGCGCGATCGGCGGCCTGCCGGCTCACGAATTCCTGGATTGTCATCGGCGCGACTTCGCCACCGAGCCGAGCCATGTTGTCCACCAGCGCCGGTGAATTCAACGTGCGGGTGATCTCCCGGTTCATCCGTTCGATGATCGCGGTGCTCATGCCGGCCGGCGCGTAGACACCGAATGTCGTGTCCGCGTCGACGCGCATGCCCAGTTCCTCGAGCGTGGGGACATCGGGATATCGTGAAGCGCGCTTGGCGCTCGCGACGGCGAGCACCGTCAGCTTACCGGTCGCCGCATGTTGCAGGCCAGGACCGGGATCGAACATGAACTGGACCTGCCCGCCCAGCAGATCGTTGAGAGCCGGCGCCGCGCCCTTGTACGGGACGTGGATCGCGTCGATCCTGGCCGCGCGCTTGAACATCTCCGCCGCGATGTGCGGAGAGCTGCCGCTGCCCGCCGACCCGTAGGAAAGCTTGCCGGGATTGGCGCGCGCGTAGGCGACGAACTCGTTGAGGTTTTTCGCGGGCACGGAAGGGTGAACCATCAGAAAGACGCGCACGATGGCGAGCGAGGCCACGGGTGTCAAGTCTTTCTGCGTGTCGTAAGGAAGATTCGAGTAGATGAACGGATCGACGGTCATCGCGCCTCCTGACGTGACGAGGAAGGTGTAACCATCGGCGGGCGACTTGGCGACCGCATCGGCGCCGATCGCCCCGTTCGCCCCCGGACGATTCTCGACCACGACCGGCTGCTTGATCGCCTCGGAGACGCCGGGCGAAATGGCGCGGGCAAGCGTGTCCGCGACGCCGCCTGGCGGGAAGTTGACGATCAGCTTGACCGGCTTGTCCGGCCAGCTCTGCGCAGCCGCATGAGTGCACAGTGCACATGCTGCGATCAACGCGAGGGCGCTGCGCCCCACTGCTGAAGTGATCGACATGATGCCTCCTCCTGTTGTGCCCGTGGACGGTAATGGTCAGCGACAACGGCGATGCATCGCCTCAGGCAATGTCCACTTCCACAAGCGTCGGAACGGACGCCTGCAGGGCGTCGATCAGCGTGTCGCGCAAGTCCTGCGCGCGGTTCACGTTCACGCCGCGGCATCCCTGACCACGCGCCATCGCCACGAAATCGATGTCGGGCAGCTCGGTTCCGACCAGCGGCTCGCCAGGAGCGAAGCCGAACGTCGGTGCGAACTCCTGAAGCGCGGCGTAGCGCCGGTTCTTCAAGACGATGAAGGTGATCGGCAGCGCAAGCTGGGCGGCGCCCCACAGCGCCTGGATCGAGTACATGCTCGATCCGTCTCCGATCAGGCCGATGACTTTCGCGCCGGGCTTGCCCAGCGCAATGCCCACGGCCGCCGGCATCGCGAAGCCGAGCCCGCCGCTGCACATCGTGTAGAACGTTTCGCTGCGCAGGATCGGCAGATAGCTCTGCATAGCCTGCCGCGAGCTCGGCGCTTCCTCCACGACGATAGCCGCAGGATCACGAATCTCGGCCAGCGTTTGCATGACGAAGGCAACCGACATCGGTGTCGAAGGCCCGACGCGCGCCGACTGGCGGCGCCGGGCGGGATGCCTGCGCCGGTGCGGCGGCTCGCGCGCGAGCAGATCCAGCACACCGAGGCGAATGCTTCCTACCACGGACGTACCCCGCGGCGTCCCGGCGGCGATGTTCGGATCGTCGATCAGTTGCACCAGTCGGGCACCGGCGGGAAGATGCGGCCCGGCGCCTTCGACGTGGTAGGTGAATGCGGCAGCGCCGAGAGCGAAAATGACATCGTGTCCCGCAAGAAGATGGACGATCTTCTCGCGCATCGGGGGCAGGAACCCGGCAAAGAGCGCGTGATCTTCCGGAAAGCTGCAGCGCCCCGACATCGGCGCCACCCACACCGCCGCGTTGTGCCATTCGGCGAGCCGCACCACCTCGTCCCAGGCGCCGTCGCGATCGACCGCCGCGCCGACGACGAAGGCCGGACGCGACGACGTGTCCAGCGCCTCGCCAATCGCCTCCAGCACACGCGGCTCGGGTCGGATCTCGGTGCTCAGGATACGCGCCGCGACGCTCTCGCAGGGCTTTTCCCAGTCATCGGCCGGAATCGAAACCAGCACCGGTCCGCGCGGTGGCTGCATCGCGATGTAATAGGCGCGCGCGATGGCGAGCGGAACATCCTCGGCGCGCGCCGGCTCACAGCTCCATTTCACGTACGGCTTTGGAAGCTCCGTAGCCTGGGTCGAAAACAGGAACGGCTCATACGGCAGGATCGAGCGCGCCTGTTGACCCGCGGTGATGACGAGCGGCGTGCGATTCCTGTACGCGGTAAAGATGTTGCCCATGGCGTTGCCCACGCCCGCGGCGGAATGCAGATTGACGAACGCGGCGTTGCGCGTTGCCTGAGCATAGCCGTCCGCCATGCCCACGACGACCGCTTCCTGCAAGCCGAGCACATAGCGGAAGTCCTCGGGGAAAGCTCGAAACAGCGGCAACTCCGTAGAGCCAGGATTGCCGAAGATCGAGGTCATCCCGAAAGCGCGCAACAGATCCAGGACGGCCGCGCGGACGGTCATCGCGATATCCGAGTCCTGCGCGAGATTCGGTGTGGATGTGGGGGGCATCACGGCATTGTTTCTCGTATCCATGATCTCGCGGACGATTTTCAACAGTTTGGCTGAATGCAACTATCGTAGCCGATTTCATCCCAAGGGACATGCGAGCTACAATTGCCGCAGGCACACCTGCCCGCTAGAGGAGTGACTGCGATGGAACGCAAGCAAGCCAGCGATTTTCCTCAGGAAGTTCTCAAGCTGTTCGATGGTTACGTTCACGGATGGATCAGCCGCCGCGATTTTCTGGATCGTGCCGGAAAATACGCCGTAGGCGGGTTCACCGCGGCGGCCATGCTGGAGAGCCTGCGGCCGAACTATGCTTTCGCACAGCAGGTCGCCAAGGACGACGCTCGCATCAAGACCGAATATCTGACGTACCCGTCGCCGCAGGGCTCGGGAACGATGCGCGGATATTTCACGCGTCCCGCGAACGCCGCCGGCAAATTGCCCGGTGTGGTCGTCATCCATGAAAATCGCGGGCTCAATCCATATGTCGAAGATGTTACGCGCCGCCTTGCGGTGGCAAATTTTGTGGCCTTCGCGCCGGATGCACTCACGCCTCTTGGCGGCTATCCCGGCGATGAAGAAAAAGCGGTGCAGCTATTTGGCCAGCTCGACGCGGCCAAGCGCACCGAAGACCTCGTCACCGCGTACGGCGTTCTGAAGACGCGCCCCGAATGCACAGGCAAAGTCGGCGCCGTGGGCTTTTGCTTTGGCGGAGGCATGGTCAACACGTTTGCGGTGCGGCTTCCGGATCTCGCGGCGGGGGTTCCGTTCTACGGTGGCCAGCCGAACGCCGCGGATGTCGCCAAAATCAAGGCGCCGCTGATGATCCATTATGCGGGCCTCGACGAGCGCATCAATGCCGGCTGGCCCGCCTACGAAGCCGCGCTCAAGGCGAATGGCGTGAAATACCAGATGTTCATGTATCCGAGCGTGAACCACGGCTTCCACAACGACACGACACCGCGCTATGACGAGGCCGCGGCCAAGCTCGCGTGGTCGCGCACGATGGCGTTCTTCAACGAAAACCTGAGGGCCTGAGACGCAGCTTGATCACCTGCCGCTGACAACGTTGCGCGGCATGCCGCGCGCTGGGCAGCAGCCCATGGCGCTGGCCTTGCTCGTGGCTCTGGCGCTCACCGCGCCCGGGGCGCCGGCCATCGCCCAGGACAATTACCCGAGCCGGCCGGTAAAGATCATCGCGCCGCAGGCGCCCGGCGGTGGCGTGGACCTGGTGGCGCGCATTACTGCCGACAGGCTGCGCATCGCGATGGGCCAGACCTTCGTGATCGAGAACCAGGCCGGCGCCGGTGGCGCGATCGCCGCGCAGATGACCGCGCGCGCGCAGCCGGACGGCTACACGCTGATGATCGGCTACGTCGCCACGCACGCCACCAACCCCGCTGTGAAAAACAATCTCGGCTACGACGCCGTCAAGGATTTCACGCCCATCGCCATGCTCGGCGGCACACCCAACCTGCTGGTGGTGGCGCGCGCGGTGCCGGTCAACACGCTGCAGGAATTCGTCGCCTACGCCAAGGCCAACCCGGGCAAGGTCAACTATGGCACCTCGGGCGTGGGCACGCTGAACCACCTCTTGATGGAGCAGTTCAAGCGCGCCTCCGCCGCGCCCATCCTCGCCGTGCCCTATCGCAGCATAGGCCAGGCGTTCACCGATGCCATGGGCGGGCAGATCCAGGTGATTTTCCCGGGTCTCGCTGCGGCGCTGCCTCATGTGCGCTCGGGCGCGTTCAAGCCGCTGGCCGTGACCGGCGACACGCGCCACCCGCTGCTGCCCGATGTGCCGACGTTCAAGGAGTCCGGCTACGAGGGCTTCAACGGCCTCACCTGGTACGGCATCGTGGGGCCGGCGAAGCTGCCCCAGTCCATCACCAAAAAGCTCAACGAGGAAATCAACAAGGTGCTCGCCTCGACTGACCTGCGCGACAAGTTCAAAGCGGAGGCACTCAACGTGATGCCGATGACGCCGCCACAGTTCGGCAAATACATCGCCGATGAGATCGCGCACTGGACAGCGGTCGCTCGCGCCAGCAAGATCGAAGCCGAATAAAGATCCGAACAAGAACAGCAATGACACTTCCGAAACCTTCAGTCTCGGAGCAGCTCGCTGCCGCCTTTTCTGGTATGCCGCCAACGCTTCCCGCCGCGGTGGCGGGCATGTGCGATGCGGTACTGATGGATGTTGCCGGCCTGTGCGTGGCCGCGCGCAATAGCGATTATCTGCAGGCCGCGCTGCGCGCGACCGCGGAACCGGGTGCCTGCACGCTTATCGGCCACGCCGGCGGCTTCAACGTTGCCACCGCGGCACTGTGCAACGGAACAGCCGCGCATGGCGAGGATTACGACGACACCTTCGAGGGTGGACCGGTGCACGCCGGCGCGGTGATCATCCCTGCACTGCTCGCCACTGCCGAGCAGCATAAGCTCGCCGGCAGCGACGCAGCGCGCGGCATCGCCGTAGGTTGCGAAGTCATGTGCCGCCTATGTCTGGTGGCGCCCAAGCGCGTGCACAAGGCAGGGTTTCATCCCACCGCGGTGTTCGGCGCACTGGGCGCGGCGGCGGGCGTGGCCTCGGCGCTGCGTCTGCCAGAGACGCAGTGGTTCAATGCGCTGGGCATCGCCGGCAGCATGGCCTCGGGCATCATCGAATACCTCGCAGAAGGGGCGTGGACCAAGCGCATGCATCCGGGCTGGGCGGCGCAAGCGGGCTATCGTGCCGCGCGCATGGCGCAGGAAGGCTTTACCGGCCCGCGTACGCTGTTCGACGGCGAGCACGGTTTCTTTCATGCCTTCGCCAACAGCGACGGCTGCGACTTTAGTAGCATGCTCGACGGCGCCGGCAAGCAATGGCTCGCGTCGGACATCGCCTTTAAGCCCTACGCCTGCGGCACCATGGCCCACCCTTACGTCGACTGCGCGCGCAAGCTCGCGGCCGAAGGTGTTGCGCCGGGCGACGTGAGTTCGATCGAGTGCAAGACCGCCGAGGGTATCGTGCACCGACTGTGGGAGCCGCTCGCGGTGAAGCAGAATCCGCCGAACGGTTACGCCGCCAAGTTCAGCATTCCCTACGCCATCGCGGTCGGCATGTTGCGCGGCGACGCCGGCCTCGTCGATTACGAGGAGGCGGTGGTGCACGACCCCGCGGTGCGCGCGCTTGCGGGCAAGGTGCACTACGTCGTCGATCCGGACAATCCCTACCCGCTCCAGTTCACCGGCCACCTGCGCGTCACGCTCAAAAGCGGCGACGTGCGCGAGGCAAGCCAGGGGCATTTTCGCGGCGGGCGCGAAGAGCCAATGTCGGCCGCAGCGCTCGAGGCGAAGTTCATCGCCAATTGCACTTACGGCGGCTGGGACGCAGATCGTGCGCGAGGCGCTCTCGCCGTGCTGCGCGCGCTGCGCGCCACGCCGCGGGTCGACCTTACAGAGTTACGAGGCTAGTAGCAGGCGAGAGCCATGGAGAGCACACCGCTCAAAAACAAGGTAGCGCTCGTCACCGGCGCGGGGCGCAACATCGGGCGCGCCATTGCGCTGGCACTCGCCGACGCCGGCGCCAAGGTAGCCGTGAACGTGCGTGAGAGCCGCGACGAAGGCCAGGCCGTGGTGGACGAGATCGTAGCGCGTGGCGGCGATGCCTTGCTGGTTTCGGCCGACATCACGCAGCGTGCCGATGTGGACGCGATGATCGCGGCGATCTCCAAACACTTCGGGCGGCTGGATATCGTCGTCAACAACGCCGCCATACGCCACGAGGCCGCGTTCGCCGACCTGCCCTATGCCGATTGGCGCGCCGCGCAGGCGGTCTGCGTTGACGGTGCGTTCCATTGCACGCAGGCCGCCTTGCCGCTGCTGCGCGCCAGCAGTGCTGGGACGGTGATCAATATTGGCGGCTTGACGGCACAGACCGGCGCCTCGAAGCGCGCCCATGTCGTGACAGCCAAGGCGGCGCTAGGCGGTCTCACTCGCGCACTGGCGCATGAGCTCGCGGAGTTCGGGATCACCGTGAATTGCATCTCGCCCGGCGTAATGGATACGGTGCGCAAGAGCTCGAGCGCAACGCCCCAACCTGCGCACCGCGCCAGCCATAAAACCTTGCTCGGGCGGCTCGGCCACCCCGACGAAATCGCCAGCGCCGTCGTGTGGCTGGCCGGCCCTGGCGGACGCTTCACCACCGGTCAAACGCTGCACATCAACGGCGGCGCTTATCTTGCCGGTTGATCAGGGCATCCGGGACATGGCGCCATGCCGGAGACAGTTGTTGCTCGTTGCTGAATGGAGGAGTTCATGAACAGAGCTTTTTGTTTTTCTGTCGCGGTTTGGATGATGAGCGCTGCGCTACCGTCCATGGCGCAGCAGCAGGCTCCGGTGCGGATCGTGGGATTGGTCGAGCTGTCGGGAACAGGCGCGACGTCGGGGACAAACTTCGACAACGGCGTCAAGCTCGCGACCAAGGAAATCAACGCAGCAGGCGGTATCCTCGGGCGCAAGATCGAGTACACGAGCAGCGACACGCAGTCTGCGCCGCAAACGGCGAAAGCGCTTGCGCAAAAAGCGATCGACGATGGCGCCTACATCGTGATGGGTCCGGTATTTTCCGGATCGATCCTCGTCAGCATGGTCGAAACCCGGCGCGCCGAGATTCCGAACTTCACCGGCGGCGAGGGAGCGTCCATTACCCAGCAAGGCAACCCTTACATCTTTCGAACGTCGTTCACGCAGGCAACGGCCATGCCCAAAGTTGCGCGCTACATCAAGGACACCGTCAAAGCCAAGACAATCGCCATCGTGTGGGTAAACAACGACTTTGGGAAAGGTGGGCGCGATATGATCACAAAAGCGCTCGACGCCCAGGGCATCAAAGTTGCTGCGGATGTCTCGACCGATCCCGGCCAGGTCGACTTTTCCGGTGCGGTCCTGAAAGTCAAACAATCGAACGCCGACGCACTGTTCGTGTACACCAATGAAGAGGAATCGGCGCGGGCGCTGCGCGAGTTGAAGAAGCAGGGCTACGACAAGCCGATCATCGGCGAAACGACACTCACCAGTCAGAAAGTTATCGAGCTCGCGGGTGACGCCGCCAATGGCGCGGTCGCGCATGTCGGATTAACCGCGGACGCGCCGCAGCCGACGATCAAGGCCTTCGATGAGCGCTTCCAGAAGGAATTCAAGTACAAGACCGACCACAATGGATTAAAGGGCTACAGCGCGATGTACATCGTCAAGGCGGTGACCGAAAAGATCGGCAAGTTCGATCCCAAGGCGTTCGCCGCTGCGATGCACGGCATTACGCTATCCGCCAAGGACTACCCCGGTGTGCTGCTCGATGTAACGTTCGACCAGAACGGCGACCTCGATCGGGAAAGCTTCATGACCAAGGTAGTGAACGGCAAGCAGGAGGTCGTCGCCACGTTGCCGCGGGCATCGGCCAAATAGGGCCGCCGATGCGAGCGATGCCGCGAGCGAAGAACTGACGAAGGCAGAACATGATCAATTTGGCATCGCGGGGCTCGTCGGCTGGCCCGTCGCGAATTCTCGCTCCCCTGTTGCCGCTGGAGCACGAACGCCGTAAAGTGCCAGAACCCCATTCGGCCTGCTGATTATCTATATTTGGAGCAGCGCGCATCATCAAGATCGGGACGTTGTGTTATGTCGTGAATAGCTGCTTGGCTAGTCCGCGGACCCAATGCGCGGTCGGAAAGATCGTCGAAGTTGTATCGTTGCCTTACAACGCACCGGACTGGACTTACTTGCCCGGCACCTATTACGACGTTCGATTCGAGGGCTGCATCTTCTATTGCCGCAGCGACAAGCTGCTGCCTATCTCCGACCCCGATGCCGACATAAGTGAATCGCAAGACGACGTGGTTGCCGCATGAATCTCACCTGACGCCTCGCAGTCGGCGCTTCGCGCTGTGAGCGGGCATGCGGCCCGATACCCATATCATGTCACCTGCAAAGTTTAATCGACCATTCACCTCGTGACGCCCACGCTTTCCATTGAGGGCATGCTCCGCCAGGCTGGGTCATACGCTCGTGTCGAAACGTTAGTCATCTCGCTTCACGGAGGGGCAAATGAGTGAACCGCAAGGCTACTCGTATGCGACGTACCTCAATGTTCGATTCCCCGCGCTTAGCTTAGTTGACGTTCCCTCGCTGGTCGACGCGTGCACGGAACGTTGGTACAACCAGACCCTCTGCAAAGTGAACGATTCGGTCGTTCGCCTTGGGGTCGTACAAGGTGAATATCACTGGCACAAGCACGATAGCGATGACGAGTTCTTCTTTGTCCTCGACGGACATTTCATCATCGATCTGGAAGACCGAACCATCGATCTAAGACCGCAACAGGGATTCGTGGTACCGAAGGGAGTTGTTCACCGCACACGCGCTCCTGAGCGTGCCGTCATACTCATGGTTGAAACCGCAACAATCATCCCGACCGGAGATGGTTAACTACTATCCGCTGGACAGTCGAAATCGGGAGGGAAAGATGAGCGAGCGAAACAATCCGACCGAGGCGCCCACTCGGCGGCAAGCAATCGTCAGTGCGACGGTCTCATTGGGTGCGCTGGTCCTGGGACCGACCGTGGCTTGGGCGGCCACCGACGAGGAGGAGATCTCTCGCACCGCGGAATCCATTCATCAGGAAACCGCGTTCAAAGCGAGCCGGAAGCGTGTCTACGAAGCACTCACCGACACCCAGCAGTTCAACCAGGTCTCGCAGCTCAGTGCCGCAATGCGGTCCGGCATGTCGCTCGGGACGGCGCCGACGGAAATCAGTCATGAAGTCGGCGGCGCATTCTCGATCTACGGTGGCTATATTGTGGGTCGAAATATAGAGCTCGTGCCGAACGAGCGAATCGTGCAGGCGTGGCGAGTGACTCGCTGGGATCCGGGCGTCTATTCGATTGCGATATTCAAGCTCCGGGAGCAAGGCTCCGGGACCAGGATCGTCTTCGACCACACTGGCTTTCCCAAAGGCACGGGCAAGCATCTGGCGGCAGGATGGAAGGCCAACTATTGGGAACCGCTCGAGAAATTCCTGGCTTAGGCGCTGCCAAGCACTCTGCCGCCGCGCGTATAAACCCACCGCGAAATGTGGCTTAACCTCTGGCCGTGACAACGCTCGGGCCAATTACATGGAGCATTCTTCATGAACGCGGAAGAGTTGCGGACAGTGCAGTCTCCTCTGAAAGAGCGCTACCGCGAGGCGCCCGAGGCCGCTCTTATCACACTGCGTGCACAAGGGCGTCTGGGTGAAGGTGTCAGCTGCAAGATCGAGACGGGCAAAGCACTCGTTGTCGCCGGATTGCATCCCGCCACTGGCGGAAACGGGCAAAGTGCGTGCTCAGGCGACATGTTGCTGGAAGCTCTGGTGGCCTGCGCCGGGGTGACTTTGAACGCCGTTGCCACAGCGCTCGGCATCGAGCTGCGAGACGCTTCGCTCCAGGCGGAAGGCGATCTCGACTTCCGTGGAACTCTTGGGTTATCAAAGGAGGTTCCCGTCGGCTTTCAGAGTATCCGGCTGGAGTTCACGCTCGACACCGATGCGACGGAGGAACAGCTCGCCACTCTCCTGCGATTAACAGAAAGGTATTGCGTTGTGTACCAAACGCTGGCTCATCCGCCTGCGTTGGTGGTCGCTCGCAAGTCCGCCACCGCGTGAGTGCCTTTGAAGCCGCCGCTCGACAAAGCTCTCCTGCATCAAAAAATAGAACGCATTGGGTGCAGCGTTCCGGTTTGGTCAGCCCAAAATTCCAGCTGCCGACTTCGCGCTCATTGCTGAAGCGATGGACTGTCCCCCGCTTGCAGGCAGTGCGCTCTGACTCGCGCCTTTTTTTTACGCCCGACGTCGGAACCACCCCGTCAACGCCAGGCGCTCGCGCGTCGCCGGAAGGACCTCGTGCTCGAAACGATCGGACAGAAAGCACACCAACGTCCCTGCCACCGGCAGCACGTCGTGAATCCGTTCATTATCGTAAATGCGAAGTGCGCCGCCGTCGGCCAACGTCCAGTCTTCGTTGAGATACATAGCGCAGGAAATCACGCGGACATCGGATGAAGCGGCGCCGCGAAACGGGTCCCGGTGACGGCGATAAAAGGCGCCCGGCGGATAAAGGGCGTAATGAGCCTCGAAGGAAAAAAGACCCAGTAGAAGAGTCTCGTTGAGCGCAAGGCGCAGCCTTTCCAGCGCCTGCCAGAAAGGTTGCTGCGCCGAGCTGGCTAAGCTTTGGTCGAGCCACAGAATCCTATCGCCGCGTACATCGTTTAGCTGTACACGTGCGGCACCGCGGCCGACACCCGCGGCGTGAAATTCGCCCGCGGCATCTCGCACATGTGCCTCTTCGGCCAGCGCAGCAACCGTCGCTTGAGGCACAAAATCGGCTTCGATCGCACAGCCCTCATCAGCGATTGCGGCGCAGATTCGATCGATCGCCGCAATCAATGGCGCCTACTAAGGATCAAAAAATGGGTGGCCGCTTCCCGTTTGGCGGACGAAAATGGATTCCCGCTTTCGCGGGAATGACGGTATAGGATTGTCGAGGTCACGTGCTTGAGTAACGCTTTCACGATGCAACTACGATCCTCTATCTTATAATGCTGTGCATAGTGATGCGACCCCGCGCCCGACTGCGGGAGCCCGCGACAACAGGAGACGCATGCGCGTAGTGATCACCGGTGGCGCGGGATTTCTCGGCAGCCGCCTCGCCCGCAGTATTCTCGAGCGCGGCCAGCTCACCGACGCCAGCGGCGCGCGGCGCGCAGTGCGCGAACTGGTCTTGATCGACGTCCAGCGTGCGTCGGCGACTGACCCACGGGTTGAAATCGTCACCGGCGACCTCGCCGATCCGGCGCTCATCGAACGCACACTCACGCTGGAAACGGACTCGGTGTTTCACCTCGCGGCGGTCGTAAGCGGTCAGGCGGAGGCGGAATTCGACACCGGCATGCATGTCAACCTCGACGCGACGCGCGCTTTGCTCGAGCGGTGCAGGAAGCTCGCGCGACCGCCGAAATTCGTGTTCACCAGCTCGCTCGCAGTGTTCGGCGGAGTGCTAGCCGATCCCGTCCGCGATGACTCGCCTGTTACGCCGCAAACTTCCTATGGCGTGCAAAAAGCCATAGGCGAGTTGATGGTCTACGACATGACGCGCAAGGGCTTCATCGACGGCCGCTCGTTGCGCCTGCCCACGGTCACCGTGCGGCCGGGCAAGCCGAATCGCGCCGCGTCTTCGTTCGCGAGCGGCATCATCCGCGAACCGTTGTCCGGCGTCGAGGTGGTGTGTCCGGTCGCGACTAGCACGGCGGCGTGGGTCACGTCGCCGCGGTCGGTGATCGCCAACCTGATCACGGGTCACGAAGTGGCCGCGGCGGAATTCGCCAAGGCCGGCTTCGCGCACACCCGCTCGGTCAACGTGCCGGGACTGCGCGTCGGTGTCGGTCAAATGATCGAGGCCTTGAAAAGCGTCGCCGGAGAGGCCGTAGCGGCACGCGTCAAGTGGCAACTCGACCCGGTGATCGACCGCATCGTAGCGACGTGGCCGGCGAACTTCGCACCGGTGCTGGGTCCGGCGCTGGGCATGCGGGCCGATCACGATTTCGAGGCGATCATCCGGCAATACATCGAGGACGAGCGCCCGGTAGCGGCACGTCACTGAAGCGGGCGCCCGATGAACGGCGCATTCAATCCCGTCGCCATCGCGCAGGCCGTCGCCCGCAACATCGTTCCGCTGGTCGGCATACTGGTCTTTCACTGGTCGACGGGGAACGTGTTGACCTTGTATTAACCAGCTCGCGCGTCCGAAATGCATCCACTACGCATCGCTGCGCGTATATAGGCGCAGCGCCGCGGACCAGCGCGCAGCGGTAGACTATTTTCGCGTTGCACAGCCGGGTCGGCGTGGGCTATTGACATCGGCGCTGCAGCGTACAACACTCTCGGCTCGTCTCGAGTCAGGGCACAAGAGCAGCGCAGCGATGTTCTTCCAACAACCCTCGTTTCCAGGGAGGCGATCAAATGGTGCTTGAACTGAAGTCGGTGGCGCGACTCTTCGCGGTCGGGGCCACGCTGATAAGCTTTGCGGCGATGTCGGCGGACCACGCCGAATCGCCGGCAACCGATGCGGATCCGGCGGCTGACATTGCGGACGTGTTCATTTTCCCATCACCGGAAGTCCCTTCGAAGCTGGTGGGCGCGATCACCTTCGGCGGCCGGCCGGCGCCCCGCTCGCGAATCGACGCCAGTTTCTACTGCGACCCGAATATCCTGTTTACGTACAACATCGATCGGGCCGACGCTTCGGGCAACTTCGACAGCATTCCGGATTTCCAGATCTACGCCCGCTTCGGCACGAACGGCTCCGGGCAATGCGCACTTCAGCTCGAGAACGTTCCCGGCGGCAGTGGAAAATTTTCCGGGCTGATCGAGCAGGTGTTCTCGGGGCAAAGCGGGAGGGCGTTCGCCGGCCTGCGCAACGATCCCTTCTTCTTCGATTTCGAGGGTTTCAGCGCGCTGTTGAACACCTTTGCGACACCCGGCCAGAATGGAGATCTGGTTTCCTCCTTCAGGCTCACTGGCAACCAGCCGCGCCGCGATTCGTTTGGGGGGCGCAACGTCTCCGCGATCGTATTCGAAATGGACCTTGATACGGTGGCGCCAAAAGCAGCCAATGGCACGCGCCCGAAGATCCGGGTGTGGGCGACAACCAGCCGGTTCGGGGGGTGAGGCAATGAATAAACTGATGACTGTGGCCAAGATTTTTCTGGGTCTGTGTGTCGCGGCGGTGCTAGGCGGCTGCAACGGCGACAACGGCGGGAACGACAACTTCACTTTCAATACAGCATCGCCGGATCACTTCGTTCGGATCGATCGCATGGGAGAACCGGCGCTCGCGACCGCGCTGCTCTCCAAGACGGTAGACAGTCCCACCCCGGTCGATGGCAACGGCAAGCCGGTCAATCCAGGCTCCTCCAACAAATTCAACAATTTCAATGATCAGCGCGATGCATTGAACCGCGGCGATCCGGTCAACGACGCGCGCGATTTCGCGTTCATCCTGACCGTGGGACCGCAGATCAACTCGCTTGCCAACTACCACTTCAAGCTCGGCCCGCAGCTTCGCTCCCTCGGCCTCACGCCGTGTTCCACCGAAATGGTCTCGCCGCCCTCGGGTATCGGCCAGGTCGATATTTCGGCGTGCGTAGCCCAGGTCGCGCCGGTGGTGCTGCCGGACGTGATCACCTACGACCCTAACGTGCCCGTCGGCTGGCCGAACGGTAGACACTTCGACGATCCGGTCGTAGACCGGTTGCTGTCCGCCTCGCTACTGAAGATTTCGGGGACAGGGGCGCCGCATACCATCAACACGCTGGTCGGCGTCATCGATCCCACCAGGGACGAGACCGGGACACTATCGCCAGTGACGTTTCCGCATCTGCGGGCGGCGAATCCTTTTCCCTGATCGCGCACGAGTCACGGCACGCTACGACAGCATTCATGTATTGCACTCTCCAATCCAGGCTCAGCGCCACGCTGAGCCTGTTTTTTTTATGCATGCTTGCGGCCTGCGGCGAGCGCTCGAAAGACGCCGTGCCGCCGAGCGTGGCGCCGCAGCAAAAGGGTAGCCCGAGTCAAATCACTTATGATCGGGAGGCGGCGACGCTCGACGCCGCCATCAACGATGCCGTTCGCTTCATCGACAAGCAACCGGACAACACTCTGGTCGCGCTGGAAACGGTGACGCTTTACACCGAGCGGGCGCGGCTGACCGGCAACTACGACGACTACCGGAATGCGCAGGTGCTGCTCGATGCGGCGACCGCGCGTGGGCACAAGGCATCCTTTCCATGTCTAGAGCACGCCAAGCTTAATTACGCGCTGCATCGCCTGCAGGCGGCGAGCGCAGCACTCGATGCCTGCCCGGTCATGGCCGACCCGGTCGAAATCGCCGGCCTGCGGGGCGACATCGCGTTCTATTCGGCGCGCTACCAGGAGGCCGAGGAGCTGTATCGGGCGCTCGTCAATCAGGTCGGAACGACGCCGCAGTATTTCCGCCTCGCGATACTCAGGAACAAGATGGGGTCGCCGGGTGAAGCCGCCGCGCTGCTTGAAGCCGCCGAAAAGCGCTACCACGGCGGGTCGGCGACGATGAAGGCGTGGTTCAAGGTTCAGCGCGGGCTGATCGCGTGGGATCGTGGCCAGCTCGACGAAGCGCTGGCCCTGTACAGCCTCGCCTCCGACGAGCTTCCGGGCTGGTGGCTGATCGACGAGCAGCTCGCCGAGGTCAAGCGCCTCAAGGGAGACACCGCGGCCGCAAAAGCGCTCTACGAAGCCGTCATCCGGCGCAACGGCCTGCCGGAGCACATGGATGAGCTTGCACGGCTGTTGCGCGAAGGCACCGCGCCAGGATCGGCAACCGAGTGGATCAAGCGCGCCGAGACACTTTATCGTGAGCGCCTGAAGGCGTTTCCCGAAGCGAGCGTCGGGCATGCGGTCGATCATTTCCTCCAATTCGGGACACCGGCCGAGGCACTCGCGCTCGCGCGCCGAAACGCAGAGCTGCGGCCATACGGCGACGCGCAGATTGCGTTGGCCGCCGCGCTCTTTCGCGCCGGCCAGGCGGCTGCGGCGGCCGAGTGCATCGCCCGCGTGGAAGCGAGCGGATGGGACACCGCGCAGCTGCACGCGACTGCCGCCCAGATCAACGCTGGCCTTGGTAACGCTGTCGCAGCCGACGCGCAGCGCGCAAAAGCGCTCGCCATGAATCCTCACGTGATGCGGATCAACCCGCTCGCCCAGCCGATCCAGCCCGAACTCGTCTCGATGCTGTAATGCGGCCTTGCCTTGTTCTGCCGGCGGCCCTCCTTATCGCTGCGACGGCCGCGACGGCGGACGTGCCTTATACGCCCAGCGACGACAGCGTTGTGCTGGAGCGCCTGGCGGTGGCGCGTCTCCCGGGCACCGCTTCGCTGCGTGAGTTGCGCGATACCTGGACCGCAAAGCCCGACTACTTGCCCGCCGCACTCGCCTATGCGCGCGCGGCGCTCGAATTGAACCGCCGCGAGGAGGACCCTCGCTATCTCGGCTACGCGGAAGCGGCACTCGCCCGCTGGTGGCAGCAGCCGCAACCGCCGCCGGAAGTCCTGCTGCTGCGGGCCAGCCTTCGGCTCGCCCGCGTCGACTATGACGGCGCCGAGCAGGATCTTCGCGCGCTCATCGAAAGCCCGGCACCCGAAGCTCACGCCGCCCGCATCACCCGCGCCAGCCTCTACGTCAGCAAGGGCGAGCCCAGTGCCGCGCTCGCCGACTGCGAGGTCGCGAGCGCTTATGTAAGTCCACTTGTCGCGAGCACCTGCGTCGCTGCCGCACGCGGCTTGGCCGGCGATGCGGCGGGTGCGCTTGCCGATCTCGAGCAAGCGCTGACCGCGAGCCCGGGAGCGCCGGTCGCCACTCTGCTATGGGCGCACGGAGTGGCCGCGGAGCTTGCCCAGCGACTCGGCCGGACGCCGATCGCACGGCAGCATTTCGAGGAAGCCGTGCGCCGCATGGCAGCCGCCAACACGACCGATCCCGGCCTGCTAGCAAGCTACGCGGACTTCCTGCTCGACCAGGGCGAGCCTCGGCACGTTCAGCTACTGCTCGGACCATATGAGCGGCAGGACAGCTTGTTGCTGCGGCTCACGCTCGCGGAGCGCGCGTTGGCACTCGCGGGCGACGCGGCTGCGGCGAGCAGCGCCGACGAACACGCACGCCGCCTCGCCCTGCGCTTCCAGGAGATGCGTGAGCGCGGCGACAAGAGCCATCTGCGCGAGCAGGCGCTGTTCGAGCTGGGCGTCCGCCACGACGCGGCTCGCGCTCTGCAACTCAGCCAGCAGAGCTGGGCGTTCCTGCGTGAACCCGTCGATGCCCGCCTCTACTTGCGCGCCGCCGTTGCCGCGAGGGAGCCCGCCGCCGCTCGCCCCGTGCAGGACTGGCTGCGGAAATCCGGACTCCAGGATGCGCGGCTAATGCCCGAGCTCGCCGCCGCGCAAAAACTCGCGACGTCACCGTGAAGCGAGCCTTTGCATTGCTCCTCGTCATCTGGGCCGCGAACGCATCCGCACATAAGGCAAGCACGAGCTACCTGCAGCTGCGCATAAACGGCACGGAAGTGAGCGGGCGCTGGGACATCGCGCTGCGCGATCTCGACTACGCGATCGCGCTCGACACCGACGGCGACACGCTGCTCACCTGGGGTGAAGTACGACGGCAGCAGTCACGGATCGCGGATTACGCGCTGCGCCGTCTGACGGTGCGCAGCGATCAGGACGATTGCAAGCTGTCGGTCGAGCGTCTGCAGATTGCCGATCACAGCGACGGCCGCTACGCGAGTCTTGCGCTGGTCGGACAGTGCCCGCACGAACCGGTCAGCCTCAGCCTGAACTATACATTGCTGTTCGACGTCGACGCGTTGCACCGCGGCCTCCTCAATCTCGACTTTCGCGGCAGCCACAGCGGGCTTTTCGCGCCGGATGAGCGTGTGCTGCGTTACAACGCTGCCGGCGCGAGCAGCTTGGCCGTCTTCACCCAGTACTTTCGCGCCGGCGTCTGGCACGTCTGGACCGGATGGGATCACATGCTGTTTCTTGGCGGCCTCTTTTTGCCGGCGATTGTGCGTCGTCGCGGCAACGAATGGCAGCCCGCAACCAGCCTTAAGCTCGCGCTCACCGACACCGCTATCATGGCCACCGCGTTCACGGTGGCGCACGCGTTGACGCTTTCGCTCGCGGCGACGGGACTGTTCTCGCCGCCGACGCGCTGGGTCGAATCCGGGGTCGCGGCGAGCGTGATGTTCGCGGGGCTCAACAATCTCGTGCCGATGGTCTACCGAGGGCTGTTCTGGCTCGCGGCCGGCTTTGGTCTCATTCACGGCGCCGCCATCGCCGGCGCGCTGATCGAGCTCGGCCTGCCTCCCGGCGATCGCGTTTGGTCGCTGCTCGCGTTCAACCTCGGCGTCGAAGCCGCTCAGCTTTCGGTGCTGCTGGCGGTGATTCCGGTGAGCTTCATCTTCCGGCGCTCGCCGTGGTACCGCTGGCTGGTGCTGATACCCGGCTCGCTGTTCATCACGGTGGTTGGGCTGCTGTGGCTGATCCAGCGCGCGTTCAACATCGACCTCGGGATCCCATCGTCCTGAGCTTCGTCCTAACCGTTTAGCGTCTCGCCAGGGCGGCCACCGTCACCGAAAGCACG
>DATMNH010000293.1:0-7689 GCA_035568975.1 Casimicrobiaceae bacterium
TCGACGTTGGCGATCAGACGCTTCGCCGGCACCAGCGTTGGATGGACCCTGAGCTCGATGCCTACGCTCTCCGCACCACCCGCGACCGAAGCGCGGCGGGTGATACCGAGCAGCTTGATCCGGTATCCCAGCTCCTCGGCATAGCGGAGGTCCTCGCGCGTGAGCCGCGTGATCCCTTCGGTGTAGACCTTGTCGAGCTGCATCGGCACCCCGAAGGCAATGGCCGACATGATGGTGAGCTTGTGCGCGGCGTCGATGCCTTCGACATCGAACGTGGGATCTGCCTCCGCATATCCGCGCGCCTGTGCCTCGGCCAGCACCATCGCGAACGGCGCGCCGGTCGCGCGCATCTCGGAGAGAATGAAATTGCTGGTACCGTTGATGATGCCAGCGATCCATTCGATACGGTTGGCAGTCAGTCCCTCGCGCAGCGCCTTGATGATCGGAATGCCGCCGGCGACCGCGGCCTCGAACGCGACCATCACGCCGGCTTTCTGTGCCGCCGCGAAAATCTCGTTGCCATGACGGGCAAGGAGCGCCTTATTGGCCGTGACGACATGCTTGCCGTTGGCGATCGCGCGAAGCAGATACGATTTCGCCGGCTCGATGCCGCCGATCAGCTCGACGATGATGTCCACGTCGGGACGGTCGATCACTACTTCCGGATCGGCGGTGAGGTGGATGTCCTTCGCACCGCGCGTGGCCTGGTGCGCGCGATCGAGGGTGCGGGTCGCGATCCAGGTGATGCGAATCGGCCTGCCGGCACGGCGCGTGATCTCCTCCTCGTTGCGCTTTAGAACCATCCAGGTGCCGCAACCGACGGTGCCCATGCCCAGCAATCCGACCTGCAGAGGTTTCATGGGTGCTTGAGGCATCGCCCGTCCAATCAGCGCAACCCGTCGTCGCGAAACATCTGCTTGATGCCGCGAATGGCTTGACGAGTCCTGCTCTCGTTCTCGATCATCGCAAAACGAACGTGCTGATCGCCAAATTCGCCGAAGCCGATGCCTGGCGACACCGACACCTTCGCCTGAGCCATCAGCTTTTTCGTGAACTCTAGCGATCCGAGCTCCTTGTAGGCGTCGGGAATCTTGGCCCAGACGTACATCGAAGCCTTGGGTATATCCACCAGCCAGCCTGCCTCGTGCAATCCCTTGACCAGCACGTCGCGGCGTTTTTGATAGGTCATCGCCACCTCGGCGACGCAGTCCTGCGGGCCCTCGAGCGCGGCGATCGCCGCCACCTGGATCGGCGTGAATGTTCCGTAGTCGTGATAACCCTTGATGCGCGCCAACGCGTTCACCAGGTCCTTGTTGCCGACCATGAAACCGATGCGCCATCCGGCCATGTTGTAGCTCTTGGACATGGTGAAGAATTCGACGGCGACATCCCGCGCGCCGGGCACTTGCATGATCGACGGCGCCTTCCAGCCATCGAAGCATATGTCGGCATAGGCGAGATCGTGCACCACGTAGATGCCGTGTTCCTTGCCGAGCGCGATGATCTTCTCGAAAAACGGGAGCTCGACGCATTGCGCGGTCGGGTTGGCCGGAAAGTTGATGATGAGCATCTTCGGTTTCGGCAGGCTCATCTTGATGGTGTGCTCGAGCTCGGCGAAGAAGTCCACGTTCGGCGTCAGCGGCACCTGACGGATGTCGGCGCCGGCGATCACCGGCCCGTAGATATGAATCGGATAGCTAGGATTGGGCACCAGCACGGTGTCGCCGCGACCGAGCGTGGCCAGCGTCAGATGCGCGATGCCCTCCTTGGACCCGATGGTGACGATCGCCTCGGTCTCCGGATCGAACTCGACGCCGTAGCGTCGCTGATACCACTGGCAGATCGCGCGGCGCAGGCGCGGTATGCCGCGCGACACCGAGTAGCCATGGGTGTCCCCCCGCTGCACGGTCTCGACCAGCTTGGCGACGATGTGCGCCGGCGTCGGCCCGTCGGGATTGCCCATCCCGAAGTCGATGATGTCCTCGCCGCGGCGGCGCGCTGCCATCTTGAGCTCGGCGGTGATGTTGAAAACGTACGGCGGCAAGCGCTCGATACGCGGAAACTGCACGGGATCGGGGGAGAACGGAGACATGCGGCGGGTCTTCCTGCGTAAGCGCCCGGAACCGTCCGAGCGACGTAGAAGCGGCTGAAGTTATAATCCTAACGGACTTATGCACTTACCGCAATGCACAAAACGACGGCCCAGGACCCTGACTTGCGTATGAACTTCGCATGAATCGCGCATGAAGTTCCATCTCAACACCAGCGCGGGCAATGTTTTCACGGGCTACGGGGACGACTATGTGCGCCTCGGCATCGTCCTGTATCGCGAAAATATCGTGGTCACTCCGGAGCGGATTCTTACCGGCTGGTGTCCCGGCGGATTCGACGCGCTCACCGACGCAGACTTTGCCGCGGTCGCGGCGCTGCAGCCGGAAATCGTGTTGCTCGGCACCGGTGCGAGGCAACGTTTTCTGCCGCCGCGCCTTACGCGCGCGCTTGCGGAAGCGCACATCGGCCTGGATGTGATGGACACGCCGGCGGCGTGCAGGACCTTCAATATTCTCGCCGGTGAGGACAGGAAAGTTGCGGTGGCGATACTTCTGGACCCGCACCGACCGGGGCAGACGGCTGGCTGATCGGATCGACATACCTAGGACTGCCGAAAAGGGTGACCGCTTGCGCACAGTTGGCGTCATCCCCGCGAAGGCGGGGATCCATTTTGCAATCTTCAAGAGCCAATGGATTCCCGCTTCCGCGGGAATGACGAGATTAGGGGTCCGGCCGTCACGCGCATTCGTAATGCTGCCATTCGTCCATCTTGACGCTCCTATTCGCCCATCTGCATCAGCATGCCGTGCCGGCGCGCGTAGCCAATCGCCAGCAGATACAGATTGACGCCCGCGAACATGTACAGCACGTTGATCGCCAGCGCGCTCCAGAAAAGCTCGGCGCGGAATTGATGCTCGAGCAACACCGCGCGCATGCCTTCGAAAACGTAGCTGGTCGGCACCAGGTGCGCGATCGTCTGCAGCCAGCCCGGCAGCACGGCGATCGGATAATAGACGCCGGACACCGGCGCGAGCAGAAAGATCGCCGCCCACGCGAGCTCTTCCGCGCCGAGGCCCCAGCGCAGCACCATGCCCGAGACGGCGAGTCCGATCGCCCACCCGCAGATGATGAGGTTCACAAAAAATGCAATCAGCGGGAAGCCCAGCGAGAAAATCGAAAACCTGAAAAGGAGCCACGCGAAGAAGCACGCGGCGCCGACGCCGATCAAAGTGCGGATGATGCTCATCACCAATTGCCCGACGATCATTTCCCAGGCACGCAAGGGACTGACGAACAGGTTGCCGAGGTTCCGCGAATACATCTCTTCGAAAAACGTCAACGACACGCCGAGCTGACCGCGGAACAGGATGTCCCATAGCAGCACCGCGCCTATGAACAGCCCCGGCGCGTCGGCCAGGAAATTGCTGGTCGGGCGCAGGTAGACGGTGACGAACGCCCACATGATCATGGTGACGGTCGGGTAGTACGCCATCGACACCATGCGCGGCCACGACTTGAGCAGCAGGTACGCGTGGCGCTCGATCATCGCCCGGATGCGATTGGTGGAAGCCGCGGCATCGGCAAGGAGCGCGTTCACGATACGATCCCTTCGCCGTGGCCGTTGGCGCTGGCGCCATGATCGGGGCTCACCCGATCGCGCGCGATGTCGAGGAATACGTCGTCCATGTTCTGCCGTCCATAACGCTCGAGAAGCGACAGAGGCGAGCCCTGATCGACGACGAGACCGGCACGCAACATGATCACCTCGTTGCACATGCGCTCGACCTCGCCCATGTTGTGCGATGCGAGCAGCATGGTGCAGCCGGAGCGTTTCTGGTATTGCTCGAGCAGGGTCCGCATCCTGTCGCCGACATCCGGGTCGAGCGACGCGGTGGGCTCGTCGAGCAGCAATACTTCGGGGCTGTTGAGCAAGGCCTTCGCAAGGCTTACCCGGGTCCGCTGGCCCGCCGATAGATCGCCGTAGGGTCGCGCGACCAGATCGCTCAAGTCGAGCTCCGTCGACAGCTCGTCGATGCGCGCCTGCGGCCGGGCCACGCCGTAGAGTCGCGCATAGACGCGAAGGTTCTCGCCGACGGTGAGGCGCTTGGGCAAATCGACATAGGGCGAGGTAAAATTGATGCGCGGCAGAACGCGGTACGGATGTCGCAGCATGTTCTCGCCGAGAATGCGTATCGAGCCCGCGGTCGGCGTGAGGACACCGAGCAGCATCGAAAGCGTCGTCGTCTTGCCAGCGCCATTACCTCCCAGCAAGGCGGTGGTCGTGCCGCGATGAACGTCGAAGCTGATGCCGCGCACGGCATCCACGTGTTTGAAGGATTTGCGCAGTTCGCGAACTTCGACGACGGCGGAGATATGGGTGGAGGTCAGTGACATGCTTGCGCGCGCTTCGCGCGGTTCGATGACGGCCGAAAGCGCCCGCCGATTGTAGTGCAGTTTGGGCCATGCGCGGGAGCGCGCCTGGCCGCGAACTCATCAGGGAGATCGCAATGTTCAGGGTTTACGGGACGTCGGTGTCGGGTAACTGCCACAAGGTTCGCATGGCCCTCGAGGCGCTGGCGCTTCCCTACGAGTGGACCGAGACCGACAGCGTGCACGGTCAGACACGTACGTCGGAATTCCTGGCGAAGAATCCCAACGGCAAAGTGCCGGTGCTGGAAATCGAGCCCGGCGTCTTCCTGCCGGAATCCAACGCCATTCTCTGCTATCTCGCCGACAACACGCCGCTCTTGCCGACCGATCGGCTGCAGCGCGCGCGGGTGCTGCAATGGCTGTTTTTCGAGCAATACAGCCACGAACCCTACATCGCGGTCGCCCGATACCTGCGCCGGTTTCATCCGGATCCGGCGTCACAGCGTGCGTTGGCGGAAAGCAAAAGCGACGGCGGTTATCGCGCGCTGGCGGTGATGGAGCAGCAGCTTGCCAACGAACCATTCTTGGCCGCGCAGCGCTATACGATTGCCGATATCGCGCTTTACGGCTACACCCACGTCGCCGCAGAGGGCGGGTTCGACCTCGGCCGTTTTCCCGCGGTCACCGCCTGGCTGGCGCGAGTTGAAGCGCAGCCTCGTTACGTGCGCATGCCGCCGGAGTGATCGTACAAATCGGTGACGATCCGCGTCAGCCGAGCCCTCAGCATTGCACTGTTTGCCGGCAGTACTGCGTCATCTCGCGCACCACCGTCGTAGCGCCGACCGGCGCGTGCGCGCGTCCCTGCCCATATTCCAGTGCCAGCTTGAAGTCGTACTTGTTGAAGAACGCGTCGAATTGCTCCGCACCCACGGTTCCCAGCGCGGCGAGCTCGTCGCGCTCCGCGTCATAATCGAGAAGGATCGCCGCCAGCGGTTGCGGTGC
The DNA here is from genome assembly GCA_035568975.1 of Casimicrobiaceae bacterium. GTDB lineage: Bacteria > Pseudomonadota > Gammaproteobacteria > Burkholderiales > Casimicrobiaceae > PALSA-1003. The sequence goes on from DATMNH010000293.1 coordinate 5,425, forward strand.
GGGGCCGCTCAACACGCGTGCGCCCGCCGACGGATCGTAAACGCTGTGATCGGCGCAGCAATGAATCACGTTGCCGTCCGAGGTCGCAGAGCGTTCCGGCTGGTAACGGATAAAGCTCACCTCGCGGGTCGGATACGCGAGCTTGTGGGCGCAGATCGCCGAATAGGCAACGATCGAGCGCTGGCGACCGACGCCGCCACTCCATGCGTACTGCACGCCGTTGGCGCGCAATAATTTGTCCGCACCCGCCAGCGGCCGGCCGAGATTGAGCAGGAAACACGGCGTGCCTGCGAACGGATACTGGAAGACGTAATTGGTCCTGGCAGCCAATCCGGCAACCTTGATCGGCTCGCCGAAGTGATCGATCAGACGCGAGCGCGAATAAAGTCGCGGCGTGGCGGACGTCCACTCGCCGTTCATGGCCCTGACGCCGGATGCACTGGCAATGGCAGCGCATGCGCTCAGGAACTGTCTGCGTTGCATCATCGATCCACGAGCGTCAATGCAAACTAAACTTCCGCCAGCCCTCGCAGATGCGCGATCGCGCTCCGCCCGAGTGCGGGCAGCGCGTAGCCGCCTTCGAGCGACGAGACGATGCGCCCTTGCGCGTGACGGGCCGCCACTGCAACGATTTCCGAAGTCACCCAGGCGAAGTCCGCGTCGGCGAGCTTCAGGTTGGCCAGCGGATCCTCGCGATGCGCATCGAACCCGGCCGAGACGAACAGGATTTCCGGCCGGTGCGCTTCCAGAGCAGGCAGGCAGCGCTCGATGATCGCGGCGCGAAACTCGTCGCTTCCGCTGCCCGGCGCTAAGGGCACGTTGTGCATGTTCGCGCCTAGAGGCTCGACCCCCGAATACGGGTACAGCGGATACTGAAATGTGCCGACCATGATGACCTCGGCGTTGCCCGCGAAAATGTCTTCTGTGCCGTTGCCGTGATGAACGTCGAAGTCGACCACCGCCGCCCGCTTCAATCCGTGTCTGGCGAGCGCGTGCGCGACACCGACGGCGATGTTGTTGAACAGACAAAAGCCCATCGCCCGTTCCCGCGTCGCATGATGACCCGGGGGACGCACCGAGCAGAAGGCAGCGCTGCATTCGCCGCTCATGACCAGATCGGTGCCCAGCACTACCGCGCCCGCCGCATGCCGCGCCGCCTCGAGCGAATCGGGATTGAGCGCGGTGTCGGGATCGAGATAGTGAATGCCCGATTGCGGGCTCGCCGCCTCGACCTCGTCGATGTAGCGACCGGTATGAACGCGCTCGAGCTGCTGCCTCGTTGCCGCCGGCGCATTGTAATGCGCGACCAGTCCGTCCAGCCCGGCGCTGATCAGGTGATCGTTGATGGCATCCAGACGCTGCGGACTTTCCGGATGGTACGGGCCCATATCGTGCAGGCGGCACGTAGGATGCGTGATGTACGCGATGGGCACGATAATTGTGAAATGAGCTTGAAAGGACGGCGCGAGCGCTAAAGCGGCCTCGAAGCGGGTTTTGCTTTGGGCTTGGCCGGCGACGCCGCAAGTGTATCCCGGCGGCCGGAAAGGTGACTAGGAGGCCGGGCTGCTATAGTGGCATCTTTCTTGCTGCTTTCATTGCCATGACCGTTCGCCCTGTCGAGAGCCTGGCCGTTCCGCTGTCCGACCGATTGGCCACCGTGCTCGCCGAGCTCGGCCGCATCGTGGTCGGCAAGTCGACGCCGTTGAGACTCGCCCTTGCCTGCATGCTGGCGCGCGGCCATTTGCTGATCGAGGACATTCCAGGCGTCGGCAAGTCGACCTTGGCGCAGGCGCTTGCCGGCACTTTGGGATTGCACTACGCGCGGGTCCAATTCACCAGCGACCTCTTGCCGGCCGACGTGCTCGGCGTGTCGATCTTCGACCCGGAAACCCACGAGTTCCGATTTCATTCCGGACCCATATTTCATTCGATCGTGCTAGCCGACGAAATCAATCGCGCGCCGCCGAAGACGCAAAGCGCGCTGCTCGAAGCCATGGAGGAGCGCCAGGTTTCGATCGACGGCGTGACGAGGCCGCTGCCCGAGCCCTTTTTTGTCATCGCGACCCAGAATCCAACCGAGCAGATCGGTGCGTATCCGCTGCCCGAGTCGCAGCTCGATCGATTCCTGATGTCGATCGAGCTCGGTTATCCGGACGCGGCGGCCGAGCGCGAGCTGCTGATTTCGGGTGACCGCCGCGCACGCATCCCCGAGCTCGAGCCGTGCGCCGATGCAGCCACGCTCATGGCGTGGCAACGCGAAGCGGC
>DATMNH010000294.1:0-20871 GCA_035568975.1 Casimicrobiaceae bacterium
CTGCGCGAACATCGCCTGAAGTCTTCCGACGGCGAAGACTCGATCGACGTTCTCATTCGCCAACTTGGCCGTCATGATCCGTCAAGCGCCGAGCGAAAAGGCTGAAGCGAGACCGCCGCACCCGAAAGCAGAGCAACGTCGGTAAGACGCGTTCCACCTGCCTCCTGCGCGGCGAGAAGCGACGACGCGCGCCGCTCGCCTTTAGCTCAACGCTCGATCATCTTCGCGACTTCATCGAGGAGCCTGATGACCTCGCTCTGATCCGGCAGGAAAAGATCAGCGGCGCTCCCCGGTTTCGGATCGATGCCCACCGACAGCACCGCCGGCAGCTTGAGCCGGAAAACGTCCTCGTCGGTGACATCGTCGCCGACATAGAGCGAGCGTTCGCATCCTGAATGAGCCAGCAGCGCACGCAGCGCATCGCCTTTGTGTGGCGCATCGCGCGGTACCAGGTTGAGCACGCAATTGCCATGGATCAGGCGCGGCACGGGAACGAGTTCTGTCGCGCGTTTCTCGACCAGCCGAAGCGCGGCTTCGCGTGGCTGTGCCTGCCGATAGTGAAATGCGATGGAATACGCTTTGTCCTCGAGGGTGATTCCAGGGGTCGCCCGCCACGCCTCGTCGTCTCCGCGGAGAACTTCGAGCCATTTGCTGCAATCACGCGCATACGCGGCGGACGCGGACTCGAAGCCGGGGACTCCTTCGGCGCCGTGATTGCCGATCAGATAGCGCGGGGAAAACGCCAGCATGGGCTTCGCATCGGCGATGGCGCGCCCAGTAATGATCGCCACCCTACGCCTGGCGGTCATCGCCCCCAACCTGACTTGAATCTCATCCGGAATGCGCGCGTCCCATGGCCGCGCTACGATCGGAGCGAGCGTCCCGTCGATATCGAACGCGATAAGCGAGCGCCCGCCGACAAATTCGCGAATGCGTGCGAGTCCGGAGATAGAAAGCGCGGGATTCACTCCGGGAGCGGCGTCGCTTCGCGCTGGTGCTCGACAATCCGTTGCGAGACGCGCCGGCGATGCCGCAGGCGCGCGGCATCGAGCAACATCGCCCCGGCCCACCGGTAGACGTTAAATTCCTGAACCAGCCGACGCATGCTGCGCATGCGGACGCGTTGCTCGTCCGCCGGCATGGTAAGCGCACGATAAAGCGCCTCGGCACATTGTTCGCCGTGATAAGGATTCACCAGCAGCGCGTCGTGCAGCTCGCGCGCGGCGCCGGTGAATTGTGAGAGCACCAGCACCCCCTGCTCGTCGTCTCGGGATGCGATGAATTCCTTGGCGACCAGATTCATCCCGTCATGGAGGCTCGTCACCACGCAGACATTGGCGGCGCGATAATACTCGTTGACGATCTGCGGCGGATGATGCTCGACCTTCAGGTGTATCGGCTGATAACCGTCGCGGCCGAATCGAGCGTTGACGCGAGCCGCGAGCGTACGCACACGTGCCTCGAAATGCTGATATTCCTCGAGCGCCGAACGCGATGGCGCCGCAATCTGCACGAAGACGAAGCGGCCGATGAACTCCGGATGCTGTTCGAGCAAGCGCTCGACGGCGTGTAAACGCTCGATTATGCCCTTGGTGTAATCCATCCGGTCGACACCGACGCCGAGGAGCACGTCGTCTGCGAGCTGCTCGACGCGCAGCACCTTGGCACGGCAAAGCGCGACCGGCAACTGGTTGTCCACCCATTCCGGCGGCCACTGGATCGAAATCGGATAAGGCTCGACTCGCGTCAAATCGCCCCCGTAGGAAATCGTGGATGATTCACGTTCGATCCTGGCCTCCAAAAAGCGATCCACCGTCTCGACAAAATTCTGGCAATGAAATCGCGTGTGAAAGCCGAGGATCGTACTCCCCAGGAGACCCGCGATCAGCTCTTCTCTCCACGGGCAGATGCCGAACGATTCCGGATTCGGCCATGGAATGTGCCAGAAGGTAATGATGGTCGCGCCAGGCAGGCGCTCCCGTATCATGCGCGGCAGGAGCGCGAAGTGATAATCCTGAACCAGAACCACCGGGTCTTCGGTTCGTGCCTCTTCGCATACGACATCGGCAAATCGCCGATTCACGCGCACGTACTGCTCCCAGTCCGCAGTTCGAAATACCGGACGAACGTGCGCGATGTGGCACAGCGGCCACAGCCCCTCGTTGGCAAACCCCGCGTAATAGCCCTGTTCCTCCTCCGGCGAGAGCCAGACCCGCCGCAGCGTGTAAGTCGGCTTCTCGGGAGGCACCCGCAGTCGGTCGTGGCGGTCGACGGTCGAGCGGTCCGCACTGCCGCTGCCATGCGCAATCCAGGTCCCGGAACACGCGCGCATGACCGGCTCCAATGCGGTGACCAAGCCACTTGCGGGTCGCAGGAGCGCGATTCCCTTGTCGGTGCGCATGTGGATGAACGGTTCCCGGTTCGACACGACCAGTATCTCGTCGCCGAGGAGCTGTTCGCGGAGGACACCGCGCAGCATCTCGGGGCTCCACGTGGCGGTCTGATCGCGGCTGCGACGAGTCATGTCCAGATCGCGCAACAAGGCGCGGAGGTCGCTCGCCAGCGGATGGACGTCCTCCGATGACGATGCCTGGCCGAACGGCTGGACGATGCCTTCTCCGCGCAACAACGCCCGCACCCCGCTGACCCAGCCACGCCACGAGAGATGCGCGATGAATACGGTGACCAGCGAGATCACGACGCCGAGTACGACGAACATGCCGATCAGGTAGCGCCGCGTGTCGGCGCTACGTCGTTCGACGAAGCTCATGTCGTGGACGAGGACCAGCGATCCGATTCGTTCCGTGCCCTGGAACACCGGATGCTGAACGACGTGCAGTGGCCCTTGGCGCAAGCGAACGACAGAGTGACCCTCGGCCGCCGGATCGGGCGGGCGACACCCGAGCGAGGAAGGATAGGTCGGTGTTTCGTAGCGCACCTTGCCGGTTTCATCACAGTAGGCGAGCGCGTACAGGCGCTCGTCCTGAATGGCGCGCATGAAAAGGCTATTGATCTTCGGTCCAGCCCCTTGAACCACCAGGTCGGCGAGTTGATCCTGCATGGTGTTGGCAATCAGCTGAGAGCGCGTATCGAGGTCGTTGACCCACCAACGCAGCGTCAGGCGGTCGACCAGCGGAACCAGGCCATAAGCCAGCAACGCAAGGGTAATCACAAGCGGCGCGATAAAGCGCAACGAAAGCCGGATCGAACGAAAGCGACCCATGGGTGCTACCGAAGGTCGCTGCCAACGCCGGACAGGCGCCGACATCCGCTGCACGGCGCCGCCGCCGGCCACAGCGGGTCGAAATCCGAGTTGCAAGCGGCGAAGGCCGGGTCGACCTGCCGAACGAGAAACCCCCTTCGTTGCGGAATCCGCGCCGGGCGATCGTCGTTGCCTTTGCATCGCTTCCCACTCCGCGGATAGTCCATCCGTTCTGTCGGGCATCGCGCACTCGCGTTCCGAGTGACGCGACATCGGAGCTTGAAACAGCTGCAGCGTGCGTCGGTGTTGCGTGAGGACATAAGCTCACCAGGCGTAGAGCGATCGCTGCACGCAGATGAGCCTGACCGTCTTGCTGCGCGGCCCGGGGCACGTCGTGCGCGACCTGCCCCGGATTGTAACTCGCTACGCGCAGGCGCGTTCGCGACGCCTCTTCACCTCCACCACCTCAAGTTCGGTCTCCCCTGGCGACCTCGAACCGGCGAGATCGCGGGCGTACTCGATGGCGTCCTCTTTCAATCCAAAACTCGCCAGCGACCGCGTGAACCCCGTCTCGTAGACATGCCATCGCGTGTCGTCGCGCTGCTGGACGGCATAAATGTATTGCTCCATGGCAAGCTCCGGCGCCGTCACGCGAGTGACGGCGCCACATCTTCTACTGGTGATACTTCATCTTCGCGTCGCGGATGCAGGCGTCTTTCGCATCGCCGGACATCGCGTCGCACTTCTCTTTGGCGACCTCGTAGTTGGCGTCCATCTTGTCTTCGTGCGCGTCGGCCATCGCCGCCGCGGACTTGCGTTTCGCCTTGGCGTCGGCGGTTGCCTGAACGTGCGCTGCCTTGGCTTCCTTCATGCAGACGTCCTTGTCATTGCCCTGATGGGCCTTGCAGGCTTCCTTGGCGGTCTTGTAGTCGGCGTCAGCGCGCGCCACGGTCTCCTTGTACGCGGCGTCGCGTTGCGCTTTGTCGGGATCGGCGGCTTGAACGCCGGTGGCCAACGCGCACAGGGCTGATGCTAAAAGCAATTCTCTGATCGAAAAGTTCATGGTCCTACCTCGTCTCGTTATGGAAAAAATTTGGATGACGGCCGGCGGTCGCTGTCCTAGAAGCGTGTTCACTGATTCAACGATTCCCAGTCCCTGACTTGCCGATCGGCGTCATCACGGTTGATGCCATACGCTTCCTGAATCTTACCGACGAGCTCGTCGCGCTGGCCGTTGATCTGCGTCAGCGAATCGTCGGTAAGCTTGCCCCACTGTTGCTTGATCTTGCCGCTCATCTGTTTCCAATTGCCCTCAACACGGTCCCAATTCATGGTGCGCTCCTACGCTGGTTAAGATCGTTTCCGGTCCGAACCGGAGTCACCGCGTTTAAGGCCGGTGCGCGATAATCTGAGCAACCGTCATGCCAAACGCAGATTATTTAGTCGTTACAGCGACTTACCATACGAGCGCGCGCGTACCGAGGCGGGCCCGTGGTAAATCCTTCCGCGCTACCGGGCCAAGGTGTAAATCGTTCCGCTGCCGGTATACAAGGATGATTCCGAAAAGCATTCATGATCGCCGTGAAAGCGATCGAGGTATGAGGCGCCGGCATGTCGCCGCTTCCGTGAAGAATGAAGGCGGCGACGTGCCAGTACGGTGCTTAAAGCTTCTGCTTCACTTCCTTGGCTTCTTCCTGAACTTTCTGACCGCCCCGCTCGATGTCCTTGCCTGCACCTTGGACCGTATTGCACGCGGTCAGCGAAACCGCGGCAAGCGCCGCAAAGCAAAATATAAGTTTCTTGAACATGAAAGTCCCCTCAATTTGTCGAATGGGGGTGATTCGATCCACCCTCACACTTTGGAGCAATCCGCATGCCAGTATCGGCGACAAGCGTGCGCGCTACGAACCATGCGGCACACCATCGGGGCCCTCGTCGCGACCGGCTTGCGCGAAGGTGCTGCGCAGGAACTCCTCTGACGCAATAGAGGCCGCCGCCCGCAACGTAGCGATCGCAAGCGTTCGCATTCCGCCTCGCAATAGCGAGGAGCGCGGCTGCTCGGGGCACTTGCATGCCACTACGACGATCTTTTCTGAAGCGGCGGAGCGCCAGCCGATGATCCCGCCAGCAAGCGCCGCCGCACCCAGCGTCGTTGGCTCAGTCACTGCATCGCGCATTCGCGTCCGTAGCTCCAACCACTGCGCTGCGAGGCTGGCTTTTCGCGCGGCGACCGACTGCTCCGCAGCCCGCACGGCACGAAGGTCGATCACCAACGTGACCTCGCGCCGCCACGTAGCTCGCCGCGCACCCCTGCGAACAACTCTTGCGAGATGAGCCCACGCAAAGTGAAGACCAAGGTCGCGCTGATCAAGGAACAGATCAGGAAGATGCATCCGAGCGCTGCGGGCCACGAGTAACCGCTTTCGATGATTTGCATCGCGATCATCGCCAACAGCGCCGCCATACCGAGCACGCCAAAGACGGCGCCCGCGACGGCGACGACGACGCCCGCAACAAGCGTGTGGACCGCTACTTTCGCCTCAGCGGCGAGGAGGTCCGCCTCGTCGGCGACGAGCGCACGAACGCTACTCAAGATCTCGGATACGCTTTGACCTAAGGGCGACGCTTGATTCGCAGCCTCGGCCCCTTGCTGACCCATTGCGTTACCGGGCCAGGCGCCCGACGAGATAGCCGGCAGCAAGTGCAACCCCAACGGCCACGAGAGGACGGTCGCGCACATAACCGCGGCAGCCTTCGAGCAGCGCTTCCTGCTGTTGCTTTAGTTGCTCCGCGTTCTGATTGATCCAATCCGCGGCCGGAGCAGCCGCTTGTGCGACCTTGTCGACGGTCTGATGCGCGGCTTGAGCAGCACGGTCGATTGCCGGCGCTGCTTTTTCGGTTGCCTTGGCGGCTGCGCTGTCTACCGCGAGGTGTGCCTGATTGGCCTTGCGTTCAATGCTGTTGCTGCTCAGTTCCATAGCGGGCTCCGTTTGAAGAAAAAAGAAGGCGGGCGAAGCGAAGGGGGAGGTGGGAGGAAGCCCCGCCCGCGGCTGCATTCACGGCGGCCGGCCTTTACAGATCGGCCGTCGTGTCGGCAGTCCAAAGCCAACAGCATGCCTCTGGTACGGACATGTGTTGCGATCTTGCGAACGCCACGGCTACTTCGAAGAACTCGTTAACGGCGCTCGTGACGTCTGCCTGACTTGAGTGGTTGTTGCAGATCGTGCTCAGTGCGATCGTCGCGCCAACGGTTCGCACGCCGCCCACCCGCTAAGGTCCTCTCCGGAACAAGCCTGCGACGAGCGACACCACGAACAGCACCAGGAAGATGAAAAACAGGATTTTGGCGATCTCCACCGCACCTACAGCAATCCCGCCGAATCCGAACACCGCGGCGATCAGCGCAACGACAAAGAATACCAGCGCGTAGTGAAGCATTTGTAATCCTTTCCGCTCGAAGCCGAGCACGTGTGGATCAAGGTTCGGAAGTGGAAAAAATTGCCGGAAAAACCCACCGCCCGAAGCACCCGACCACGATTACGCAATCGTCGTGCCAGGTTCTGCAATGGAGCGTCCGCAGTCGATGTTCCGCGGATTGGACGCGCGAGGTGGGGATGCAGTGCCGAAACGCGCGATGGGGATTTTAGGAAACTGCCTGGAGCGCGCTCAAGAAGTTATCGTATTCGGCCGACTTGTCGAAAAATCCGTCGGCGCCGACAAGGGAGCATTGCCGCTTATATTCAGGATATGCGTAGTTGGTCAGCACGTAGATTTTCGGCGTCAGGCGGGTAAGCTGCTGGCGGAGTTTCCGCACGACTTCGATTCCGCTGCCTTCCTTCAAACGAATGTCGGTGACGACGACATCCGGCTGCGTCCGTACGATCGCGTCAATCGCCTCCTGCTCGCTCTCCGCAAAACCCACGACGTCAAAATTACCCAAGCCTTTGACGTTGTCGATAATGCGTTTTCGAATCAGCGATGAATCCTCTACGACGAAAACGCGCACTCTAGCTCCCATGGACGCGGGTCAAGCGTTGCTCCAGCGTCAATTCATCAAATTGTGGCGCAGCGCGTATGCCGTGAGATCGGCGTTGCGAGAGAAGTCCATCTTTTCGAAGATGCGGCTTCTGTAAGTGCTGATCGTCTTGACAGACAGACACATTTCGTCGGCGATGTCAGTGACCGTTTTCCCGGCAGCGAGCTGAACGAAAATCTGAAATTCGCGATTCGACAACTGTCGGTGTGGCGGAGCAGGTGCATCGCCGGTCGCGGCAAGAGCCAGCGCCTCGGCGAGCGACGCGCTCACGTATTTACGGCCCGCGGCCACGGTACGGATCGCCTCGAGGAGCTCATCGGCGCCCCCCGCTTTGGAAAAAAATCCGCTTGCGCCGGCACGCAGAAGATTGACGGCATACTGTTCTTCCGGATGCATGCTGACAATCAGGATCGGCAATTCCGATTGTCGGCGGCGAAGCGCGGCAACCGTGTCCAGAACCGACGCGTCGGGCAGCGAGATATCGAGCAACATGACGTCGCACGGCTGAGAGGCTACCAAGGCCAGCGCGTCCGCGGCCGTTCCCGCCTCCCCTGCTACCTGGAGGTCGTCGGTCGTTTCGATCAGTTGCTTGAAGCCGGCGCGAACGACGGCGTGGTCATCCACCAGGACAATGCGAACCTTGCGCTTTTGCGTCACGTCGCTCATGCGTTCACCGGACGACTCGCGCGGGGAAATGCCCGCAACGTCAGCATTGTAGGGCAGGGTCATTTACAACTCCAAGCGCCTTTATGCCGCCATCGCCACATCCGCCCGCATAACGGGAGGGCGTATTTCTTGCGCCGCATCAAGTTCGCTGTCGCGATAGGCGTGCAAGCGGTTGTAAAGCGTCTTCAAACTTATGCCGAGAACCTGCGCCGCTTTGGCTTTGCTTCCCGAAACCGAGTCAAGTGTTGCCATGATCAATGCACGCTCCGCGTCGTCGAGGGAAGTTCCGACGCGAATGGTCACATCTTTCAATCCACCGCAAGGCGCCGATGCTCGGGCTGCTATCGCCGAGTTGATCGATGGCATGCTGGGGACCATGACCGTCGACGAGGCCTGCGGCAGCACCATCGCCTCCTGGGTGGAGTCCGGGACGTCGACCTCGACTTCGTCGTCCGACAGCACGTAGCCGCGATGAATCACATTCTTGAGCTCTCGAACGTTGCCGGGCCAGGAAAATGCAGCGATCCGCGCGCGAGCCCGGTGCGTATAGGTTTTGTTCGTGCCGTGCGCATCGTTGAGCTCCGTCAGAAACATCTCCGCGAGTAGCAATGCATCGGCGTCCCGGTCACGCAAGGGCGGTACCGGCAAAGGGATGACGCACAAGCGGTACATCAAATCCTCCCGCAGACGACCCTCCGCCACCGCCTGCCCGAGATCGCGATTGCTGGCGGCGATGACGCGGACCGAAGCCGTAATCTCCTGATCGCCGCCGACCCGGCAAAAACGACCTGTCTCTAGAACGCGCAGCAGCCGCACCTGCATGTCTACCGGCATCTCGGTTACTTCGTCCAGGAACAGCGTCCCCCCGTCGGCACGCTCGAAGCATCCGCGGTGCGTGCGCGCGGCGCCGGTGAAGCTGCCGCGCTCGTGACCGAATAATTCGCTTTCGATCAGATTCTCGGGCAGCGCCCCGCAGTTCACGGCGACGAACGCCTTGCGGCTGCGCGCCGATAACTGATGGATCGCCTGTGCGACGAGCTCCTTGCCTGAGCCACTCTCTCCGAGGATCATGACTGTGACGTCCGAGGGTCCGAGGCGCCCGATGGTGTGGAACAGACGCTGCATTGCCGAACACGCGCCATACAGCGCGCCGAGCCGTTGCAATCGCCCGGACCGCGTATCGTGACGGATCGACGGTTCCGCAGGGACCGGAGACATGTCGGCGGTAACGACATCACAAGCGTTCGCGAACTCTTGGGTAGTTGCGTACATCTCCAGCCTCCGCTAGGTTGACGGCGCAATACTGACGTAGGGCGAAAGTGGCCGGTATCGGGTGCCGTCTGTTCTTGTCGTAGGCGCGGAGCGCGCCGCCGTAGGCGCACGTCCTACGGCTCCCGGGCATGCGCCGGAGAAAGGCTATGTAAGAGCGCCGCCTTCATCCTCCAGGTCATAAACGCCTCCTTTTGCGGCGATTTGGCGGATTTCGAGCGACGCTGGCGCCGTTCGACGTCGAGCAGGTCAGCAGGACCAGCACGCACAACGCATACTTTGCAATTGGCCGGCTCATGTGATCCCCGCGTCAAGCTCGACCATTGGCGCGCTCTGCTACGACCACTGCCGCTGCGACGGATCGAGCCTGGTTGTAAGAAAGGGGACGCGGGGGGTCTAATACGCGACGGACGTTCGTGTTCGCTGATGTACAGGCGTGCGTCGGGTGTACATCCTTCGGGCACGCGCTTTGCTGCGTCGTTCTCACTTACGGCATTTCGAGGAAACCATGCCCCAGCATCCACCGCATCCACGACCCGATGATCCGACACCGATGCCGCCTCGACCGGACCCTGATCCGCCACCGTCGCCGGACGACGAACCGGGATCGGGTCCGGACAAGAGGCCCGGAAAGATGATGGGGCGCTGTGGAACCTGATGGGCCGCGCATGCGATCTGGCCTGGCAACCCGTTCGGCCTTTGAGGCTCGTCTGTTTAGTGTTATGAACCGACTGGGCGCGCCGATTAATCCATAGCGCGTGGTGCGCCATTGAGCAATCGCGAGGGCCCTCCACAGACGTTGATCGCCATCGATCCGGCGCTGGTTTTGCGGATTCGATTCATCGACGACGAAGTGGCGTGGGTAGCCGAGCGCCACGCGCGTAGAGGTAAACTCCAGCTTCACTTTCCGTGTCAGGTTTCCTTCGAATGAAGTTCGGTGGCGTACCGCGCGTTGCGGCCTGGTCGGCGATTATTTTCGCCACCGTGGGGGTAGCGGTCCTTGCGGTCTCGGGATGGGTCATTGCCGCCTGGCACCAGCTGGTGATGGCGACACCTTCCGTCGGAGTGCCCCATCTGCAGTACGACACCGCGTGGGCGTTCGCCTCTTGCGGTGCCGCGCTTATCGCCTACGCATTCCGCCTGCGCCGCTTGGGCCGGCTGCTCGCTGCGGTTCCTGTCGCGCTGGGCGCAATCCGGCTGCTCGCGTATCTCGCTCCGGGAACCGTCAACATTCATCCCATTCTCGCTCACGCGTGGCTGCCTTTCGGCGCGGGAAATTACAACGACATGGGAGTGCTGACTGCGCTGGTTTTCGTTATCGTCGGCTTCGCGCTGGCATCGGTCCAGCCGCCGGCGAAAAGTCCGTGGCGCTCGGTCCTGGTCGCCCAGCTTGCTTCGACGGCGCTCGCGCTTGCCTTGTTGATGTTGTTTGGCGCGTTCACCGCAGCGGCGGTCGGATCGGAATGGTTGTTGATGACCGGCGGCGAACGAGTCAACTCCTTATTGTTCATCGCGATCACCGGCGCCTTGCTCGTTGACCGGCTCCTGGCGAGCGAAAACGAGCAGCAGGTGCTGCGCCGCTCGGCGCCGGTCATCGTCTGGCTTGCAGTTTTTGTCTCCGTGCTCGTGCTCTGGCGTGCCCTCACCATCGAGGAGACTCGGGTCATTCAGCACAGCACGTCCCTGGTCGCCGCCGACGCCCGCAGTCAGGTCGCGCGCGATCTCGAAGCGCGCATCGACATGCTTCAGCGACTGGCCGAGCGGACCCTGAACTATCCGTTCGATGCCGAGGTGTGGGCCCGCGATGCGGGAAGCCTGATTCACGACGTCAACGAGTTTCAGTCGGTCTCATGGGCGACGCCCGACTCCATCGTGCGCTGGGTGGCGCCCCGCTCGAACGAGAGCAAGATCATTGGTTACAACATGCTTTCCGACGCCACGCGCGGTGCCGCCGTGCAACTCGCCATTCAGACCCGCAAGGTCGCGCTGACGCCGTTTACCGATCTGGTCGTCGGCGGCAAAGGAGTGGTTGTCTACGTGCCGGTTTACGACGGCGACACTCTGCGTGGAATCGCCGCAGGGGCGTTGGGAAACGGCAACTGGCTGCGGTCGCTGATCGACGGGCGTTTTGCGGATCACCACGTCGAGCTGGTCGAAAATGGCCGGATCGTCCAATCGGTGGAAGCTACCGCGCCCCCCGCGGAGGGTCCGTGGTCTCAAGAATTGCCGCTCGACATTCACAACGTCCACTGGATACTGCGCGTCACACCGACACGGGAGTCCCTGCGCCGCGCCGCATCCGGTCTGCCCGAAGTCGCGCTTGCGTTCGGGATCGTCCTCGCCACGCTGCTGGCGCTGCTCACCTATTTTTTTCAGACCGCTCGCCGCCGCGCCCGAGACCTGAAGCTTGCGAACCTGCGCCTGCAAAGCGACATCGAGCGCCGCTACGCGATCGAACAGGAGCTGCGCCAGAGCGAGAGCCGGACCCAGCTGATCATCAACGCGGTCAAGGACTGCGCCATTTTCATGCTCGATGGCGACGGTCGTATCGCCAGCTGGAACCGAGGTGCTCAGGCGCTGAACGGGTACGCCGCCGAGGAAGTCATCGGCCAGCCTTTCTCCGTTCTCTATCCGCCAGACCGGGCGCGCCCCGTCGAGGAAGAGCTCGCCGTCGCGGTGCGTCGCGGATGGTTCGAGGAGGAATGCTGGCATGTGCGCAAGGACGGCAGCCGCTATTGCGCGGACGACATGATCTCCGCGATGCGCGACGAAAGCGGCCGCTCGCAGGGTTTTTCGGTTGTCACGCGCGACGCGACCCAGCGCATAGAGCTTCGCGAACAGACCGAACGCTCGCGCGACTTCTATTTCGCCTTGTTCTCCGATTTTCCGAATCTGGTCTGGCGCTCCGACAGCGCCGGGGCCTGCGACTACCTCAACAAGGCATGGCTCGACTATACGGGGCGCCGACGCGACGTCGAGCTCGGCAAGGGTTGGCTGGAAGGCGTTCATCCCGAGGATCGAGGGCGCTGGCAGGAGTCATACTCGGCTGCTTTTGCCGCGCGCCGCCCGTTCGAGGTGGAGTTTCGCCTGCGCCGGGGCAATGGCGAATACGGCTCCATGATCTGCGTCGGGCGGCCCTACCACGACATGAAGGGCAACTTCTCCGGCTATCTCTGCTCATGCTACGACAACAGCGCCCGCCGGGCGATGGAGAGCGCGCTCAGGGAAAGCGAGCAGCGCTACGAGGGCATGACGTCCAACGTCCCCGGCATGGTGTTTCAACTCGTCCGGGATCCGCACAACCGGCTTACGTTTGCGTACGTGAGCCACGGCTGTGAAGCCCTGACCGGGCTGTCCGAAGCCACGGTTCGCGCCGATGCATCCGCCTTCATCAATCTCATTCCCTCCGATGAGCGGCCGCACTTCATGGCGACGCTCGAGGCTTCCGCCGCGCAGATGGTCACCTGGAACTGGAGCGGCCGGCTGCGAACCCCGAACGAGTCCACCGAGCGATGGATCAATATTCGCGCCAGGCCTCGCCGCCCGGATCACGGCGACGTTTTGTGGGATGGGCTCGTGTACGACGACACGCAGGGGCGGCTCGCGCAGCGCGAGCTCGAACGCTCGCGCGAGGAGCTGCGGTCGTTGTCGCGACACCTGCAGTCGGTCCGCGAGGAAGAGAAGGCGCGCATTGCACGTGAAGTCCATGACGAGCTCGGGTCAACGCTGACCGCGCTGCGTATGGACCTCGACTGGATGGCCGAGCGATTGCCCGCGGAAATGGAACCACTGCGCGAGAAGCGCTCGGCGATGGTGAAGCTGGTCGAGGCTGCCGTCGCCACGACGCGGAAAATCGTCACCGATCTGCGCCCGAGCATTCTGGACGATCTCGGGCTCGCCGCGGCGGTGCGCTGGCAGGCCGCCGAGTTTAAAAAGCACACCGGTGTCCCGATTGAGGTTGAAGCGCCCGACACGGACGGCGTAGTCCAGCGCGAAGCCGCGCTGGCGCTGTTCCGCATTTTCCAGGAGACGCTCACCAACGTGGCACGCCACGCCAAGGCCACCCGCGTCTGGGTTGACCTGGCCATCAACAAGGAGGGCTACGTGCTGCAGGTGCGCGACGATGGCGCGGGAATGAGCGAAAAAGATCTGGCCAGGGCGGCGTCGCATGGCCTGCGGGGCATGCGCGAACGAGCGCAGCAATTCGGCGGCGACGTTTCAGTATCGAGTCAGCCGGGTTGCGGAACTACCCTGGTCGCATCGGTACCGGCGCCGCGATCAGCCGACCACCTCTAAGCAGCGTAAGTACGGCGAACGATGGCGTGGGATCCTGCATCCCGGACCGCGGTCTCGTTCGCCGTTTGCCCGGAGGGCGCCGTCGCCTGCCCTGCCCGCCACCGTTGAGGATGCCGAGAAACAGTCGCCACCCGCCGCCGAGACCAGCGCGACTGATCGCTTACTTCGACAAACCAGCCGCCGACGTGCGACCGTCGATTACGACGACTTGACTTATGACGACTTGACGGCGAGTTGATCGACCACGCCCTTCACGCCCGAGGTATTGGACGCGATCTGCTTCGCGCGTTCCTTCAAATCGGCATTGTCGACATTGCCTGACAGCGTGACCGTTGCGCCGTTGGTGTCTACGTTAATCTGCAGCGTTTTAAGTCCGGGCTCGGCCAGGATCGCCGCCTTCACCTTGGCGGTAATCGCCGCGTCTTCCGCGACGGTCGCGGTCTTGTCGGCCGCGTTGCTTACCGTAGTTGCGGTCTTGTCGGCGGCATTGCTTACCGCGGATCCAACCTTGTCCGCGGTCCGGTCCAACTTGGCGGAAGCGGAATCGGCCGGGGCGCGCTGATCGCAACCCACCATCAGCAAGGTTCCGGCAGCAAGTGCGACGAGCAGAGCAGAGGGTCGATTTCTGACGTCCATGGTTTGACTCCTTCAGTAAAGGGTTGCCCGGCGCACACGCGCCGGGACCCGGCTGCCGTCCTTTTGGCAGCGACTGGAGTGTGCCTCCTGCGTCGCAAGCGCGGTATCGGCCGCATGCTGTTTATCGCGTCGGAAAATAACGGGCGAGCTATAAGAGCGCGTCCTACACGAGCGCCCGCGCCGCACGAAACGGGAAGTCGGCGCGCTTAGGCCGCGAGCAAAATGCCGGAGCCTGGGGTTTGCAAGGTCACCAGGCTCGTGCCCGGCGCCGCGAAATCGATCAAGGGACTCAAGCGCCGCGTCCGGGCCGAGCCGAAAAATGTCGCGAACGCTACCTCGGAGGCGTCACTGCCGGTGCCGATCCGCACGATTTCATCGAGCGGCGACAGCTCGGTCGGATCAAAAAGGTACCACCGATCTCCCAGATAGGCCTCGAAGACGGCGTGAAAGTCGGGCGGGGGATCGCTATAGCGCGCGTAGCCGGTGACGAAGCGTGCGGGAATGTTGAGCGCGCGGCAGAGCCCTATCGCCAGGTGCGAGAAGTCGCGGCACACGCCAGCGCGGTTGGCCAGAACGTCCCGTGCGGTAGTCAGCGGAGAGGAGGTGCCGATCTCGTAGGCGATATTGTCGCGGATCCATTGGCATACCGCCTGGACGCGGCGATACCCGCCGGGAAGCTGACCGAACTCGCGGCAGGCGAGCGCGAACAGACGATCGGCCTCGCAATACTTGCTCGCCCTTACATGTTGCAAGACTTCGCCCGGCAATTGCGCCAAAGGCGTTTCCGGCGCGTCGACATTGGCTTCGGGCTGGTGCAGGTCGACGGTCGCCAGGTAGCGCATGGTGAGCCGTCCGGGTGGCACGTCGAGGCGGAAAAAACGATTGATCCTGCCCGGATCGGCAAATTCGTCGATGAGGACATCCGGCTGCGCCGTGATCGATTCTGCGCGTACGACTTGCCCCGAAGTCGTCGGAACCCCGAGATTGAAGACAAACAGTGTCTGTTGCGTAACGTCGTACTCGATTTCGCAGTCGATATGAAAGGATTTCATTCCCGGCTCATCAATTTCTGGTCGAACGCAAACGCGCGTCCCCGTGTGCGCCTTACTTCGCGATCTGTCGAGGGAGGTCCATGAGCAAGTCCGCCAGGTCCTCGGCGTGCTCTTCTTCCTTGGCTTGAATCTCTTCGATCATGCGTCGGGTCGTTGCATCGAAGGGCGCAAAAAAAGCCGCCATTTCCCGATAGCTGTCGATTGCGATGCGCTCTGCCACCAGGTCTTCCTTGATCATGTCGACGAGGTCAGTGCCTTCGACATATTCGGAGTGACTGCGGCTCAGCAATCCGTCCGGCGACAGATTCGGCGCGCCGCCCAGCTGCACGATACGCTCGGAAATAATATCCGCGTGCTGCTGCTCTTCGCCTGCATGTTCCAGGAATTCCTCGGCAACAGGGCCGGCGTGAATACCCCTGGCCATGAAATAGTGGCGCTTGTATCGCAGCACACAAACAATCTCGGTCGCGAGCGCTTCGTTGAGGACCTTGATCGCGGTTTCGGTGTTGCCGCCGTAACCCGCCGTTACGGCACCGTCCTCGATGTGCTGGCGCGCTCGCTTGCGCAGTGTCTTTACGTCGGTTAGAAACGGCTTGTCTTTCACAGCTGCTCCTTGGTTGATGTCGGTGCGGGAACCCCCAATTATATCGAGCATCAATCATGCCCGGCTGTTCGCGCCTGCGCGGCAAAGGAGCGACCTCCCCGTGTGGTGGGTCGTCGTGATTGCGTCTATTATCGGTCACCCATTTTGCCACGTGAGAGCATGGCCGCCGCAGAATTCGCCGCCCTGATCCACACCCACCGCGGTTACCTCTTGCGTGTCGCAATGCTGCAGCTTCGCGACGCAGATCTCGCGGAGGATGTCGTACAGGATACGCTGGTGGCGGCCTTGCAAGGCGCTGGCGGATTTTCCGGGCGATCGAGCATCAAGACTTGGCTCACGGGCATACTCAAGCATAAGATCGTCGATGCCATCCGAAAGAAGGGTCGCGGACCGATCGTTTCGTCGCTCGACGAGGAATGCCAGATCGACGATTTCGATGCCCTGTTCGATCCGTCGGGCCATTGGGAGAATCCGCCCGCGACCTGGGGCAATCCCGAGGAAGAGCTTTCGCGACGTCAGTTCTTTGACGTCGTGGATTTCTGCCTGGAAAAGCTCCCGCCCAATACCGCCCGCGTCTTCATGATGCGCGAGGTGATGGAGCTGGACGGGGAGGAGATTTGTAAGGAACTCGGCATCACATCGACCAACCTTTGGGTCATTCTCTACCGGGCCAGGGTGGCCCTCCGCCAGTGCCTGGACCAAAACTGGTTTGCGCAAGGCGGCCGAACGGCGTAAGCGCGGCCGCATTCCACTGTGGCTAGACTCATTTCGTGCAAGGACGCGAGCCGCTTGATCTCGCAAATCCAGGAAGGACACGTGCCGCTGGGCAAGCGCTTGCTGGTGCGGCTGCACCTGGTCTTCTGCGAGGCGTGCAAACAATTCGAGCGGCAGATCCGCTTCCTGCGCGTTATGATGCGCCATTACAGACAGTAAGCGCCCGCTTCAGCGACCTTGGCGATGATCTCTATTACAGTAAATGGCGCCGCCTACATTTGCCGAGCACCTACGCAATGGGTCGCCGATCTCGTTCGTGACCTTTCGCTCGAAGGCAAGCGTATCGCCATCGAGCGTAACGGAGAGATCGTACCCAGGAGCAAGCATTCGCAGACGCTTCTCGTCGACGGGGATAAAATCGAGGTCGTTGCCGCAGTTGGCGGCGGCTAACGATTCCGGCGCATGAACGCTCCCAACGATACTTCCGCGCTGACGCGCGATAATGGCGCGCTGTTCGTCCACCATGATGACCCGCTGGTCATCGCCGGTCGCGCCTACCGTTCACGCCTGCTGGTCGGGACCGGGAAGTACAAGAACTTCGACGAAACGCGTGCGGCGATCGATGCCTCCGGCGCCGAGATCGTTACGGTCGCCATCCGTCGCACCAACATCGGGCAGAACGCGAACGAGCCGTCGCTGCTCGATTACCTGCCGCCGTCGCAGTTCACCCTGCTGCCGAACACCGCAGGCTGCTACTCCGCGGACGACGCAGTGCGCACGCTCAAGCTCGCCCGTGAGTTGCTCGACGGACACCAGCTCGTCAAGCTCGAAGTGCTCGGCGACACTCACACGCTCTTCCCGAACGTGCGGGAAACGATACGCGCGGCGGAGACGCTCATCAAGGACGGCTTCGACGTCATGGTATACACGTCCGACGATCCCATCATTGCGCGCGAACTCGAAGCCATCGGCTGCGTCGCGATCATGCCGCTCGCGTCATTGATCGGCTCGGGAATGGGCATTCTCAATCCCTGGAATCTCAGGCTCATCATCGAACAGTCGAAAGTGCCGGTGCTGGTCGATGCCGGCGTCGGCACCGCGTCGGACGCGGCGGTCGCCATGGAGCTTGGCTGTGCAGGCGTCTTGATGAATACCGCGATTGCTTCGGCGCAAAGACCCGTACTCATGGCAAGCGCGATGAAAAAAGCGATCGAGGCGGGGCGCGAGGCCTACCTGGCCGGGCGCATGCCGCGCAAGTCCTACGCCGGAAGTCCTAGCTCGCCGACCGGCGGCCTTATTGGGTAACTTAGCGGCTAACAGAGCGGCTGATTTCAGCGAGATCGCATCGTTCCACTTCGAAAGTCGTCCATGCTGCGTTCGTGCGCTCTTGCATTGGCGGTGAGCTCGATTTCGCTCACCGTCGCTGCCGCGCGGCTCACCCAGCAGGAGATCGTCGGCCTGTGCGGGAACGCCGAGGATGCCGCCCACTGCGGCCGATTGATCGAAGAAGTACAACTGAAGCGCCTACCCAATCTCGCCCGCCGTGACGGTAGCCTGCTTCTGGTCTCGCTCTATCCTGTGGGCACCACGACATTCACCGACAGCGATGATCCGGTAAATGGCCGCTCGTACAGTCTTTGGGATTTTCTCGACCCCATCAACGCGGTGGTTCTTTATTCGACGGCGGGAGAGTCGACCAGCTTCATCGTCCTGAGGCGAACAACGAACCGCCGTTTCGATCTCCCCGCCGAGCCACAGCTCTCCCCGGACCGCTTGCACATCGTCACCGCGGACGTATGTGCGAGCCGTTGCATCAACGAAATTGCGGTGTGGCGCGTCTCACCGGAGTCGCTGGTGAAGGAGCTCGTGTGGACGCCGGGTGAAAGCTGGTCGGACGTGGCGGCGACCTGGAAGGATGCGAACACGCTGGCGATCGAATACACGCCGGCCGGCGCCGACAAAAGCGCCGTTGCGGAACGGAAGCTCGCCGATCCGGCATGGAAGCGCGTCGCGCCCAACTGACTGTGGCCAACGGCCCGGCAACGACGTCTCGTCATCGCACGATCCGAAGCTTCGTGCTGCGCCAGGGGCGAATTTCGCCGGCGCAGCAGCGTGCGTATCAGGCGCTCCTTCCGCGCTTCGGCGTCGCCTTTGCCGCCGCCCCGTTGGATCTCACGCGCGTTTTCGGCCGGACGAGCCCGAAGATCCTGGAAATTGGCTTCGGCATGGGCGAGACGACGGCCGCGATCGCGAAAACGCGGCCCGGGGACGATTTTCTCGCCATCGAGGTTCACAGTCCCGGCGTCGGTGGCCTGCTCAAACTGATCGAGCAGGAGCGACTTGCCAACGTCCGCATCGTACAACACGACGCGGTGGAAGTCGTCGAACACATGCTCGCGCCGGGCGCCTTGGCGGGCGCTCATGTTTTCTTCCCCGATCCCTGGCCCAAGAAGAGGCATCACAAACGTCGGCTGCTTCAAAGCGCGTTCGTGCACGCTCTCGCCGAACGACTGGCGCCGCGCGGCTATCTGCACGTAGCCACCGACTGGGAGGATTACGCGGTCGAGATTCTGGAGACGCTGCGCGCGGAACCGCTACTTGCCAACACGAGCCCGGGTTTCGCGCCACGACCTGAGTATCGCCCGCTCACCAAGTTTGAACGCCGCGGCCTGAAGCTTGGTCACGGTGTGTGGGACCTTCTGTTCGAGCGGCGCTGACGCCGCGGTCCAGGGTACCCGAGTCAGCGGCGATCGGGATCGCGAGACAACGCAACGAGCCTCTCGATCGAGCTTCGCGCAAGGTCGCGCGAGAAATGCTTGCGGATGTTCTCGCGCCCGCCTTCCGATAGCGCGGTCCACAGGTCCTGGTCGCAATACGCGCGCGCTACGGCGTCGGCGAAGCTCTCCGGATCGTCACCGACAAGCACATCGACGCCGGGCGTCAGGTGCATGCCTTCGATCGACGGCGTCGTGGCCACCACGGGCATGCCGTAGCTCATCGCATGATTGATTTTCCCCTTGACCCCGGCCCCGTAGCGCAGCGGCGAAACGGCAAGCCGGAAGCCGGTGAGATACGGGGTCAGGTCGGGAACGTGGCCGGCGATCACAAGATCTTCCGCGGCCAGCGCCTTGATGGTCGCCGGCGGGTCCATTCCTACGACACAGGTTTTCACCCCGGGCAGACGTTCGCGCAGGCGCGGCATGATTTCCTTGCCGTACCAAAGTATCGCGTCGGTATTCGGCGGGTGTCGAAAACCGCCAATGAACAGCAAGCCCTCGCGCTCGGCGAAGGGCTTATCGGCACCCAGCGGCTCGTATATGGTCGAAAGAAGCATCACCTGCGCGGTGGGCTCGAGACGCTCCAGAAGCTCCTTCTCGAACGGGCTCACGACCAGAGTCAAGTCGGCCTTGCGTATCAATGCCAGCTCTTCGTCGCGCTTGGATTCCGCGGTCCGCTTTGCGGTTCCACTCCTGCTCAGCTCCGCCAAGCGCTCCTCGCGCAGGAAATGCAGGTCGACGGTGTCGAACACCACCAGCGCGTGCGGGGCAAAAACCCGAACCGAATCGATGTGCTTGGCCGCGATGTAATGCCGCGACAGGATCACGGCATCGAACTCGTCGCCGCGCGTTCCGAGCAGCATCGCTATCGAGCGCGCATAAGGGTGGAATTGCACCTCGACCCCCAGTTGCTGCAGCGCCATCACATAGGGCTGACGGTATTCGAGATTGTCGGGAGCGAAAGTGACCTTGCAGCCCAGGTTCACCAGAATTTCCATGACCTGCTGCATCCGCATCGACCCCGCGTCCTGGTCGGGCGTCAGCATGCAGGCGTCTATCACCAGCACGCGGCGCTTGGCCCACCGGTCGCGCTCGAGCTCGGGTGCGACGCCATTGGGCCGGTGCGAGGCAAGTACCGCCGCCCACTTGGTCGCGAAGGTGCTCTGATTTACGACCTGGTGACGCTTTACGCCTGTCGTTTGGTCGGTACCCGAGGTCGCGCCTTCGAAATGAACGACCACGGCGCGCGGCTGGAAGTAGACCTTGCGCCCCGCGGCGCGCACCGCGAATGCCAGATCTGCATCCTCGTAATATGCCGGCGCGAATCGCTGATCGAATCCGCCGAGCTCTCCGAACA
This sequence comes from Casimicrobiaceae bacterium, assembly GCA_035568975.1. Taxonomy (GTDB): domain Bacteria; phylum Pseudomonadota; class Gammaproteobacteria; order Burkholderiales; family Casimicrobiaceae; genus PALSA-1003. The sequence goes on from DATMNH010000294.1 coordinate 20,610, forward strand.
ACTGCGCCGGAATCGCAAGACAGGCGCCTGAACAGTAGTCCACCTCGCGCACATAGTTGTATTCGGGCTTGTCCGGGTCATCGTTGCGGCCGTAGTTCCAGGCCGAGCCATCGCGCCAGACAATGCCGCCGGCTTCCTGGAGGCGGCCATCCGGATAGACGAGCTTGGCGCCGACCAGCCCGGCGTCCGGATGGCGGTCGAAGACCGCCAGCATCGCATCGAGCCAGCCCGCGGTCGCGATGGTGTCGTTGTTGAGGAAGAC
>DATMNH010000295.1:0-4867 GCA_035568975.1 Casimicrobiaceae bacterium
TAGCTCGCGGCCGCGACGACGCCGCGTTCCCGCGATCCGCCGACCGCGACCGGCTTCCCGCGCAGCTCCGGATTGTCGCGCTGTTCGACCGATGCATAGAACGCATCCATGTCGATATGGATGATCTTGCGCGATCCTGCGGCCGCCTCGGCCGTAGGGCCCTCCGCGCGCTCTTCGGTCCCCATTTCAGCCCTCCCGATCCCCGTTCGGTGCGAGCATGACTAGCCAAGCGTCCTTCCGTTTCGCGCTGCGTGCGAGGCCCGACATCAACGCTGATCGCGGCGGCTGGATCAGGCCCGCAAACCAATCGCCGAGCGCGTTCGGTGGGGCGTAATGGCCCGCACCGTGATCGCTAATTGTTGATCCTTCGCCAGGCAGACGTGCAAGCGTCTTTCTCTATCAGCCGAGCCCGAATTGGCCTCTATCAGCCGAGCCCCGGCGGTTTCCCACCCATCTGTGAACTTTGGCCATGACGGCCTCCCGCGCCTAATCTAAGTGCCTGCCTCAAAAGTCCCCGTCGTCAATCATCGGCCGCAACGGGCCGCTTTCGAATCCGACACCGGCCGTTGAGCCTAGGCGTCGGGAACCGCTGAATCTGCGATACCGTTGAAGAATTCGGGTTTGAAGTAATCGGGACGAAGCGGATCGGTCGCGGTCAGGCGGGGGATGGGCGCGACGTTTCAGCTCGCTGGGTAGTGCAGCCGCAGTCGACTTACAAAGCGGTCCGAGCGCGACAGCCGGCCCGCATGGGTCGCTCATCGTTCGCTTGCGGCGACGGCGATTTGCCGTTGCTCAACCCGTTCAGAGACGCAATTCTGGCCCCCAAACCATCGGATTCTGGGGGCAGCTCAAACATGCCAGATGTTAACGCGATCCCAGTCATCGATCTCGGGCCCTACCTCGTGGGCGAGGCTGGGGCGCTCGACCGCGCCGCGACCGAGTTGCGCCACGCACTGACCGAGATCGGGTTCTACTCGATCATCAATCACGGCGTGCCCTCGGCGGTGGTACGCGAAGTCTACCGCCAAGTCGCCCGGTTTCATGCCTGGCCGCTCGACGACAAGCTCAAAATCAAGCTCGACAAGCACAATGTCGGCTATCTGCCCATGATGGGCGACACGCTGCGCACCTCGGTCGTGGCGAACGTCACCAAGCCCAACATGAATGAGGCGTTCTTTATGGCGCGCGATCTGGCGCCCGACCACCCTGACGTCGTATCCGGCCGACGTTTCCGGAGCGCCAATCAGTGGCCCGAGGGACTGCCCGGCTTTCGCGAACCGCTGGTCGAATACTGCGGCGTGCTGGAGGGGCTGGTGCAACGCTTGGTGCGTGTTTATGCCCGCGCGCTCGACTTGCCCGCCACCTACTTCGATGGGCCCTTCACCGACTTCCAGTACAAGCTGCGCGCGACCCATTACCCGTCGCAGCCGAAGGCACCCGACGACGAATTCGGCATCGCGCCGCACACCGACACGAGTTTCCTGACCCTGCTTGCACCGAACGACGTGCCCGGCCTCGCCTTCCGCACCCAGGCCGGCGACTGGATCGACGTCCCGACCGTGCCCGACGCGTTCATCGTCAATGGCGGGCAGTTGCTGCTGCGCTGGACGAACGATTGTTTCCTCGCAACGCCGCACCGCGCGGTCAATCGCACCGGCGACGAGCGCTACGCGCTGGCATTCTTCTGCGACGCGCAGATCGATTGGCCGATCGCCGCCGTACCGACCTGCGTCGGCGCCGGCCGCCCGCCCCGATACGAGACGACTTATTACACCGATTACATGATCGGCTATCAAGCGCGCACCTATAACGTGTTGGGCGACCAGGCCCAGGACGCGGCGGAATGACGGCGCTGCGCAGCAGCTTCCTGTGCGGCGGGGTGCGCTTGGAGATTGACGGCACTCTTATGCAATCCCTCGCATTACCATTGTTCGGCAGTGCCAAAGGCGCATGCGTGCCGTTCCGCACGCGGGCGAGGGACGCCGCTCCATCGGGGGTGGCAGAGCAGTAGTCGGCACCGGCCGGATGCCCAATCCTCTGTCGGCGCCTCGTTGTCGACCCGACGATGATAATTTGATGCACGCGGAGGTTATGCCAACGACACCGCGCTTGGCGCTTGACCGCACGTGGGCCGCGTGGTGACCTCCCGGCAGGCGGCCATTCGGAAGGTAACCTCATCCCTGCAAACCAATCTTTACATCGGCGTTTCGAACCGCACCGGCGGCGATGTCAGTGGCCTGTATCGTCGCGCCGCGGAAAGCGATCGATGGACGCTGTGCGACCTGCCATCTGGCACGCATGTGCACGCCGTCACAGTCGATCCCTCTGATCCGGCGGTCGTCTATGCGGCCGCCAGCTCGGGCCTCTACCGCAGCCGGGATCGCGGTAAAACCTGGCGACCGCTGATTGAACCGGATGGGCGGGAGCAGTTCTGGTCGGTCCTGATCCACCCGTCCAACCCCGGAACGATCCTCGCCGGGACCGCGCCGCTTGGTCTCTACCGCAGCGATGATGGCGGGGAGACCTGGGAACGCATGCCGCGTCCGGCCATCGCCGAGCGCATGGTGGGTGCTTTTCCGTCTCGCATCATGCGCATGGCGATCGCTCCGGCAAAGCCCGATACGATCTGGGCCGGCATGGAAGTGAACGGCGCGATGCGCAGCGACGACGGCGGCGAAAGCTGGATTGACCTGAGCGACGAGCTCGTGAACTTGTCGAAACAGCCGGAACTACAAAGCGCGATCCTGACCAAGGACCCTGCGGAGGGGATGCTGGACGTACACGCCATCTGCGTCTCCCCGTCGGCGCCTGACTCCCCGTTCCTGGCACTGCGGATGGGGCTGTTTCGCGGGGAGAACCGCGGAGAGACCTGGAAGGATCTGAATATCGGGCAGCACGCCACGCATTTGCGCTACGGACGGGACGTGGTGGTGGCGCCATGGGATTCCGCGACGCTGTTCGCCTGCGTCGCCGATTCCTCGCGCGGTGTCGCCGGCCGGCTCTACAAAAGTGAGGACACTGGCGCCCACTGGGCTCAGATCGATCGGGGGATCGAGGTGCGCAGCACCATGATGGCTGTTGCCGTCGATCGCAACGATCCGGATCGGCTCCACTGTGTCGCCCGCAGGGACCAGAGTTTCAGCACCACGGACGGTGGGCAGAGCTGGCGGGAAGTCGCGCTGCCCGAGGGTGCCGGAACGGCCGTTGCCGTTGCCTGTGGTTGAGGCGGCTGGCCGAGCCGTCGCGCTGAGGTGTGCCCTGTAAGAGCACGCTCCTAGATCACTCGTCACGTTCAGGAAATGACCGATTGGCGTCGAAACTCTTGGCCCCACTGAGACCCGGGAATGGCCGGTATCAGCGCGTCTTCCCCGTTGCTGCGTGTTTCAGCGACGGTCCGCTCACTGATCCCACTGCGGACCCTCCGGGCCGTTGATGGGACCGGCAGCCCATGCCCCTAGAGAGACCTTCCCGGCGGGCTCCGGGACCGGCTCAGTTGGGTGGTGAGCGGTCCTTCGCGAGGCGTCCCTGAACGCGACGAGTTCCGGCGCCTCGGCGCAGCCACCCGGCTGTTTCGACCGCCCTCCTGCGGCCTCGGCGCGCGTTTACCGTTGCACAAGATGCCTGAATGAACGATCCTGCGCCCTACAACCACCGGGGATCCGGGGAATGTCGGCTGAGGAGAGTGGCAAATGGCCAAAGCATTCCACGCGCACGGCTTCTATCCTCCGGATATCATACCCCCACGCTCCACTCATTTTGCATCCGGTCGATTTGGCCGCCTGTTCGGCAGATTGCCGCCCTTCGCCTCGGACACGCCGCAGACCCGCCAGGCACTGCTTGATATGGGCAAGCCCGTCGGCATCATGGATGCGCAAGACAATCTCGCCGCCGGGCCGCAACTGCTGATCACCGATCCGGCGCTCTCGATAAACAATCCGAACAATTCGCATCTGACGGCGGGAATGACCTTCCTTGGCCAGTTTCTGGATCACGATATCACCTTTGACCCGACCTCCAGCCTGGCGCGGCAGTCCGATCCGGAGATGATCGAAAACTTTCGTGATCCTACGTTCGGCTTGGACAACCTGTACGGATCGGGTATTGGCGCCAGTCCGTATTTGTATGATCAGCAGAATGGCGACGGGATCAAGTTCCTGGTCGAAGAGACCGGCACGCCGGGCAAATTCGACCTTCCGCGAAACAGTCAAATGATTGCGCTGCTCGGCGATCCGCGGAACGATGAAAATTTGATCGTTTCACAATTGCACCTGGCATTCCTGCGTTTCCACAATGCGGTTGTCGATTATGTTCGACAAGAGCTGCACATCATCGATCCCACGGAAGCCTTCAACGAAGCGCAGCGGATCGTGCGCTGGCATTATCAATGGATGATCGTGCACGAGTTCTTGCCGCTAACGTGCGGCGAGCAGGTCGTCCAAGATGTCCTGACAAACGGCCGCAAATTTTACAACTGGCGCCACAATCCATTCATTCCGGTCGAGTTTTCCGTCGCATGTTACCGATTTGGTCACAGCCAGGTGCGTCCCTCGTACCGGGCCAACTTCGACGGCGACAACGGCAACCCATTCTTCGCCTTTATCTTCGACCCGGACGGTCCCGGAAATCCGGCCGATCCGGTCGACCTGTCCGGCTCCGCACGCGCGCCCCGGCGCTTTATCGATTGGCCGACCTTCTTCGACTTCAACGATGGCAACGTGAAGAATAACAAGAAAATCGACATCGCGCTCTCGACGCCGCTCTTTACGTTACCGCCGACGGTCGTGGCGCACCCCAATCCATCCGACAATCCCCAATCATTGGCGCAGAGGAACCTGCTGCGAGCGTTGACGTTCTCGCTTCCCTCCGG
>DATMNH010000296.1:0-8319 GCA_035568975.1 Casimicrobiaceae bacterium
TGCCTCCGGCGCGAGGATCGAGCTCGACCGCCATCCTCAACGCGCGCGCGAAGGCCTTGAATACTGTCTCCGCCTGATGGTGCGCGTTGTCGCCGCGAAGATTGTCGATATGCAGCGTCGCCAGCGCGTGATTGACGAAACCCTGGAAGAACTCGTGCGTGAGATCGACGTCGAAGGCACCGATCATCGGTCGCGTGAACGAAACGTGATATTCCAGCCCCGGGCGGCCGGAGAGGTCGACGACGACCCTGGAGAGCGCTTCGTCCAGCGGAACATAGGCGTAGCCGTAGCGCGTCAGCCCCGCCTTGTCTCCGAGTGCCTGCTTGACTGCCTGGCCGAAAGTGATGCCGACGTCTTCGACCGTGTGATGACCGTCGATATGCAGATCGCCCTTCGCCGAAACCGTGAGATCGATCATCCCATGGCGGGCGACCTGATCGAGCATATGGTCGAGAAACGGTACGCCGGTGGCGAGCTCGGCGCGCCCGGTGCCGTCCAGGTTCACCTCAACGCTGATCGACGTCTCGCGGGTGACGCGGTCGATGCGCGCCGTACGCGCCGCGATCGTTGCCGCCGCTTTCAACGAGGTGGTCATTTCGACGGCTCGAGCTCGGCCAGCGCCGCAAGCAGCAAATCGTTCTCCTCCGGCTTACCCACGGTCATTCGCAGACAATTTGCCAGCAGCGGATGCCAGCCATGCAGGTTCTTGATCAAGATGCGTCGTGCCTTGAGGCCGTCGAAAATTCTGCTCGCGTCGTTCACGCGCACCAGCACGAAATTGGTCTGCGTCGGGTAGACGCGGACATCCGGCAGTCGCGCCAACGCGGATTCCAGCCGGATGCGTTCGGCGCGAATCGCCGCCGCCTGCTCGGCAATCCAATCCGTCTTGACAAGCAGCGCCTCGATCGCGGCTTGCGTCAGCGCGTTCACATTATACGGCTGACGGACTTTGTTCAGTTCCGCGATCCAGGCAGGCGCCGCGACCGCATAGCCCAGCCGGATGCCGGCCATGCCGACTTTCGACAGCGTACGCAGAACCAGCAGATTGGGACGCTCGGGCACGCGGGCCAGAAAGCTTGCGTCGGCAAACGCGTAGTACGCCTCGTCGACCACTACCAGTCCTGGCGACGCTTCGATGACGGCTTCGACATCGGCATCGGCAAAGAGATTGCCGGTGGGATTGTTCGGATAGGCGAGAAAGATCACTGCGGGAGATTCGCGCTCGATCGCCGCCAGGATCGCGTCGCGGTCGAGGCTGAAGTCCGGGTTGAGCGGCACGCCGACAAAGCGCGTCGACGCGTACAGCGCATCCATCCGGTACATCACGAAGGAGGGGTCGGGCGCGAGCACCACCGCGCCGGGCTTGGCAACTGCCGAGACGATGATCTGTATCAACTCATCGGAGCCGTTGCCGAGCAGGAGTCCCGCTTCTTCAGGAATGCCCAGTGCGGAGCGCAGCGCAGCCTTCGCCCCTTCGCCGCTCGCATCGGGATAGCGGTTGATCGCAACGCGCGCGAGCGCGGCAGACAGCCGCGCCTTGACGGCGTCCGGCAGCGGATAGGGGTTTTCCATCGCATCGAGCTTGACCCAGGCAGGGCCGGATTTGGCTACGGCGTAGGCGGAAAGCGCGCGGACCTCGGGTCGAACGACGCGGGCAACGGTCTCCTCAGCCAGAACCGCGCGCCCGCCCTCGGTCATATCGTCTCCGTATCGACGATGTACGGATCGACGCCGCCGGTGGCGAAATTGCCCAAATCTGCTGCCTCGGCAGGATGCTTGTACATCGCGCACAACTTGGCCACGGCTTTTACTCCCTTGGATTTACTTGTCGAGACGATACTCGGCGCTCGCCGCGTGCGCAGGCAAGCCTTCGCCGCGCGCCAGCGTCGACGCCAGGCGGCCGAGCGTCTGAGCGCCCTGGCGCGAAACTGCGATTATGCTGGTGCGTTTCTGGAAATCGTATACGCCCAGCGGCGACGAAAAGCGCGCGCTGCGCGCGGTCGGCAGCACGTGGTTCGGTCCGGCGCAATAGTCGCCCACCGCCTCGGAGCTGAAATGGCCGACGAAGATTGCGCCGGCGTTATGTATCTCGCCGACCAAGTCCTCCGGTTTGGCGACGGCGAGCTCGAGATGTTCCGGGGCAATGTCATTCGCAATAGCGCAGGCTTCAGCAAGATCGCGCACCCGCACCAGGGCGCCGCGGCTGGCGAGCGATGCCGCGATGATCTCCTTGCGTGACATGCCGGGGAGCTGGCGCGCCATGCTCTTCGCGACCGCGTCGATCAGTCCGCTATCCGGCGACAGCAGGATGGCTCGCGCGGCTTCGTCGTGCTCGGCCTGGGAAAAAAGATCCATCGCAATCCAGTCCGGATTGGCGCTGCCGTCGGCAATGACGATGATTTCGGAAGGGCCGGCGATCATGTCGATACCGACCGCGCCGAACACCCTGCGTTTGGCCGCCGCGACATAGGCATTGCCGGGTCCCACGATCTTGTCGACCGCCGGAATCGTCGCCGTGCCATAGGCAAGGGCGGCGATCGCCTGCGCGCCGCCGATGGTGAACGCCCGCGTCACTCCGGCGACGTGCGCGGCGGCCAGCACCAGCGGGCTTTGGGCGCCGTTCGGCGTGGGCACGACCATCACGATCTCGCGCACTCCGGCGACCTGCGCCGGCAGCGCGTTCATGAGCACCGACGATGGGTAGGCCGCCTTTCCGCCCGGCACGTAGATCCCGACGCGTTCCAGCGGCGTGACCTGCTGGCCCAGACGTGTCCCGTCGGCTTCGGTGTACGACCACGATTTGACGCGTTGATGCCGATGGTAGGTCCGAATCCGCTCAGCGGCGGTGACGAGCGCGTTGTGCTGCTCGGCGCCCAGGGCATCGAACGCGGCTTCGAAAGCAGCGGGCCCGAGCTCGAGTGCGGCCAGCGAGGGCGCCTTGATGCGGTCGAACAATGCAGTGTATTCGAGCACGGCGGCGTCGCCGCGCGCCCGCACGTCGACGATGATATTGGCGACCGAGGTGTCGATCGCCTCGTCTCGGGCCGTGTTGACCGCCGTCAGCCGCGCCAGCGCCGCGGCGAAATCCGCAGCCGACGAATCGAGACGGCGTATTTCGGTCACTGAGGTCAGGCGCTGTTTGGTGCTCTGACGGGGCTGCGAGCGTCCACGGTGCCTGGTGCGCTACGGGCGATGGCGTCGAGCACCGGCTGGACCGTGTCGCGCTTGAGCTTGAGCGACGCTGGATTGACGATCAGTCGCGCGCTGATCGGCATGATGTCTTCCACCGCGACCAGATCATTGGCCTTGAGCGTGTTGCCGCTGCTGACCAGATCGACGATGGAATCGGCAAGTCCCACCAGCGGCGCGAGCTCCATCGATCCGTAGAGCTTGATCAGGTCGACGTGCATACCTTTGGCCGCGAAATGCTCGCGTGCCGTCATGACGTATTTGGTCGCCACGGAGAGGCGCGCGCCGCGCTTGAGCGCACCCCCGTAATCGAAGCTGGCCTTGGCGGCGACCACCATCCGGCAACGGCCGATGCCGAGATCGACCGGTTGATACAACCCCTCGCCACCGTGCTCCAGAAGCACGTCCTTGCCGGCGACGCCCAGATCGGCGGCGCCATGCTGAACGTAGGTGGGCACATCGGAAGCGCGGACGATGATGAATCGAACGTCGGAGCGATTGCTGCCGATGATGAGCTTGCGCGAGGTTTCAGGATCCTCGATCGGAGCGATGCCCGCCGCGGCGAGCAGCGGCAATGTCTCATCGAAGATGCGACCCTTGGACAGCGCGATAGTAAGCATGGCCGTGAGCGCTTCGCAAACGCGCATTCTAGCAGTCGGGCTGCGCGGGCCTCACTATCGGCAACGATGTAGCTCGCGCATGATCGTTACGAAGGTCCCTGACGCCTGGATTCATGAATCGTCATTCCCGCGAAAGCGGGGATCCAGTGTCTTTAGGCGGACGAAAATGGATCCTCCCTTTCGCGGGAACGACGCGCGTTTTTGCGAAATGTCTCCCGACCGCCCTCAGGCGAGGCGATGAATGCGCGCGCCGAGCGCGGAGAGCTTTTCCTCGATCCGCTCGTAGCCGCGATCGAGGTGGTAGATGCGATCGATGACCGTCTCCCCTTCCGCGATCAGGCCGGCGATGACCAGGCAGGCGGATGCGCGCAGATCGGTCGCCATGACCGTGGCGCCGGTGAGCGCGCGCACGCCCTTGACGATCGCCGTATTGCCTTCGACCTCGATGTCCGCGCCGAGACGTTTCAACTCCTGCACGTGCATCATGCGGTTTTCGAATATGGTCTCGGTAATGATCGCGGTGTCGTCGGCAATGGTCATCGGCGCCATCAACTGCGCCTGCATGTCGGTAGGAAATCCCGGGTAGGGCATGGTTCGCAGCGCAACCGACTTAAGCGACTTGGAGCCATGCTGGCGCTTGATGCGAATGCGCGTCGCCTCGGTCGCGATCTCGGCGCCGGCCTCGATCAGCTTATCGATCACGGCCTCGAGCGTTTCCGGACGCACGCCCGCGAGTGAAATATCGCCGCCGGCCGCTGCCGCCGCCGCGAGGAAGGTGCCCGTTTCGATTCGGTCGGGCATGATTGCGTGTCGCGCACCGTGCAGCGTCTCGACACCCTCGATGACGATGCGGTCACTGCCGGCGCCGGTAATCCTCGCACCCATCGCGATGAGGCAGTCGGCAAGGTCGCCGATTTCCGGCTCGCGTGCCGCGTTTTCCAGAACCGTCGTCCCCGACGCCAAAGTTGCTGCCATCATCAGATTCTCGGTGCCGGTCACCGTGATGAGGTCGAACCCGAAGCGCGCACCGGTCAGACGCGCCGCCTTGGCGTCGATGTAGCCATGGTCGAGATCGATTTCGGCGCCCATCGCCTGCAGACCCTTGATGTGCTGATCGACCGGCCGCAGTCCGATGGCGCATCCTCCGGGCAGCGATACACGTGCCTCTCCGCACCGCGCGAGCAGCGGCCCGAGCGCCAGAATCGACGCCCGCATCGTCTTCACCATCTCGTACGGAGCCAGCGGCCAGTCCACCTGCCTCGCCGACAGCGTCAGGGCTCCGTTGTGCGCTTCCGCTCGCACGCCCATCTGCGAGAGCAGCGAGCGCATGGTGCGAACGTCGTTCAACTGCGGCAGATTCTCGAGCGTGAGCGGATCGCGCGTAAGCAGTGCCGCGCACAGGATCGGCAGCGCCGCGTTTTTCGCGCCAGAAATGGAAATCTCGCCCTTGAGCGCGACCCCGCCCTCGATCGCCAGTTTGTCCATGTTACCGCTGCGCGGACCACTGCGCCGGCGTCAGCGTCTGCATCGACAGCGCGTGGATTTCCTCACGCATCCTGTCACCGAGCGCACGGTACACGAGCTGATGCTGCTTGACCTTGGGCAGGCCCGCGAAGGCGGCGCTGACGATCACCGCCTGGAAATGCTGACCGTCGCCGGCAACCTCGACATGCTCGCAGGCAAGGCCGGCTTGAATCGCGCGTTCGATGTATTCCGGGGTGACCACGACTTGCTCCTGAGATCGCTGCCTGGTGCTTCGTAAAGTCGCACTCAGTGACGCAACTTGTAGCCGCGCTTGAGTACCCAAAGCGTCAACGCGCTCAGCACGCAGCACGATACGGCAATGACCGCGAGGCTCAAGCCCGGCTCGACGTCGGAAAGTCCGAAAAAGCCGTAGCGAAAGCCGTCGATCATATAGAAGAACGGATTGAAATGCGACAGCGTTTGCCAGAACGGCGGCAGTGTATGGATCGAGTAGAAAACGCCCGACAGAAACGTCAGCGGCACGATCAGAAAATTCTGGAACGCGGCGAGTTGGTCGAACTTGTCCGCCCAGATGCCGGCAAGCAAGCCCAGCACGCCGAGAATCATGCTGCCGAGCAAGGCAAATGCGAGCGCCCACAAGGGGTGCGTCGGTGCGATCGGCGCAAACCAAAGGGTGACCAGAAACACGCCGAGACCGACCGAGATGCCGCGCACCATCGCCCCGACGACATATGCCGCGAACAGATCCAGAGGCGACAGGGGCGGGAGCAGCACGAAGATCAGATTGCCGGTGATCTTGGACTGGATCAACGAGGACGAGCTGTTGGCGAACGCGTTCTGCAGCACCGACATCATCACCAGACCGGGGATGAGAAACGCCGTGTAGCGGATCCGTCCGTCGAACACCGAAACGCGCGACTCCAGCACGTGTGAAAAAATCAGCAGGTACAAAAGCGACGTCAGCACCGGCGCGAGGATGGTCTGAAAGCTTACCTTCCAGAATCGCAGCAGTTCCTTGTAGAGCAGCGTCCGCCAGCCCGAACGGTGCGGGATCAGCTCCATACCCAGTTTCGTGCTCGGTTCGGCGCTCAGTTGAGTGCTCGAGTTGCTCATCCGGTCCGCTTCATGATTCTGAGAAAGACCTGCTCCAGATCGGCCTCCTGCAGTGCGAGCTCGGCGATCGCGACACCGTGCTCACGCAAAGCCGAGAGCAGGCTCTCGAGCTCTGCGTAACTGGTCAACGACAACAGGTAGCTCGCGCCTTCGTGCCTCAGGACGCGCTCGCGCCACACATCGGGCAAAGCGGCGGCGGTAAGTCGCACCGTCAGTCCCGCGAAACTCGACAGCAGGTTCTGCGTGGTGTCGAGCGCGACAACTTTTCCGGCCTTGAGCATCGCGATCCTGCCGCACAGGGCTTCGGCCTCCTCCAGATAGTGCGTGGTGAGGATGATGGTGTGCCCGTCGCGGTTGAGCTTGCGGATGAATCCCCACAGGCTTTGGCGCAACTCGACGTCGACGCCCGCGGTGGGCTCGTCGAGAACGATCACCGGCGGCTTGTGCACCAACGCCTGTCCCACCAGCACCCGACGCTTCATGCCACCGGACAGCGCTCGCATGTTGGCGTCGGCCTTCGAGGCAAGATCGAGGTGATGCAGGATCTCGTCGATCCACGCATCGTTGTTGGAGAGACCGAAATAGCCTGCCTGAATCCTGAGCGTTTCGCGAACGGTGAAAAACGGATCGAACACCAGCTCCTGCGGAACCACCCCGAGCAGCCTCCGCGCCCGGCGATAATCGGTCACCACGTCGTGACCGAGCACGCGCGCCGTCCCGCGGTCAGCGCGGGTCAGCCCGGCGACGATCGAGATCAGCGTCGTTTTGCCGGCGCCGTTAGGGCCGAGCAAGCCGAAGAATTCGCCCTCCTCGACCATGAGATCGACGCCGGAGAGCGCCTGCACGGCGCCGAAGCGGCGCGCGACATCGACGATTTCGACCGCGGCGCCCATCAGGGCAAAGATGGCGGCAAATCCATCCTGATCGAGGGCTCACTCAGGTGCCAACTGAGGTGCCAACCGAGGTGCCAACGGAGGTGTGGGGTCAGATGTGAAGTCAGTTCGGTTCCGCGGCCAGGAGCTCCTCGACGCCGTAGAGCTGCGCCAGCGAAGCCAGGCTCGGCGGAAGATGAGCAAACGTAAGTGGCTTGCCTTCGGCGACCGCGCGGCGCTTCCAGGCGAGCAGAAGTGCCACCCCGGCCGAATCGACCGCCTCGACACGTTCGAGATCGACCATGCCGGTCGCGGGCAGCGGCGCTTCGGTGCTGATCGCGAGCACCGTCGCGACGGAGTCCATAGTGAGCGAACCGGCAGGCAGCCAACGCTCGCCCTCCACCTGAAACGCGGTCGTGGCCTCGCTCACTTGGCAGGCGGCGGCGCCGGTCCCTTGTTTTTAGCGTCGAGCGTCTTGATCAGGCCGTCGATGCCGGAATTCCTGACGATGTCGGTGAACTCATCGCGGTAATTGGTCACCAGGCTCACGCCGGCAACCGCAACGTCATAGGCCTTCCAGCCTTCCGGCGTCTTGGCCATGTTGTAGTCGATCTGCACCGGCGCCTGTCCGGGACGACGCACTTCGGTGCGAACGACGACTTCGTTATCGCCGGGGTTCATGCGCAGCGGCTTGTAGTCCATGGTGTTGTCGCGATAGCCCGTCAACGCTCCCGAATAGGTGCGTACTAACAGTGTACGGAACTGGTCCGTGAGCTGCTGTTGCTGCTCGGGGGTAGCGTTCCGCCAGTTGCGGCCGACCGCCAATGCGGTCATGCGCGCGAAGTCGAAATGAGGCGCGAGCTTGGTTTCGATAAGCTGCTTGACTTTGGCTTGATTGCCGGCCTGCAGATCCTTGTCGGAGCGAATCGTGGCCAGCACGTCCTCGGCCACACGCTTGACCAATGCGTCGGGCGCCTCCTGCGCCAATGCCGGCTCCGCCGACAGCGCGAGCGGCAGCATAATCAGGATCGACAACAGCG
>DATMNH010000297.1:0-2634 GCA_035568975.1 Casimicrobiaceae bacterium
CGCCCAGGTTCTTGCCGCGGTGCACCGGGGCCTATCGTGGCTCACGGACCGCCAGGTGCGCGCGACGATCGGCGACTGGGCCGACGAACGTCTGAGCGTGCGTCCCGGCGGCTGGGCGTTTCAGTATGCCAATCCGCATTATCCGGATCTCGACGACACCGCCGTCGTCGTCATGGCGATGCATCGTTTTGTCCGTCCCGGGATCCGTGACGAAGCCGAATTCGTCGAGGCCATCCGCCGCGGACGCGAATGGGTCCTGGGTCTGCAGAGCGCGAATGGCGGCTGGGGCGCTTTCGATGTCAACAGCACCAACGAATACTTGAATCACATACCGTTCGCCGACCACGGAGCGCTGTTGGATCCGCCGACTGCTGACGTGACGGCGCGTTGCGTGAGCATGATCGCGCAGCTCGGCGATGAATCGGACGGGGCCGCGTTGACGGAAGCGATCGAGTTTTTGCGGCGGAGCCAGGAAGTCGACGGCAGCTGGTACGGACGTTGGGGAATGAATTACGTCTACGGGACGTGGTCGGTCTTGTGCGCTCTCAACGTTGCTGGCGTGAGTCCGCGCTCTCCGGAGGTCCGACGCGCCGTCGATTGGCTGGTTTTTACGCAGAATGCCGACGGCGGTTGGGGCGAGAGCGGCGACAGCTACGCACTCGACTACCAGGGTCATGAAGCGGCGCCCAGCACTGCCTCCCAGACGGCTTGGGCATTGCTTGGGCTCATGGCGGCGGGCGAGGTGCGCCACGGCGCTGTCACACGCGGCATCGACTATCTGCTGCGCAGCCATGACACGGATGGCTTCTGGCCGGAGCTGCAATTCACCGCGACCGGTTTTCCGCGCGTGTTCTATCTTCGCTATCATGGTTACGCGAAATTTTTCCCGGTCTGGACGCTTGCTCGCTACCGCAGCATGATCCACTCCAGCGACCCCCACATACGCTTCGGCATGTGAGCATCGGTCCAGGCGTTTCCGGGACTATCATCGCAGTCACCGGGCTTGCCGTAGAGGCGCGCATCGCCTCGGGTCCGGGTGTCCGCGCACTCGCCGGTGGAGGCAATGCGCGACAGCTTGCCCTTGCGCTCGAACGCGAGCTCGCGCGCGGCGCGAAGGGCGTCATCAGTTTCGGCGTCGCCGGCGGACTCGCGGAGGACATCGGGTCCGGAACGTGGCTTGTCGCCCGCGCCATCGTCACGCCGACGATGCGCTGGCCCTGCGATGCAGCGTGGGCGCGAATGCTTGGCGAGCGACTCCAAGGCGCTTTGACAATGGATCTGGCAGGCGCGGATGCTCCCGTCACGGAGTCCGCCGCCAAGCGCGCGCTCTACCGCACTACTGGAGCCGCGGCGGTCGACACCGAGTCGCATATTGCAGCGGCTATCGCCGCGCGGCATGGAGTTCCTCTTGCCGCGTTCAGGGTGGTCGTGGATGCCGCGCAGAGGGATCTGCCGCCTGCCGCATGCGTGGCGCTCGAGTCCGACGGAAAGATCAGCGGCGCGGCGGTGCTGCGTTCGCTGGCCCGAAGGCCTGCTCAGTTTCCATCGCTGGTGCGCACCGCGATCGATGCGCGCACCGCCTTCCGCTCGCTGTCACGGGGCCGCCGGCTCCTCGGCCCTGGCCTGGGTTATCCGGATCTCGGCGAGCTTCTGCTGGACGTGTCCTGAGAAAACGTAGCTTGCCGGCCGCTGACGCTTTAGTGAAATCTCCTGCGCCATCGCGCCCTCGGTGCGGACGCCGCGAAAACTGACCGACAGCGCTTTGAGCGGGTGGCGCACTGCGTCCTGCACCGCGGTCGCTTCGTAACCGCTGTGCACCATGCAATCGGCGCACTTCTCGTAGTTGCCGGTACCGTACGCGTCCCAGTCGGTTTCCTCCATCAGCTCGCGAAAGCTGGACGCGTAGCCTTCACCGAGCAGATAACAGGGACGTTGCCAACCGAAGACGTTCCGGGTCGGGTTGCCCCACGGCGTGCAGCGGTATTCCTGGTTGCCGGCCAGGAAGTCGAGGAAAAGACCCGATTGGCTGAACGACCATGCGCGCGCACCTCGACCATGGCGGAAAATGTCGCGAAAAAGCTGCTTGGTGCGAGCGCGGGTGAGAAAGTGCGTTTGATCGGGCGCCCGTTCGTACGCATATCCAGGCGATACCGTGATCCCATCGATGCCGAGCGTCCCGGCCTGGTCGAAAAACCGCGCGACGCGGTCCGGGTCGGCATCGTTGAACAAGGTGCAGTTGATGTTAACGCGAAAGCCGCGTGCCTTCGCGGCTCGAATTGCGGCTACGGTACGCTCGTAGACGCCCTCTTCGCAAACCGAGTGGTCGTGCATCTCGCGGTCGCCGTCTAGATGCACCGACCAGACGAAATACGGGCTCGGCTGGAACAGATGGAGCCTTTTTTGCAACAGCAACGCGTTCGTGCACAGGTAGACGAACTTGCGCCGCGCAACGATGCCGGCAGCGATCGCCGCGATCTCCTTGTGCAGCAGCGGCTCTCCGCCGGCGATGGAGACGACCGGCGCGCCGCACTCATCGACGGCATGCAAGCATTCGTCGACCGACAGGCGCTGGTTCAGGATCTCGTCGGGATAATCGATCTTGCCGCAGCCGGCGCACGCCAGATTGCAGCGGAA
>DATMNH010000298.1:0-11926 GCA_035568975.1 Casimicrobiaceae bacterium
CAAGGCGCTTGGCCGCAGGATAGGCGTCGAAGTTGCCGTGAACACGTCGTTCAACGTCGCCGGGCCGATCGCACAGACGGCCTCGCAGGCGATCGAGACGCTACGGCGGTCGAAAGGAATGGACGCCGTCATGATGTTCGCGGAAGAAGGCCCGGCGTTTGCCGCGTGGCACAGTCGTCATACCGAGGCGCGCAACGGAGGACGCTTCCGCAATTGGCTTGGCGAATGGCGCGCCGAAACCGGCGCTGTGACAGCACGTATTTGATGGTCTCCGGCAGCAGGCCGTCGTGCATCGGTCCTCGACGATGCATTCGCATATAGAGTCTTTGGCAGCGTTTTCGTTGGTGGTGACCCTGCTACCGATTCATCGCTTTACGGGATGCCGCGCGCCCATGATTTTCCGCGACTGCGGCTCGGGCTAGCTTCTCGATCAGATAGTCGCCCAGGACTTCGACGCGCTTTGGTAACGGCCCCTCGGGCGGCGTCACCCAGTAGACAGCGCCGAGTGGAATGGACCAATCAGGCAATAATCGCTCGAGCCGATTGGACTCGAGTGCTTCACGCAGGAAAAATTCCGGCAATATGCCGAGGCCGGTGCCCGCAATCAGTGCCGGCATCATCGCATCGCCGTTGTTCACGCGAAGCGGACCCGAGGGCCGCACGCTGGCGGATTTACTGCCCTTTGTGAAGCGCCAGACCTCGGTGTTCATCGTGTAGCTGTAGCCAATGCAGCGGTGCTCTGTGAGGTGGAGCGGGTGTTTGGGTCTTCCATGTTTGTCTAGGTAAGCGGGCGAGCCGACCAGGTAGCGCGGCATTTCACACAGCCGCTGCACAACGAGCGAGGCTCCAGGCTGAACGGCGATGCGGATCGCAGCGTCGAAGCTGTCCCCGATCACATCGGTCAACGCGTCACTCAAGTGCAGATCGATCGATATCTCGGGGAAGGCGGCAAGAAAGTCCGGCAGCAGCGGAGCGACTTGCAACGTGCCAAAGGACATGGGAGCCGCTAGACGCACCAATCCCCGTGGAGTTCGAGCCTGGGCCTGGGTAACATCCTCGGCTGCCTCAGCCTCGGCAAGGACGTGGGCAGCGCGACCCACTAGCTGTCGTCCGGCATCTGTCAGCTCAAAGCGGCGGGCCGTGCGGATGATCAGCCGCGCACCGAGCCGTGACTCAATCCTGCTGACCGCCTTTGACACGGTCGCGTTCGAGAGCCGCAACTCCGCTGCGGCGCCGGCGAAGGAGCGACACTCCGCAACCTTCGCGAAGATGGCGAGCCCTTCAAGGTCCGGCAGTCTGGCCATGATTATAAATTTCGAAATCTCTGGTTTCGAACGTTTCTATTTCTAATTTGAGCCGCTGTCAATATAGTTAGGTTGGGGAGAACCGGCTAAGTCCCGCGATGTCCGCGGAACAGCGACCGGAGATGGAGGAAAGCCACGCAGGAGAGTTCAATGGAGCTGCAAACATACGGAGTACGAAAGTATCCGCCAACGTCAGCGTTGCTGGCTTCATCCGCCGGGCTCGGCTGGTCCACAATGTCCGCGGAGCTCCGATCTCACGGGGCCATTGAAGCGCCGGCAATCGTTCCTCAGCATGTGGAGATTTGCTTGGTTGTTGCCGGCAACAAAGACGGTCTCCTAAGGCGAACTGGAGCAGGATTCTGCCAGGAGGCGACACCGAAAACGGGTGCGGTCTGGTTAAGCCCAGCCGGGGTTGGCAAGGAGATCGCGATAACTGCGCCAATTCCCCAGACAATGCATCTGTACCTGCCCACGGCGCTGTTTGATCGATTGACAGACGATTTCAAACTTCCAGTCGCACCGGCCCATTCGATCCGTCATGCTTTCGGCATCGACGACGATGTCATCGATCAGATCGGACGTTCAATCCTCTCCGAGCTTACGGTCGAGACGGCCGCAAGCCGCGTGTACGTCGAAGCGGCCTCTCTAACGCTTGCGGCCAGACTCCTTCAAAAGTATTGCGACAGCGGCGCATGCGCGCCCACCGAGTCCTCCGCGCATAGTCTCGATCGTATTCGGCTCCGCCGCGTTCTCGACTATATCGCAGCAAACATCGAGGACGACATCACGCTTGTAGATCTCGCTGGAATCGCGGGTTACAGCCTATTTCATTTTGCGCGTAAGTTCACACTCGCCATGGGCATCGCGCCGCACCGCTATATAAGCCGCATACGGCTGGAAAAGGCGATGGCGGAATTGGCAGCGGGCAAACTGCCGCTCGCGGAGATAGCGCTCAATGCGCATTTCTCCTCGCAGGCCAGCTTTACGCGAGCGTTTCATCGCGCAACCGGCATGACGCCCAAGGAATATCAGCGCCGTCGACTCTAGCGCGAGGAGCCGGTGCGCTTCGTCGTGTGCATTGCCCGCTACAGCCTTCTCAACTCAGCGGCGGCGGCAAGCAAGAGCGGTAAAAACATGCGCAAGCGATGTAAAGACTGAGGTGCACTCCGATGTTATCGTCCGCAGCAGAGTGCTTCTCGTTCTTTGAGCGGCCTGGCATCGAAAGGGTTGAAGATGAGCGTCAAGATGACAGAGCATGACCGCAATGAGCAACTGATCCGCCGGCTGTACCATCTCGCTGACGCAACCTCCAAAGACACGCAACAATTCGTGTCGCTTTTTGCGGACGGCGGATACTTCTATGATGTAGCCGGCGGTAAAAAATACTATGGCTCCGACATCGGGCTGACGGTCGACGTCTATGCCGCCGCCTTTCCCGATATGCACAGAGAGCTCGATAGCTTCTATTTCGATGACAATGTCGTCGTCGTGGAACTATCGTTGAATGGCACGCATAAAGGCGACCTGGCGATGCCCGCTGGAACAATTCCCGCAACAGGAAAAGAAATGCACACGCCTTGCTGCGACGTCTTCCATTTGAAAGGTGGGAGGGTCGCTTCATTTCACTGTTACGTGGCGGTTCCCATTCTTCTGGGACAGCTGGGTGTGCTCATGAATCTCGGGGCGGCCTTCAAACACTGATTCGGGATATCCGCGATGTCGTTGAGCGAGCCCTCACCAGGCCATGCACAGGACATCGCCTGGTACGTGACACCTCTCGAGGCGACGGCCGGCCCTTCTTTTGAGGTCAACTATCGAGGGCGCCGATGATCGAACGCAGGCCCTTCGACGAGCTCCCAAGCGAGGACCTCGGCAGGCTCAAAGCCCGACGTCACTTTTCCACCGGCGCGCGAGATGATCCATCGCGAAGCGGCTGGGGCTGCATGCGTGTTTGGAACGACGAAGAGATCGCGCCAAATGCGGGCTTTGCACTGCAGGCGCATGCCAACATCGAGATCATCACCTATGTCCGTGAAGGTGCGGTCACCCACAGAGATACCCTCGGCAACGAAGGCAGAATCGAAGCGGGAAACGTTCAGGTCGTGAGCGCCGGCAGTGGCATCCGACATGCCGAATACAACCTGGAGCAAGCGCCGGCACAAATTTTCCAGATTTGGATTACGCCTACTTCGTCGGGTGGCTCGCCCGCCTGGGGGGCTCAGCCGTGTCCCATGGCCGAGCGCCCCGGATGTTTCGTGGCCATCGCGAGTGGCTTTGACAGCGACCCGGACGCATTGCCCATTCGCGCTCGCGCGCGCGTGCTGAACGCCAAGTTGAAGCTCGGCGAATCTATCGAACATGTGCTTCGCGAACCGCGGCTTGCTTACCTGGTGCCTTCGACAGGAACCGTTGATATCAACGGCGTAAGAATTCACGCCCGTGATGGCGCGGCCATTAAAGACGTCGACATCGTCACTATCACGGCAATCGAGGATGCGGACGTGGTCATGGTCGACGTTCTTTAGGACTTGAACGGCTGAGAGAAAAGGAGCTGGCTATGCAAGGATCAACCACAGACCGCACGTCGACGGGTTCTGTCGTAGTACATCCGCTCGATCCCGAAGACGCAGCGATCACCGCTGCCACGCGCGCCATGCTTAGCTCCAGCAAGGGCGCGCGACCGGGAATCGAAGCCCGCGGACAGTTCGACGCTTTCATGGAGAGCGTATTGCCACGCGACGATGTGACATTCGAAGCAGACACCCTCGGCGGCGTACCGGGGCTTTGGGTACATCCGGCGGATTGGGGGTCAAGCGAGGCGATCGTCCACCTGCACGGTGGTTGGTTTAACTTTGGATCCGCCAAGGCCTACCGCCATCTTGTCGGGCATATTGCAGCGAGAACGGGCGCGAGGGCGTTTATCCCGGACTATCGGCTTGCTCCCGAACATCCTTTTCCGGCGGCCACGGACGACGTGCTGGCATGTTACCAAGCACTTGCCGGGAGGGACGTTCGCCGGATTGCTCTTATGGGAGACTCCGCTGGAGGCAATCTCGCACTCGTACTCGCGTCGCGCGTTACCGACGAAGCCGCCTCCATCAACGCGACTCTTGTCGGAGTTGCTGTGTTATCGCCGGTTACCGACCTGACTCTTTCGGGCGCGACCTACGAGACGCGCGCGGATGCCGATCCTCTTTTTACTCGCCCGCAGGTCGCGGAACTCGTGCATTCCTACTTGGGGAGCGCCGACGCGAGACATCCACTGGCTTCGCCCCTTCACGGTCGACTTTCCGGTACGCCTTCCACCCGTATTCACGTCGGTGACGACGAAGTGCTGTTGGACGACTCGATCCGATATGTTGAGCGAGCAGTTACCGCCGGCGTCGATGCCCGAGCTGATGTGTGGATGGGGATGCCACATGGATTTCCCGGAAGCATCGGAAGATTGAAGGCGGCAGCACAGGCCCTGGATGCCATCGGCGCTTTCCTCGCCGAGAGGCTACAGGCGCACGCGAGTCCGTAACGCTTCCAATTGAGATTACGGCGAAGGTCGCCGGAAACTCAACACTCATCGCTCGCGGCGCTTGCCCGCAAAAGCGGTCAAAACAATCGCAATGGCGGGAAAGACGCAAGTCGCGCCGCGAGCCTATCCTGACAACAATTTGTTCGTCAGGAAGGATTGGAGCTTGACATGAAAATCGGTGTAAGTGGCGCCAGCGGACATTTGGGCAGAGCCGTCGTTTCGGAACTGCTGCTGCGTGCCGGCGGACACGAGGTAATGGCTATCACGCGCACGCCCGAAACCGTCGCTCGACCGGCGCAGGGGCGATTCGGCGACTACAACCGGCCCGAAAGCCTTGCGCAGGCCTATGCGGGTCTCGATCGTCTGCTCATCATCCCGACCGTCGATCCCATAAAGCGCGGGGCGCAGAACGTCGCTGCCGTCGATGCGGCCATGAGGGCGGGCGTCAAGCATATCGTCTTCATGTCGGCCGTGGGCACGCGGCAGGAGGAGGAGCCGGCGCTCGGCGCCTCCTTCTGGCGGGGCGAGCAGCGTCTTATCGCCACTGCGCCGGCCTGGACCATCCTGCGTATGAACTTCTATGCCGAAGCGCTCGTGCAGCAGGCGCAGGCGTCGCTGGACCAAGGCGTGCTAACCGGGCTGGCCGAGAACCGGGTTGCTTTCGTTGCGCGCGGTGACGTGGCGGCCGCCGCAGCCGGAATCCTGGTCGGCGACGGCCATGCAGGCGCGATCTATAACGCTACCGGCCCCGAGCGCGTGTCGGGTGCGGAACGCGCGGCCCTCATCGCCGAAATCACTGGCCGGCCGCTCGCGTTCCTTGCCATTACGGAAGAGCAACTGCGCGCCGGACTGACGCATGCGGGTCTGCCGGTGGAGGTCGTCAACACCGTCATCAACCTCCAAACGAGCTTCGCGGCGGGCGCGTTCGACATTGTGACCGGCGACGTCGAGCGCCTTGGCGGCGGTCCGCCCAAGCCTCTCCGCGACGTGCTCGCAGGGGCGCTGAAATCTCCTTCGGCCTGAAGACTCGAAGCGAGCGCTGGTGCCGCGATGACGTCGCGGCGGAGTGAAGAGAAGTTCCTAGAACTGTAGGAGACGATCGTGACAGAACCCGTTATCGGCGTGCTTGGAGGTACCGGTGCTCAGGGCGGCGGGGTGGTTGACGCGCTACTCGCGGCGCGCAAATTCAAGGTCAGGGTGGCAAGTCGCAACCCGTCCAGCGATGCAGCGAAGGCGCTGACAGCGCGTGGCGTCGAGGTCGTGAAGGCCGACCTGCTCGAGGCATCGAGCCTGAAGGCCCTCTACGACGGAGCCCGCGGCGCCTTCTTGGTGACCAACTTCGGAGATCCCGCTCAGCGCGGGCGCGAGGAGGAACTCGGCGCCAGTGCCGTGAACGCCGCCCGCTCCGCTGGGGTGAAGCATCTGATCTGGTCGACGCTGCCCGACGTGGAGAAGATAAGCGGCGGGCGCTTGAAGGTGGAGCACTTCACCATGAAGGCGCACGTGGATGCCGTGGTCCGGTCTGCCGGCTTCGAGCGTCACACGTTTGTCGAGGCGCCGTTCTACTTCCAGAATTTTCTGAAGGCGGCCGCACCGCAGCGCCTGCCGGACGGTCGTCGCGGTTGGGCGGTCCCGATGGATCCCACAGCGCGCGTCATCCACGCCGGGGACATCACCGAGCTCGGCCGAACCGTGGCTGCCGCGTTCGGCGCCGGAGCCGAGCTGGCGAACGGTAGCTACCTCGCCGTGTGCGGCGGCACGTACTCGTGGGACGATTTCGTGGCGACGCTCAATGCGCTCGGACACGACGTCCGGGTCGTAAGGGTCGCGCCGGAGGTCTATGACGGCTTCTTCCCCGGCGCCAAGGAGCTGCGCGAGATGTTTCAGTACTTCGAGGCGCATACCTATTTCGGTCCGGACGCGCAGACCGCCATCGCCGCAGCGAATGCCCTCGTTCCCGGCGGCTTCACCGCCTTTTCCGAGTGGGCACGCAAGAACATGAAGCCGGGCGGCTGAGCCGGGCCGCGAGCGGCTCGGTGCACGCTGCTCCACGCCGCTCCACGGAGCTCCATGGAGCTCGACGACCGCGCTCGTCGATCGTGCGCGTCCTACCAACATCGAGCTCCGCACGTCGGTGCGAGTAACGGAGCCACCACCATGAATGCCACCCGCTATCTTCCGTTCGTTGGTCGCCTGTTCATCGGCTTGCCGTTCATGGTGAGCGGCCTGAATAAACTCGCGGCCTACGGCACGACGATCGGGTTCATCGCATCCTCTATGCTCCCACTGCCGGCACCGCTGGCGTACGCCGGAGCTGTTACTGTCGAGATCGGCTGTGGTCTCCTAGTCGTTGCAGGTTATCAGACGCGCATCGTCTCAGTAATACTGGCCTTGTTCTGTCTGGCGACAGCGGCGTTTTTCCATACAAATTTTGCCGACCCCAACCAGACGTTCCATTTCATTAAGAACATGGTCATGACCGGCGGCCTGCTTCAGGTCGCAACCTCCGGCGCGGGCGCGTTCAGCATTGACAACCGACTTTCGAAGAACCGCGCGCAGACCGGCGGCGCGGCGCTCGGCGGCTAAATCCCGAAGCGCTTCGGGTTAGCGGCTGTTGGCAGTAGTGCGGAGACAACTCCTCGGCCGTTTTCCAGAGGAGAAGAGTGATGTCCGATGTACGTGGCGTAACCGAAGTGGACGGCATCAAAGAATATCGGTACTTTGCGGGTGGTGAATGGCGCACGGCTGAAAATCACAAGCCGTTCGACGTCTTTCGGCCTTACGATCGCGGCCTATATGCACGCGTCGCCGCAGGTGGCCGACCGGAAGCGAACCTGGCGGTTGACGCGGCCGCGAAGGCATCCGCTGCTTGGTCGCAATCGACTTTCGCCCGTGCGCACAAGGCTATTCTTTGAAGCGGAGGGAGAGCCACAGTGATCACGATCCACGTCAACGGAGCATCCCGGCAAGTCAACATCGAGCCCGATACCCCGCTTCTCTGGGTGTTGCGCGACGTGATCGGTTTGACTGGCACAAAATTCGGCTGCGGTATCGCGCAGTGCGGTGCTTGCACGGTGCATGTCAACGGCACCGCCATGCGGTCCTGCTCGGTGCCGATCGGCGCTCTCGATGGCGCGAAGGTTGTCACCATCGAAGGCCTCTCCTCAGATAACAACCATCCAGTGCAGCGCGCGTGGATTGAAGAAGGCGTTCCGCAATGCGGCTACTGCCAGTCTGGGCAGATCATGGCCGTGGTTGCGTTTTTGAAGACCTTTGCCAAGCCGACAGATGCCGACATCGACGCGAATATTACCAATATTTGCCGTTGTGGCACGTATGAACCTCTGCGCCGCGCCATTCATCGCGCCGCGGACATGATGAAGGCCTGAGGAGGTCGCGATGCACGGAATCCGTGTTGCTTCAACCGTCAGCCGTCGCCACTTTATTCTCACGGTCGCGTCCGCCGCCGGCGGCTTGTTGGTCGGCATCGTCGCTGCTCCGGGCAGGGCTCGCGCTGCGACCATCTCGAAACAACCCTGGAACGACAACGACTATGTGTCGCACGAAATCGATGCCTGGATCGCCATCGATCCGGACGATTCGATTTTGATCCGCTATCAGCGATCGGAGATGGGACAGGGCAGCATGACGGCGCTGCCAATGATGATCACCGAAGAGCTGCAATGCGATTGGTCGAAGGTGCGGATCGAGTATGCCTCGTCAAACCGCAGCGTCCGAGAGCAGAGAGTCTACGGCGACATGTACTCGCACGGCAGCATGTCCGTTCGCGAGTCGCAAAAGAAGATGCAGCAGGTCGGCGCCAGTGCCCGCGAGCGCATCATTGCCGCGGCCGCGGCGCGCTGTAAGGTTTCGGCGTCGGAATGCGTCGCGGCGCAGAGCGTGGTGACTCATCGCCCTTCAGGCCGCACGCTACGTTACGGCGAGCTCGCGGCTGACGCCGCGAAGGTCAAGCTCGCCAAAGAGCCCGCGATCAAAACACCGGACCAGTTCACTTTCCTTCCCCGGCGAGTCCCGCGCGTCGACCTGGTGCATAAGACCGACGGATCGGCCAAGTTCGGGATCGATGCGCAGGTTCCAGGTATGGTCTTTGCCGCCATTAACGCTTGTCCCGTGCCCGGGGGCAAACTCAAGGGCGTCGACGAGTCCGTGCTTTCCGGCGCGCCGGGCATTGTCCGCGTGGTCAAACTTGAGAATGCAGTGGCCGTTGTCGCGACCGACAGCTTCTGGCGCGCCAAACGGGCGCTGTCCCGTCTGCAGCCTGAATGGGATGTGGGTGCCGCAGGGCGTGTCGATAGCGCGCAGCTTTCGAAGGAATTCCGCGCGGCTTTGACCGCCCGCATGGTGCCTGCGCGCAATGACGGCAACGTCGACAAGGCGATGTCGGGCGCGACTAAGACGTTCGAGGCCATCTACGAGACGCCCTATCTGTCGCACTCACCAATGGAGCCGATGAATGCGACCGTGAACTTGCAGCTCGATCGCCTCGATGTCTGGGTAGGAACACAAGACGCGGAGGCGGCGCTCGGTGCGGCTGCACGCGCCTCCGGCCTGAAGCCGCAGCAAGTCCACATCCACAACGCGTTCCTCGGGGGAGGCTTCGGCCGTCGCGACGCAAGCGATGAAATCGTGCAAGCCATCGCCATCGCAAAGGTCGTGAAGCGCCCGGTCAAGCTGATCTGGACGCGGGAAGAGGACACCCGCCAGGACAAGTTCCGTCCGCATGCGGTGGTCGGTTTCAAGGCTGCGACCGGCTCCGACGGAATACCGACAGCATGGTCGATGCGTATCGTGACCTCGTCGATCTTCAAGTCGTACGGCATTCCGTTTCCGCCCGATCAAGCTGAGCCGCCAGCCATCGACGGCCTGGTGAGCAATGGCTACAAGGTGCCGAACACGCGCGTGGAATTGCTACTCAAGAACACCCATCTGCCGGTGTGGTTCTATCGCGCGCCCGGCGCGAATCAGCATGTCTTCGCCATCGAAAGCTTCCTCGACGAGATCGCGTCGGCGAGCGGTATCGATCCCTATCTCATGCGGCGCAAACTTCTCGACGGCAAGCCGGACTGGCTCAAGGTGCTGGACACCGCTGCGGTGAAGGGCGACTGGGGCAAGCCGCTGCCAAAAGGCAGCGGGCGGGGCATCGCCATTTGCAATTTCGTGGACAGTCTCTGCGCGCAGGTCGCCGAAGTCACGGTGAAACCGAACGGTGATCTGAAGGTCAACCGGGTCACTGTCGCGCTCGATACTCGTCACATGGTCAATCCGCAGACCGTCGCCGAGCAGGCTGAGGGGTCCGTGATCTTTGGCTTGACTGCCGCGCTGTACGGCAAGATCACGATCAAGGACGGCGCCGCCGTTCAGGGCAATTTCGACACTTATCGCATGGTGCGCCTTGCGGACGCGCCGCAGATCGACGTGCATCTGGTGCCGAGTGGCGGAGATGTCTGGGGCGGCGCGGGCGAGCCTGCCGTCCCGCCCGTCGCCGCCGCGGTGGCGAATGCGATCTTCGCCGCAACGGGCAAGCGCATTCGTACGCTGCCGATCGTGGATACCGATCTCAGTGAATCGGCATAGCCCGGGGCGACTAGACGGTCCCGGCGCTCGTAGACAGAAACGTAAAGCGTCACTTGCCTAGGGCTTGAGAGACGTGAGGATTGGTTCAAGGGTAGTCTTTTTTTCCGGACTGATTTTGCTGTGCGCAGGTGGGATATTCGCCTACCTCGTGCTCGCGTCAGTTCACGAGTCCACCCTGCGGGCCGTCGGAAGCGTCAGTCCTTCGCATAGTGGCGACGAATACTTGGCGCGGACCGCCGACTGCGTCGCTTGCCACTCGATTCCTGGCGGTAAGGCGTTTGCCGGTGGCCTAAAAATGGGTACGCCGCTCGGCGCCATTTACTCGACCAACATCACGCCGGATCCCGAGACCGGCATCGGTACCTACAGTCTCGCCGATTTTGATCGCGCCGTGCGGCAGGGCCTTGCCAAGGACGGCCACCGGCTCTATCCGGCAATGCCTTATCCGTCCTACGTCAAACTTACCGATGCGGACGTGGCGGTGCTCTACCAATTCTTCATGAAGCAAGTGCCCCCCGTCCGTCAGCCAAATTTGAAGGGTGAGATTCCGGCGCTGCTCAGCATCCGCTGGCCGCTCGCAATCTGGAATTTTTTCTTTGCCCCGAGCGGAGTCTATGTCGATAAGCCCGACCATGATGCCGCGTGGAATCGCGGCGCCTATCTGGTCCAAGGCCCCGGCCATTGCGGCGCCTGCCACACCCCGCGCGGCGTCGGTTTGCAGGAAAAGGCGCTCGACGACAGCAGCGCGAACTTTCTCGCCGGAGCGGAACTTGACGCTTGGTACGCGTCAAGCCTGCGCGGCGACATGCGGATCGGTCTTGGCAGCTGGTCGAAGAAGGACATCGGCGAGTTTCTCAAGTCCGGCCACAATCGCGTCGGTACCGCGTTTGGATCGATGATCGAGGTCGTCAACAACTCCACGTCTTACTTGTCGGACAGCGATATCGACGCCATCGCGATTTATTTGAAATCGTTGCCGGCGACGTCCATGCAGCAGGCTGTCGCCTATGACAACGCGACGACGGTGGCGCTGCGCAACAGACCCACAACGGAACCCGGCAGCGCCGTCTACGCGGGCTCTTGTGCGAGTTGTCATGGGTTTGACGCCAAGGGCTTCACCCCATATATGCCGGCCCTTGCCGGCAACCCGGTCGTGTTTGATGACAATCCGTCTTCGCTCATCAATGAGGTGCTGAACGGTTCGATCCCACTCGTTGCCGAGGGTACGCCTGACGCATACCGCATGCCGCAATTCCGGCAGCAGTTGTCAGACCAGGAGATCGCTGACGTTATCACCTTCATCCGCAACTGCTGGGGCAATCAAGCGCCAGCAGTCACTGCCCCGCAAGTAGCCAAGCTACGTAAGACGACCGATCCAACCAGCGATCAGGTCATCATCCTGAAAATGCGTTAGCGACCACTGGCGGCAACCGTTTTGTGTGACTCGATGCCAACGGAGATCCGGAATGAGCGACCCTCTCGCAGTAAAGCCGCAATCGATAAA
>DATMNH010000299.1:0-6252 GCA_035568975.1 Casimicrobiaceae bacterium
AGCTCAGGCATTCCTGCTCAACCAGATCGTCCGGCGTCGCCGGCTCGCCGCGCCGGCGCAGATAGTCAGGCGCGGCGCAGACAACAAGCTGGATGTCGTCGAGCTTGCGGACAATTAGGCCTGAGTCTTCCAGCGGTCCAATGCGAAGGGCAACATCGATACCTTCGTCGGCGAGACGTACTGGCCGGTCCACCAAAATCAGATCGATCGAGACGCGAGTCTGCTCCGCCAGAAAGCCGGGCAGCATTGGCGCCAACCGCAACCGACCGAGCAGCGACGGAGCGCTCACATGCAACCGGCCAGACGCGACTCCCGTCTGCATCGTCAGGCCGCGTTCCATCTCGGCGACCTCCTCCAAAATCTGCTTCGCCCGTTCGTGGTAGAGTCGACCGGACTCCGTCAGCGAGAGATGGCGCGTCGTTCTCTCGACAAGCGTGGTGCCGAGGACCTCTTCGAGTGCCATGAGCTGGCGGCTGACCGAGGTCAGAGAAAGACCCAACTGACGGCCTGCGGCCGACAGGTTCCCAGCATCCGCAATCTTAACGAACACCCGCATCGCGGCGAACTTGTCCATGGGCGCATTATCGCGAAAAACGGGAAGATGTCTCGCCAAATCTCCAGATACTCGCCAAAACCGGGAGACTCTATTGTCTGTCGTTGGATGCCGGCGCTGCGCAATGGAACGCGATTGGACCGGAGCGCGCCATCGGCTGCGTCGTCGATCCCGCCTGCGAGGTCGTGGCGCCCGGGGTCATCGAACATCGCCTGTTCAAGCGTTTCACCATCGGCGAACCCGACGGCTCCACCTCGGACCGCATCGTGGCCCTGCGCGATGCCCTGGTTTCGGCCGGCTTCGATGCACCGATCCGCGACACGATCCGCTGGAACATCTGGCTCAAGCTCTGGGGCAACGTCTGCTTCAATCCGATCAGCGCCCTTACCCTCGCGACCCTCGATCGCGTCACCTCCGAGCCCGGCCTCCGCGCCCTATGCAAGTCCATGATGGCTGAAGCGCAGGCTGTCGCGGCAGCGCTCGGCGTTGCGATCCCCGAGCAAATGATGGAGCGGCGACTGAACGCAGCCGGTTCTGTTGTCGGTCACAAAATTTCGATGCTGCAAGATCTCGAACGAGGCCGATCCCTAGAGATCGATGCACTCGTCACCGCCGTCCAGGAACTGGGCCGCCTCGTCAAGGTCGCAACACCAACGATCGACGCGGTGCTTGCGTTGGTACAGGAACGTGGCCGGCAGGCTGGACTCTACGGCAATGATGCGCAGCGCTAAACCCGGACTTTCCTCCGCCAAATCTGACATAGCTGCTGGCGGCGCTCGGCTGACCGCGCGTATGGGAGGACAATCGGTCTTAACTAAATTCCGTGCCGGCGAACGTCCGCATCGCGCCAGAGGTGGTCATTCGGAAATTATGGGGAGCTAGACTGTTTGGTCGTTATAGGTGATACGCTCGCGATAGAGCGGCGCGGAGGGCGGCTGCCGGCGCGCGCGGCAGTCTCCTGGAGAGCGACTGCGCCAGCGTGTAGAAGGTGGGTGTGAACAGCAAACCGAACACAGTGACACCGAGCATCCCGAAGAACACGGCCGTTCCCAGGGATTGGCGCATTTCCGCGCCGGCGCCGGTTGCGATCACAAGCGGCACAACGCCGAGGATGAAGGCCAGAGACGTCATCAGGATCGGACGCAGACGGGTCCGGGCGGCGCGTACCGCCGCATCTTCGAAGGAGGCGCCTTCATCCTCGGCCTGCTTGGCGAATTCCACGATCAAGATCGCGTTCTTCGAGGCCAGCGCGACCAGAACGACGAATCCGATTTGAGCTAGAATGTCGACGCTCATGCCACGCAGCAGCAGTCCGGACACGGCCGCCAGCAGACACATCGGCACGATCAGGATCACCGAAAGCGGCTGACTCCAGCTTTCGTATTGCGCCGCCAGCACCATGAAGACAAAGAGCACGGAGGCGCCGAAGATAACGATGGTTGAGTTTCCCGCCTCTTTCTGTTCGTAGGCAAGGTCGGTCCATTCAAATCCTACACCTTGGGGAAGTCGCTGCGCAGCCAATTCCTCCATCGCCGCAAGCGCTGTCCCGCTCGAAATACCGGGAGCCGCGCTGCCCTGTACTTCGGCCGCCGGAAATTGGTTGTAGCGGGGCAGCCGATATGGTCCCGAGGTGTCGTGAAAGCTTGCGACAGATCCGATCGGCACCATCTGGCCCGCGTCGTTGCGGGTCTTGAACCGGGCGATGTCCGCAGCTGTCATCCGAAAGCGGTCGTCAGCCTGCGCAACGACCTGATAGGTCCGCCCGAGGTAATTGAAGTCATTGATGTAGGCCGACCCAAGATAGACCTGCATTGCTTCGAACACCCGCTCGGGCGGCACACCGAGCTTAGCCGCCCTCACGCGATCGATGTCAGCGTAGATGTTTGGAGTGGCACCGCTAAAGGGCGTGAACACGCCTTTCAGGCGCGGATCTGCATTGGCCGCCGCGACAAGATCCCGGGTGGCCGCCTCCAGGACTGCAGTGCCTACATTGGCCCTGTCCTCTAGCACCATCTTGAAACCGCCCGCGCCGCCGATGCCGTTCACCGGCGGCGGCTCGATCGTGACGATGAAGGCGTCCTCGATCCCGGCGAGCCGCTGATTGATGGTCGCCAGAATGGTCTTGGCCGTCTGGCCCTTCGGCTCCCGTTCCTGGAACGACTTGAAGACTGAAAAGATCGCGCCCTCATTCGGGGCGAGTGTGAACGTCGCGCCGTCGAGACCGGCGAAGGCAGCCGTCGAGAAGACACCCGGAATCGACGCCAGGATATCGTTCACCTTCCGCGTCACTTCGTCGGTTCGCGCCAATGAGGAGCCCGGCGGGAGCTGTAGAACGGTGATGAGATAGCCTTGATCGAGGTCCGGAATGAAACCCGTCGGCGCGCGGCTGAACTGCCAAGCCGTCAACCCGGTCAGTCCGGCATAGGCGACGATAACGACGACGCTTAAGCGGATCAGGCGGCCGGTCAGCCTGCCGAACCGCTGCGACAGCCATTCGAAGCTACGGTTAAAGGCGGAGAAGAATCCCAGAACCAGCCACGCCAGAAGGAAGCGGCGCTGAGAGGCATGGTGCGTTTCATGCGGCCGCAGCAGCACGCCACAAAGCGCCGGACTGAGCGTCAATGAAACGAAGCACGAGATCAGCGTGGAGGCCGCCATCGTCACGGCGAACTGCCGAAAGAACTCCCCCGAAATGCCGGGAATAAACGCCGAGGGGATGAAGACGGCGCAGAGCGTCAATGCGATCGCAATAAGCGCCCCGCCAACTTCGTCCATCGTCTTGCGCGCTGCCTGGCGCGGCGACAGGCCAAGCCTGAGGTTGCGTTCGACGTTTTCGACCACGACGATCGCGTCATCCACCACGATACCGACGGCCAACACCAGGCCAAACAACGACAGGCTGTTGAGCGAGAAACCAAGCCCGGCGAGAACTGCAAAGGTGCCGACCAATGAAACAGGGATAGCGACGATCGGGACGATCGAAGCCCGCCACGTCTGCAAGAACAGGATGACAACGATCACCACCAAGAGCAGTGCGCCGATGATGGCCATCACGACCTCGTGCACTGACTGGCTGATGAACACCGTCGCGTCATACTGATTCATGTAAGCGACGCCGGGCGGGAAGTCCTTCGACAACTCGGCCATCGTCGTCCGGATCGCACGCCCGGTAGCCAGTTCGTTCGAGCCGGGCCGGCGGGAGATCAGGATCGGAACGGAGCGCTCGTGGTCCTTGTAGCCGTTGGCGCCATAGTCCACAGCCCCAAGCTCTACGCGGCCCACATCACGCACCCGGGTGACGCGGCCTTCATTATCAGATTTGATGATGACGTCGGCGAATTGAGAAGGATCGACAAGGCGACCGAGCGCCTTGACGTTGATTTGGAAGGCACTCGGATTTGCCACCGGGGGTTCTGCCAGAACGCCTGCTGACACTTGCACGTTTTGTGTTCGCAGCGCCGCAACCACATCACCGGCCGTGAGGTTGTGAGAGGCGATCTTATCCGGATCGAGCCATATGCGCATGGCGTAGTCACGCGCACCGAACGTCTGGACGTCGCCCACACCATCTAAACGGGCGATCGCGTCCTTGATATGCAACGTCGCATAATTCGAGAGATAGAGCTGATCGCGCGATCCGTCCGGGGAGTAGAGATGTGGAACGATCACGTAATCGCTCGCAACCTTCTTGACGGTGACGCCGAGTTGCTGGACGGTTTGTGGAAGACGTGGCTGCGCGATGAGCACGCGGCTTTGCGTTAGCACAAGAGCCGTGTTGAGGTCGGTCCCTAGTCTGAAGTTCAGCGTCAGCGTGAGTTTCCCATCGCCCGTCGACTGGCTGGAGAAGTATTGCAGATTTTCGATGCCGTTGATTTGCTGCTCGAGCGGCGTCGCCACGGTCTCGCTGACTACGTCGGCCGACGCGCCGGGATACGTGGCGGTGACCTGAAGCGTGGGCGGCGCGACTTCGGGATACTGGGCAACCGCCAAAGTGAAATAAGCTAAGGCGCCCAGGATTGTGATCAAGAGTGACAGAACGCCGGCGAAGATCGGACGATCAATGAAGAAATGTGATAGGCGCATGGCGTAGCCCTCAATTCTTTGTGGTGGGGAAAAGAGGCGCCAAATGTGCCTCGACCTTAAGGCCGGGACGCAGCCGCATCAGGCCGTTGACAACGACGCGGTCTGTTGGCAGCAGGCCGCGCGTGATCACGCGCATTCCATTGTCTTCAAGCCCGCCGACCTCGACCCGCTTGGGAACGACAGTGCCATCATCCTGCACGACCATCAGCGTCTTGCTGGACTGGTCGGTCAACTGAGCTGAATCGGGGATCAGCAACGCCGGCTGGGCGGGCGATACCGGCAACCGAACCCTAGCGAACTGGCCTGGCGCGATGGTCAAGTCGGGGTTGGACAGGGTCGCTCGCGCGTGCAGCGTGCCGCTGCCACGGTCGATCTGGTTGTCCAAAAAGTTCAATTCACCGGTGCGGCTCCAAGCTTGCTCACCATCCACACTGATCTGAACAATGGTCTTCGCATCCGCACGCTGGCCAGCGCTCGAATGCCGGTACGCAACGTAATCTGCCTCGCTCATATCGAAGTCGAGGTAGATGGGATCAAGTGAGACAATGGAAGTAAGAGCCGTGGGGTCGGACGTGCCTCCGCTAACCAGACTGCCCACGGAAACGCGGCGCATGCTCGCGCGGCCACCAAACGGGGCGACGATGCGGGTAAATTCCAAATTGAGTTGCGCGGACCGCATGGCCGCTTCTGCTGCTTGGACAGCCGCCGCAGCAGCACGCTGGGTCTGCGCGCGCTGATCCAGAAGATCATCTGTTGCAATCTGCTGTCGGTTGAGGTGAGTGGTGCGGGCGATTTGCTTATCTGCCAACTCCAGAGCGGCAGTGGCTGTCTCACGTTGCGCGGTCGCCTGTTGCAACTGGATTTCATATGGACGCGGGTCGATGACAAAGAGCAAATCGCCCTTGCGGACAATTTGACCATCCTGGAAATGGATTTCGGTCAAGTAGCCGCTGACTTGAGCGCGCAATCCGACCTGATTCACGGCGGAGAACTGTCCCGTAAACTCAGTTCGGTTCGCGATGTTTTCCCGAAGCGGGAGCGCCACGGTTACGACTGGAGGCGACGGCGGAACGGTTCCTAGTTCGGGCATCGTCGTATGCGCGCCAAAACTCCAGACGCCGGCGCCTACAAGGATGGCGCCAGCCGCGGCCGCCACGTACCAATTCCGTCGGGTCCGACGGCCCGTTGAACCTTGCGGCACGCTCGGCGCATCCCGAAGATCTCCGACATTGCCGATCTCGGAGCGACTCACAGGGACAGGGTGAATATCGGTTTCAGGGAGGGCGCCCGGCGGTAACATGGTATGACGATCGTCGAGCATGAGAGGCTCCTTCCCCTCTAGTTAATCCATCCGTGGTTTCGTAAAACCGGGGGCTCGGTCGCGTCAGTTATTCCGCAGGGTCCTAAATGGTTTCGATACTCGAGAAGACGACGGGACTGGTCGCGTTTGTCAGGACTGTCGATGCAGGCTCCTTCAGCGCCGCCAGTAGGCTCATCGGCTCCAGCCAATCCGCAGTCTCGAAAAGTGTCGCACGATTGGAACATCGACTGGGCGTGCGGTTGATCCAACGGTCGACGCGAACGCTCAGTCTCACCACGGAGGGACAAGCTTATTA
>DATMNH010000300.1:0-5250 GCA_035568975.1 Casimicrobiaceae bacterium
GCTGAGTATGATGTCCTGTGCGACGACGGCGGCAAGCGACTGCAGAAGCTGTGACGGGAGATGGAAGTGAACAGGCCGCTCCGCACCGAAGAGGATTATGCGCACGCACTAGCGGCTGTGCGGAGACTGTGGGGCGCACCGGAAGGGTCGGCCGCAGGCAACCGCCTTGATCTCCTGCTTGTGCTCGTGAGCGCATACGAAGACGAGCACTACGCGATTGACGCGCCTGATCCAATCGACGCGATTGTGGAGCGAATGGCAGATCGCGGGATGTCGCGCGCGGATCTCGGCGAACTCATCGGCGCACCCAGCGGGCGGGTGTCGGAGATACTCAACCGCCGCCGGCCGCTGACAATCGACATGATCCGGAAGCTCGCCGAGGGCCTGGGCTTGTCAGAGCACTGCTTGCTCCAGGAGTACGAGTTGGACCGCCTGCACGCCTGACATGAGCGCGACACCACAGCCGACGCGGGTGGTCAGCCTGATTGTTGCTGCGCACCGCATCTAATCTGCGTGCAGCCACAAAAAGAGCCTCGGTAGCTTCAGCCGAATGCCTCGGCACCTCAGCATGCGGGCACGGCGAAAGCTGCGGCTCAATTTCCGGGCGGCGAGCGTCGTCAGCGACGGGTTTGTACTCAGGCCGCAGCTGGCGTCGGTAGCGTAAGTGCCTTCGCTTCGACCGGCCGGTGCGGTGTCACGGTGTCAGCAAAGTCCGAATCGGCTACCCAAGCCCGATGCGCTTAGCTTGGGGTCACCAGACGAGCCCCCATGGCCTTCGTCGGAATGGCACAACCCTCTGTCCGGCCTGCATAATCGCGCCGACCCGTTCCAGATTTGTCCGCTTATCTGTCAAATCCGGGCGTTTCGTGCGTTCTGGCCTTCTATGCCGACCTGAAGGACTACCGCTCCAGCCCGACACCACCATGGCTGCGTGATCAGCTCCGTGCTCGGTTTGACTACATCTTTTGCCTTCCCACCGGCTTCCCCACTCTCGACCGCCTGCTCAAGCGGCTACACGCCAACAAGGTCGAGCTGTTGATGGTGCTCGAGCACCCTGAGGTCCCGCTACACAGTTGGGCTGCGAAGCAGACCAATGGCTCGGAAAACGACATCCGCTGCCAGGTGACCAAACGCCACGTCAGCGGCGGAACCCACAGCGACATCGGTCGCGACTGCCGCGACGCATTCCTTGGGCTCGCCAAGACCTGCAGGAAGCTCGGCATCGCCTTCTGGACTATCTTGGCGCCAGGCTCGGCGTCTGCGGCGGTCCTGCCGTCCCGCAGCTTCCAGACGTCATCCGCTGTCGCGGACAGCCTGCCTGACGTGGCAGCGGCCCGGAGTTTTGCCCCGAATACCCCTGGCTCCTCTAAGCGCTTGAAAACCTTGCCAATGCCATTGTGGTTTGAATTGAAACCAGGAGCTATCTTTCGCATCAGCGATACTTCTGCCGGGCCGCAGCCAAGCCACCGGGCAATTTCCGTCTAATTTCTGACGCGGGGTATTGACAATACACCTTAAAGGTGTATATTACAGCATGGCGGAGAAGCGGAATCCGACCTACGACCTTGAAGCGTTCAAGGCTGCCGCGCCCCGTATGCGGGTAACGGTCGTTGCCACGCGGTCCGCCGCGGCCCTTGGTTTTGGCCGCGCCGAGATTGAGGCGACGATTGAGACCATGCAGCGGAAGCAGTTCTACAAATCGATGACCTCTTACGGAGATCATCGGATTTGGCAGGACGTGTATCACGTGCCCTCAGTGGCTGGGACGCTTTACGTCAAGTTCACGGCGGATGTCGTGACCGAATTTGTGCTGCTGTCGTTCAAGGAGAGAGACGATGACTAACCACCCTGTCGATCCTGAAACGGGCGCACCACTCCGGCGCGCCGTGCGCCCGTTTACGCTCACCTACAAAGGCGAAAGCATCACCTTTGACATGCCCGGTTGGTATGGCGATCGGCCGGACGATGGTGTTTTCGACCCCGCGGATATGAAGGTTTCCGACCGTGCGTTGAACCGGCTTAAAGCCCGCACCGAGGGGCTGCTTGAACCGGAAGAAATCAGGCGCATACGCAAGAAGCTCGGCCTCACGCAAGAGACTGCGGGGGAATTGATCGGCGGCGGTCCGCGTGCGTTTCAGAAATATGAAACCGGCGACGCGTTGCCGAGCCGCGCAATCAGCAGCGCCCTAGTTTTGCTCGACAACGACCCGAAGGCGTTGACTGTGCTTGAGGCCCGCCAGGCGAAAACCTCTGCCCGCATTCACCACGAAGCACCGCAGTCGTGAGCCGATGAAAGGGGCGGGGGGTGTCGATCGACAAAGCGAAGTTCAGCCTGCCGCTGCTGGAAGCCGCGCTGTTCTACGATCTGACCACAGAGAAGACGGTCAAGATATCGAGCCAGCCCGAACGGCGGGAACGTGACCTCCAGGAGCTGTTCCGGCGCGCCAAGGGGAGACTCTCTCTTAGCCGCCTGTCCAGTTTCCGGGGTCCACCTCAGATCGTGAACAGCAATTCCGGTCGATCGTGAACACTCGTTGACATTCCCCCTGTCGGTTCACCATGGATCGTACCGTGGCGGCCGTTGCGCGTGGTCGCATACCGCCATGTGCCACGCCTCCAATCGGCTGATCGGGCACCATCGTCGCAGCACGCTAAGCAGCGCCGCCCTCTTGATCGAGCAAGTGGTTTTGACGCCGGCCACAGACGAACGGTGCCTCTGCCATTCGTCCGTCTTTCGGCGCGTCCGCTTGTAGCGACTGAGCGCCGGCCACACCCGGTCCCTGTGCCGCCCCTTGATGGTCGGCGACTGCCCTGCGAAGTGCCTTCGACGAGCACCGTCCCGCCAGACGAATTCGTCGAACGCCGCATGATCCAAGAAGAAGGACACGGTTCAGGCGGTGCGATAGAACGCGGCGATCGGAATGGTGAAATCGATGCTTTCCAGCGCCAGGTCATCGCCAAGCGTCAAAGCAGTGGGATTGTCCGGCCACGAGGCGTCTTCCTCCCGGCGCAGCAAATCGGCGCGGATGTCCGCCGTGTACAGCACCAGAATTTCCCACACGCTCGGGACCGTGGTGTAGCTCCAGACGTTCGCCCAGGTGTCCGCCCTGTTCGATGGCGACAGGATCTCCACCACCACTAGCGGCTCGCGCAACAGCCGATCGTCGGCGTCAGACGCAGTGCATGTCACCGCGAGATCAGGAATGCGCACGTTCCAGTTCGCGCGCACCTTGGGCTGGATGCCGGGTTCGACGATGACACGGCATGGCGGCCCAGGAACGTCTGCCGACCGGTTGCCGATCAGCCGGACAGCCTCCCCCTGAATCGCCCCGTGCCGTGGCGAGGCCGGCGTCATCGCCCGCGGCGCGCCCTCGATCAGTTCCCACCGATCGGAGCCGTCAGTTGTGGTCCAGGCGAGGAATTCGGCCACGGTCATCGAGGCCGGCAGTTGGTTCGCGGCGCTCATGTAGACGTTCATGCGACCCCTCAGTGCACCTGCGGGGGCGTGGCGT
Source organism: Casimicrobiaceae bacterium (assembly GCA_035568975.1). Lineage (GTDB taxonomy): Bacteria > Pseudomonadota > Gammaproteobacteria > Burkholderiales > Casimicrobiaceae > PALSA-1003. Next base: position 3,513 of record DATMNH010000300.1, read on the forward strand.
CCCCCTCCCCTTCTGCCTCGGCGGCGTCTCGCTCCTGGGCGGCGCAGTCGCTGAGAACTCGCAAAAGCTCCGACTTGAATTCGTCCTCATGCTTCTCGCAACAGAGCGGGATGACCTGCGCGAGAACATGCGCGCACACCACCAGCACGTCGTATGGCTCGGCGTCCTCCAGGATCGTGTTGATCGCATCAAGCCGAGCCATGAACGCTTCGGTTTTGGCCCTGCCGATCTTTGCCCGGGCGTCGGCGACGATTTTCGTGAAATCGGCTGCTGCGACTGCCTTCCTGCGTTTGGGCCGCAAGGGCTTGGAGCCGCTCATGCGGTGTTCCTTCGCCTGTACAGCGCCAAGTGGTTCTCGATCGCCTGCAGGATCATGTCGCCACTGCCATCCGCTCTACCGGACCGCCACGGCGGCGTTTCTTAGGCGTCCGATCTTCGAGATCGTGCTGAGGTACCCGAAACCCGGCGTTTGCCAACGCCCGCGTGATGACGACCTTTCGCGTGGTGCGTTCGGCCTCGGCTGTCGCGTCCAGCTCGTCTACCAGGCTCGATGCCAGGCGCAGATTAATCATCTCGCTACCGGTGCGTGGCATCACTGCCGGCGGTATGGTCGGATCAGCGGTCGCAAGCTGCCTCAGTGTGTCAGCGTTTGGGCGATCTGACGTCAATGTTTTCAACGATCTAGGCATGTAAGACACCTGACGTAAGACATGTTTACATATTACGCGTGTCTTCCCCGGGCGGCAACCATCCGAGGTTGCGCAGTTCCGCTAGTAGTGCGGCGATCTCCTGTGCCGCGAGCCCGGCCGCGATTACCGCGAACGGCCGGGTTTCCAGGCTGGCTTTGACGGAACTCGCGTTCTGCAGGGGCCGTAGCCGTTTTGCACAGCTTCGTGGTCACTGGGCCGATTAGAGCGTTCCTATTGCCGCTTCTTGTAAAGAGCCCAAGCCTCTTCGATCAGGACGCCTTGCTGAACCCCTCGCCGCTTCGCCTCATCCGCTATCTCATCTGCGACGTTCGGCATGACCTTGGCGTGCACCTGACCCGTGCGCGGACTGGGCTGCCTGCCCCGCTTCCTTGGCGGCTCCCGGTTAACAAATCCATGCTGCTCCCCGGCACTGTCGGCCCTCCCAACGGATTCGGCGCTGATGTCTTTTCGGCGCGTCTTGAGGTTGGCGAGGTCGATACTGAATGGTTTTGGCTGGTCGCTCATTTGCCGGGGCCTGCAAGACGTTGATAGACAGCCTGCGCGAACTGAGCAGCATTATCCGCAGCAGGCTCCATCTTTCCTTGGGCTGGCATGGTGCGGAGGTCACCACCAAACTCGAACAATGCGGAGAACGCCGCCCGCTCCATCAGAGGCGGCGTGATAACATCAACCCCCTGCTCTTTCAGCGACGCCTCGATTGCTGTGTGCTGCTTGGATCTGATCGCCCGGGTCATGGTAAAAACAATTGCATGCCGAATGGGACGCCCAAGGGATTCCTCTTCCTCCTCGACAAGCGCTAGTGCCCGAACCCCGATCGTCGCGTCCAGTGTTGTAGCCCGCATGGGCGTTAGTACAAGGTCGGCCTGCGATATGGCGCGCGACACTAACCGCGACGCCACGCCCTCCAGGTCAACGATGACGATGCGACCGTCCGCGTCCTGCTGCTTGATAGTCCGGACGATTTCGGATTCTCCAACGTCCGATTTGACCGCGATGCGTGGCGGCAGGGTCCTGCGGCTCGACCAGAT